>JAIKXH010000058.1 GCA_024684215.1 Lachnospiraceae bacterium
TTTTAAAATTAGGAATATGGATAGGGCCCGACCGGGACCCTGGCGGCCTTTGGCCGGGAATGGAGAAGCAATGATCGATATTAAGTTTTTACGTGAAAATCCTGAAGTGGTAAAGGAAAATATTAAAAAGAAGTTTCAGGATGAGAAGCTTCCTTTAGTTGATGAGGTTATAGAGCTTGACAAGGAACTTAGAAAAACCCAGCAGGAAGGCGACGATTTACGTAACGCCAAGAACAAGATTTCCAAGGAAATCGGCGCTATGATGGCACAGGGTAAAAAGGAGGAGGCTGAAAAGCTCAAGGCTCAGGTTGCAGCAAACGCAAAGAGACTTGCAGAACTTGAAGAGGCTCAGCCCGCGCTTCAGGAGAAGGTTACCTCCATCATGATGAAGATCCCCAACATTATCGATGAGTCCGTCCCTATCGGAAAGGATGACAGCGAGAATGTTGAGATTGAAAAGTTCGGAGATCCCGTAGTTCCTTCATTTGAGGTTCCCTATCATGCAGATATTCTCGACAAGATCGGCGGCCTTGACAAGGATGCCGCAGGAAGAACCAGCGGAAACGGTTTCTATTATCTTATCGGTGATGCAGCAAGACTTCATTCCGCAATGATCAGTTATGCAAGAGATTTCATGATTGACAAGGGATTTACATATTGTGTGCCTCCTTTCATGATCCGTTCAAGCGTTGTAAACGGAGTAATGAGCTTTGCCGAGATGGAAGCAATGATGTACAAGATTGAGGGTGAGGACCTCTACCTTATCGGTACTTCAGAGCACTCTATGATAGGTCGCTTTAAGGGACAGCTTGTTGAAGAATCACAACTTCCCATCACAATGACTTCATACTCTCCTTGCTTTAGAAAAGAGGTAGGTTCACACGGAATCGAGGAGCGCGGAGTTTATCGTGTTCATCAGTTTGAGAAGCAGGAGATGGTTGTACTTTGCAAGCCCGAAGAGTCAATGGACTGGTACAACAAGATGTGGTCATATACCGTTGAATTTTTCAGAAGCCTAGATATTCCCGTACGCACTTTGGAGTGCTGCTCGGGAGATTTGGCAGATCTTAAGGTTAAGTCCTGCGATGTAGAGGCATGGAGCCCTCGTCAGCAGAAGTATTTCGAGGTTGGATCATGCTCAACCCTCGGAGATGCTCAGGCAAGAAGACTCGGTATCCGTACCAGAGGCGAGAACGGCAATTATCTGGTTCATACTCTTAACAACACCGTACTTGCTACTCCCAGAGGACTTATCGCACTTTTGGAGAATAATGTTAATGAGGACGGCAGCATCAATATCCCTGTTGCTCTCAGACCTTATATGGGTGGCAAGGACAAGGTTCTTCCCATTAAATAATCTATGGATAGAAAACGATTACTTCCCGTAGGGATGGCAATTCAAACAATATTTACAGTCTGTGGGGGCGGCATGTTTCTTGCCGGCCTCATTGAAGGCTTTTACTTAGGATGGGATATGGCTGCCCCGGATAATAAGGGTAAGATATCCCTTCTTCTTGCTATATTTGGGGGCTTGCTTTTATTTGTCGGAATCTTTATAATGATTCTTCTGTACAAAGCAATTGTGGAGATCAGTAAAGAAGAGTCAGAGGCTAAAAAGAAGGAGCAAAGCAGTGCACAAATATCTGAGAGCGATAGGGTTCTCTAATAAATCCAGAAAAGAAATACAGGAAATCGTACTTGACTGCATCAGAAAAGCTGAAAAGCGAGGATATACCTTGGTTGATGAGGAAACCATGGCAGCAGAGTTTTCGAGAGAGTACGCAGACGGTATGGGAATCACCGCTTCAGGAAATTTTGATGAAGAGGATAAGTTTCATTTAGACTATTATTTTCCCTACCTTGACGGAACCGGAGTGACTTCTTATGAAGACATATCCGTTGAAAAGCATGCATCGGAAGACTCATACGCGGGCGTATGCGATGATGTAAAAGTTGGTATTTCCATTATTTTTTATTTAAAAAATAAAATTCCGTATATCAAGGCTCTTTCCGGGGGGAAACTCCCTATAAAGGGTACCTCTGTGACCTTTTCCGGCCTTTCCGTAAAGGGCTCGGTTATGATCCCTATTTGCAAGGCTGATGAAAAAGAAAACAATCCTACAGATGCAACTGACAGGGCTAAGCTTCTTGCCGCAGCAAAAAACGGGGATGAGGAAGCAATAGAAACGCTGACTCTCGAAGATATGGATACCTATAACATGATATCCAAAAGGGTAAAAAATGAAGATGTTTATTCCATAGTGGATACCAGTTTTATGCCTTACGGCGTGGAGTGCGATCAGTACTCGGTTATCGGCGATATTGTTGCCTACAAACTGGTTACAAATCATATTACCGATGAGAAAATATATGTCCTTACAATTTGCTGTAATGATTTGACATTTGATGTGGCCATCAATATAATAGATTTGTTTGGTGAGCCGCAGGTAGGCAGAAGATTCAAGGGAGTCATCTGGCTTCAGGGCAACATCAATTATCCGGACGATTTAATCTAGTATTTACCGGCTAATTGATGTAAAATCGGAAACAGGCTTCCTTAGTTAAATGGATATAACGGGCCCCTCCTAAGGGTCAGTTGTGAGTTCGATTCTCGCAGGGAGCGTACGGAGCAGGGAAACCTGCTCCTTTTTACATTTAAGAATTTTGTATTAAAAAAAATTCTGACGGAAAATACGGTCAGTTAAGTATTTTAACCCGGCATAAAGGAGAAATATATGCATATTATTTTACACCAACCCGAAATACCCGCAAATACAGGAAATATAGGAAGGACTTGTGTAGCGACCAATACATCGTTACATCTCATAGAGCCTTTGGGATTTAGGATAAATGAAAAAGAATTAAAAAGAGCGGGAATGGATTATTGGGAAAAGCTTGATGTGACAAGGTACATTAACTATGACGATTTTAGGGAAAAGCATCCCGGAGCGGTTGTATGGATGGCTACGACCAAGGCAAAAAGAAGCTATACCGATGTTAAATTCGGAAAAGATGATTATATTATGTTTGGACGCGAAAGCGCAGGAATTCCCGAGGAGTTTCTCGTAGCGGATGAGGAGCACTGCATTAGAATTCCCATGGGGCCGGAGATAAGGTCTTTGAACCTTTCCAATTCGGTTGCAATAGTTTTGTATGAAGCTTTACGCCAGCAAAACTTTGAGGGGCTTGAAGAGACCGGACATTTGCACAGACTCTCATGGAATGAGGGGAACTAACAATAAGAATTGCAAATTAGGGTTTATAAAGGTTTACAAAAAAGAAACGCAATAAATTTAAGAAAGAATAGTAAATAAATTATAAAGCATCACAAAAATCGGAAACGTTCACAGAATTTTCACAATATTTCCACTTTTTTATCGCAGTAAAAGTTCAAAATGGTAATTCCAGGAGGAATGTAATAATGATAGAAGTTAAAAATCTTACAAAGAAATACGGAAATCATGTGGCTGTGGATAATCTTTCTTTTAAGATAGAAAAAGGGCAGATTTACGGATTTTTAGGACCTAACGGAGCCGGAAAATCCACTACAATGAATATAATCACCGGTTATCTTGCATCTACTGACGGGAGTGTCACAATTGACGGAATCAGCATTTTGAGCGATCCGGAAAAAGCGAAAGCGAAGGTAGGCTATTTACCTGAGATGCCTCCGCTCTACTCGGAAATGACGGTCAGAGAGTATCTTGATTTTGTGGCAGAGCTTAAAAAAGTAAATAAGTCAGAGAGAAAAGCTAAAGTAAAAGAGGTTATGGAAAAGACCGATATCCTCGATATGGAGAACAGACTGATCAGAAATCTCTCTAAAGGATATAGGCAAAGAGTCGGAATGGCCCAGGCTATATTGGGAAACCCGGATGTTCTTATTTTTGATGAGCCATCTGTAGGCCTTGACCCCAAACAGATAACGGAAGTAAGAGACCTAATTAAGGAACTCGGAAAAGATCATACCGTTATACTCAGTTCTCATATTCTGTCAGAGGTAAGCGCAGTATGTGACCATATTTTGATACTGTCTAAAGGCAAACTGGTTGCTGACGGATCCCCGGAAGAACTCAAAAAAATGATGGGCGGCTCAGTGGAGATTGAGATAACATTATTAGGAAGCAGTGACAGTGCCGCAGATATTTTGAAAGATATATCTGCCGAGGCTGAGATTACAGACTGCGGCCTTGATGAGTCCGGTAACAGGAAAATAACAGTATCCTCCGCAGGCGGAGAGGATCTTCGAGAAAAGGTGTCTCTTAAGCTCGCCGAAAATAAGATAGCAGTAATCGGCATGGAGAGAAAAGAGAAATCGCTTGAAGATATATTCCTTGAGCTTACAGATAATAATGAAACTGTAAAGGAGGATAAATAAATGTTTGCTATTTATAAGCGTGAATTAAAAGCTTATCTTCATACGGTGATAGGCTTTCTTATAGTTGCGGCCAATCTGTTTTTGATTGGAATGTATTTTGTTGTCTACAACATGTACTACGATTATCCTTATTTTCAATATGCGATTTCAGGGTGCAGTATCTTACTTATCATCACAATTCCTATTTTGACAATGAGGATGATAGCAGAGGAGAGGAAAAACAAAACAGATCAGCTGATTTTGACGGCGCCTGTCAGTGTTTGGAAGGTTGTAGTAGCAAAATATCTGGCAGCTCTCAGCGTTTTTGCCATTCCCTGCATAGTAAGCATGATCCTTCCCGTGATTATGAGCAGGTTTGGAAGCATAGCCTGGGGTGAGAGCTACTTGTCGGTACTTGGTTATTTTCTGTTCGGAGCAGCGGGAATTGCCATAGGAACATTTATTTCATCCCTGTTTGAAAATCAGATAATAGCGGCTGCAATTTCTTTTGTGGCTCTGTTTTTGGGATATATGATGTCCTCGCTGTGCTCATTAATCTCTCAGAGCGGAAATATCGTGACGAAGATCCTGGGCTTTTACGACCTATCGTCAAGATTTGATGCTTTTTTAAACGGAACGCTGGATCTAAAGGCTGTTTTATATTTTGTTTCACTCACGGTTTTATTCCTTTTCTTAACGGTGCAGTCCATACAAAAAAGACGCTTTAGCGTATCCGCAAAGCGTTTTACGCTGACCGCATACAGCGCAGCCGGCATTGTGATAGCAATTGCAATATTTGTCTTTATAAATATCGGAGCAACCAAGGTCAATGAAAAATACACGCTTTTTGACCTTACATACAATAAAATGTACACTCTTACCGACGAGACAAAGAACTTTGTTTCCGAAATAGAGGACGAAATAAATATATATGTGCTTTCAGGCGAAAAGGGATATGATGAGACAGTTTCAAAGACATTAAGGGGATACGAGTCTTTGTCCGATAAAATCAAAGTTAGCTATGTGGACCCTCAGGTGAGTCCCAGATTTTATGCTAAATATTCAACAAAAGCGCCTTCATCGGGAAGCATTATAGTCGAAAGCTCTCTTAGAAGTAAAGTAATAGACTACAACGACCTTTATGAGCAGTCCTACAGCATGGACTATACTACGTACTCTACCACCAGTGAAGTGACCGGATATGATGCGGAAGGTCAGATCACATCCGCGATAGACTATTGTTTGTCCGAAGATATGCCGGTTATTTACTTTACCGAAGGACATGGTGAAACCGCGCTTGACGAAGCTTATCAGACGGCGCTTTCAAAGGCAAATATAGAGTATGAAACCATTAATCTGATGAGCGTAGAAAGCGTTCCCGAAACTGCGGCATGTCTCTATATTAACGGTCCGACCGGTGATTTATCAGAGGATGATTTAAACAAAATTATTGCTTATTTAGACGGCGGCGGAAAGGTAGTACTTACTTTAAGCCTTACCGATGATAATCTTACAAACCTTGATAAACTAATGAATTATATGAACCTTGATTTGATTCCCGGTCTGGTGCTTGAAGAGGATGCTAATCATTTCTATGGTTCAAAAATGTATCAAGTTCCAACCATTGGTTATTCTGACTTTACAGCAGATGTATACGGGGCTGGATATAATTTGTTTGTTCCGTACAATATGGGTGTGAAGGTGCTGGATGAGTCAAATGAAGAAATCTCAACGGAGATTTTCTTAAGTTCGACAGAATCTGCTTTTCTCAGAGAAGACTATACTTCTATGACCACAGAGGACAGAAAAGAAGGAGACGTTGAAGGTCCTTTTGCAATCGGTGTAAACGCCGTGAAGAGTATTTCAGACGGTGTGAGCGCAGAAATGGTTGTATATTCGACTGCGACAATGTTTACGGAAGCTGCCGACAGTATGGTAAGTAACGCTAACAGAAAAGTGTTTGTAAGCACCGTGGGCAGATATGCAGACAAGGAAAATGCAGTATCTATTCCGGTAAAGAGTTTTGATCTCGGATATTTGTCAACCACCACAATGGATATTTTGGTAGCTGCGGCGATATCCATGATTATAGTACCCATCACTCTAATAGTTGCGGGAATCGTAATATGGGCCAGAAGAAGGAGACTTTAATATGCAAAAAGTTACTTTAAGTGACGAGGACAGAGCAATTGTCAAAAAGCAGACCAAAAGAATAATTATAATGGGGATAGTGCTTGCAGTCCTTGTCGCAGCATATTTTATACTCACCGCAATAAATAAGGCAGAGCAAAACAAAGCTTCCGAAACAGAAGAAAAAGTATACTTATCAGCCGACACCGAGAGTATTACTGACTTTTCCTATACCTATAACGGTAGCGAATACAGCTTTAAAAAAGTGGGTGAAGAGTGGGTTTATCTTGGAGATGAATCCATGGATATGAAAGAATCAATGATTTCACTTATGATCAATAGCCTTGGAAGCATCGAGTATGGTACAATACTAACTGACGTGAGCGATTATGAACAATACGGACTTTCGAGCGGATATGACACGGTTAAGTGGACTTCCGCCGATGGCTCGTATGAACTCAAAATCGGTGATGTCAATGATATAACCGGAAAGTATTATATTCAGGATGCGGGAAATATGGACATTTGTACCGTAAATGAGTATACTGTTACAATATTCCACAAAACCCCGGAAGACTTAAAGGAAGATGAGGCCGAAGAGACCGGTAAAACCGAGGAAGCAACTGAGACTGAGGGAGCAACTTAAAGCCGAGGGAGCTTCCGCAGCCGATGAATCAAGCGGAAAGGCCGAGTAGGCGGTTTTGGGTAAATAACACAAAAGGTCAGAAATTACGGATGGCAAATTTAGGAAATCCCAAGAACACTATAGAGATAATTCAAAAGCACGGATTCAGGTTTCAAAAAAAATTCGGTCAAAATTTTTTGATCGATACGCATGTGCTTGACAAAATCGTTGCGGCAGCAGGCGTCACAAAGGACGACCTGGTTTTGGAAATCGGGCCCGGAATCGGAACAATGACGCAGTATCTCGCAGAGGCTGCAAGGGAGGTTATTGCGGTTGAAATCGACAAAAACCTAATACCGATTTTGGAGGAGACTCTCTCTGAATATGACAATGTGACGATTTTGAATGAGGATATCCTAAAAGTTGATATCGCCGCGCTGGCCGAGGAGAAAAACGGCGGAAAGCCTATAAAGGTCGTGGCAAATCTGCCTTATTATATTACGACGCCCATAATCATGGGGCTGTTTGAAAGCAAGGTACCTCTTGAAAATATTACCATTATGGTTCAAAAAGAGGTGGCGGATCGCATGCAGGTAGGACCGGGAACTAAGGATTACGGAGCACTTTCTCTCGCAGTTCAGTTTTATGCAAAGCCTGAGATTGTGGCTAATGTACCGCCCAATTGCTTTATGCCCAGACCCAATGTTGGAAGTGCTGTCATCAGACTTACCAGATATCCCGAGTCTCCGGTGCAGGTAAATGATGAAAAGAAGATGTTTATGATAATAAGAGCATCCTTTAATCAACGGAGAAAAACCCTCGTAAACGGCCTTACGAATGCAGGCGAGCTAAATTTGTCGAAGGAGCAGGTCGCTGCGGCACTTGCCAAGATGAATCTGCCGGAAACTATACGTGGGGAGGCACTTACACTCGAGCAGTTTGCCGAGCTGAGCAATCTCATATTTTAAATCAAAATAATTTAAAAGTACTAAAAATCTATTAGAAGGTTTAATCAGGCGGTTCGGACTATAATCAGGTAGTTCGAACCGCTTTTTTTCGGACTTTTCATTATGTCATAATTTTGTAATATTTTTTTATCAAATACCCTCGAAATATAGACAGCTATATACAATTTATGGTACAATGAACCTAATTATGGGGACATATATTGTGGTTTGACCGAGGTTTTTATACATGGACAAATATGAGTATAAAGTCAGGGCTCAGGAAATCCGAGACCTGATCGCCGATAATCAATATGAAAAGGCAGCAGAAATCGCTGATACGATAGATTGGAGTAGAGTTAAAAAGTCTACTTTTTTGTGTACCATCAGCGACCTTTATAAAATAAATAAACGCTATGAGGATGCAATCGAGCTTTTACAGCTCGCATATGACAGATATCCCGGCGGAAAAGATATTCTGTATTCGCTATGCGAATTGTATTTGAGTACCGGTGACACTATAAGGGCCATCTCTACCTACAAGGAATTTTGTCAGGTTGCCGGAAACGATATTCGCAGATATATTCTCCAGTACAAAGTATATGTTGCGCAGGAAGTCTCTTTGGAGGAAAGAATCGAAGTACTCGAAGAGATTAAAAAGCGTGATTACAGAGAAAAGTGGGCTTATACCCTTGCTTACCTCTATCACAGAGTCGGACTTGCCACAAAATGCGTTGAAGAGTGTGACGAGCTTATCAGTTGGTTTGGTGAGGGCAAGTATGTAGATATGGCTATGGAGCTAAAGATGCTTCACCAGCCCCTCGATGAGAAGCAGCAGGAGCTGTATAATCATCGAATTGACTCGGTTGTTTCCGACAGCAGATGGGAAGGAAAGAGAAACTCTAATGCCATGTCAGGTGACAATGGTGAGACTAAAGTTATGCCGGACGTATATCCCGGAGCAGCTTCACAGATTTCCGAAGTCACTCCCATGGATGAGGCTGTTGCGCTGTCTCTCGGACATACCCAGGTATACAAAGGAAACGTTCCCGAACCCGAGATAAATGTTAAGACTGTTGACGTAGGAGCATATAATACCATCAATCTTCAGCAGGCTCTTGCACAGGGCGTTCAACAGGTTATGGACAATGGCGTAACCCAGGTAATGCCTCAGGTTGGAGAAGGCGGCTTCCTTGTAAAAGCGAATACCAAGAAACTGGTCGGATTTGATGAAAAAACTGTCCTCGAGTCGGATACAAAGGAGATTCCCGGTTCCGAGGATGATGAAATGCCGCCTCATATTGACTTCGACCCTCATGCATGGGATAAAGCGGTTGAGGAAGAAATATCAGAGAATAACTTCGATGAGGAACCTTCAGCAGATTACACCCAGTATTTAGGGGCAGTGGCCGACAGATTACGCGAGGAAAACTCTGCAGATGACGAGAGCGCGCCGGCAGAAAAGACATCTTCCGAGCCCACAAAAGAAGAAATTACAAAGTCCATACTCGGACCTATGTATGTGTATGATACCGTAAATATTGATTCGGACGCGGTAAATGAAATGAATGCCGGGTCCTTTGACGGCACTGAGGAAATCAGCGAGGAGATTCGCGAAGAAGCCATGGTGGCTCAGCCTCCCGAGCAGATTGCGACCGTACTGTCACAGGAAGGCGACGGACAGATCAGATTTGTTGTTCCGGAGGCTCCGCTTTCGGACAAACAGATTACAGGACAGCTCAACATAAACGATGTAATGGCTGAGTGGGCTCGCATGAAGCGAGAGCACGAAGAACTTAACCGCAAGCAATATCATGAGCAGATTAAACAGCAGACCGGCGAACTCTTTGATGAGTTTGAAGCTGCAGCGCTTAACGGTGTCCTTGAAACTCTTCAAAAAGAGGCAGATGAAAGAAACCGCGTAAAAACCGGTGGATTGGACAGCGGCGATATCGTAATAAATACATATGTGCCCGATAATGAAGCTATGGGTGCCGAAGTTGCGGCCATGATGGACGAAGAGGCTACCGCGGAGGCAGAAGTTGCAGACATAGAAAGTGAGGATACACAGGCAGTAGACGGTGTGGCTACAGAGGCTGAAGAGGTGACTGCGGAAACCGCGGGAATAGCCGGAGCAGCTGTAGCGGCAGCGGGAGTAATCGCAGGAGCTGCTGCAGCAGGCGGCGCGGTAATTGACGCTTCTATTGACACGTCTATTGACGCCTCCGCTGACGCTTCTATTGACACATCTATCGATGCCTCGCTTGATGAAAGGATTCAGGAGAGTGCCGATGCATCCGATATAGATGCAGCAGAGGAAACATACGAATACAGCTCTGAGGACGACGGAGTTGAGGAGTTAGAAGAAGTAAAAGAAAGCTTTGACAGCGATGCGGAAGACTCCGAGACAGAGAATTATGAGGCTGAGAGCTTCGAGACAGAAGACTACGAAGCGGAGTCTTATGATACTGAGGCTTATGAAACTGAAACCTATGAGCCTGAAATTTACGAGTCGGAAGGTTATGAATCGGAAACTTATGAATCAGAAACATACGATTTAGAGGGAAGTGAATCTGAAGAAACCTTTGATGAAGAAGCAGAAGAGGCTGCTGAAGATATCGCTGAAGAGCCTGCTGAAGAAACCGTAGAAGATGTATCAGAAGAGGCACCGGAAGAGGCCGAGGCTGAAATTTCCGATAGCGCAGCGGAAGATATAGAGCAAAGCGATGAGGAAGGAGACGATACGTATACAGAGGACGGTGAATACGAGTCCGATGTATTCGATATTTATCCTAACAGAGAGACTCCTCAGATTCCTATAGAGAATCGCACCAAAGAGTTTTACGAAAGAAAGCTTGAGGAATCGAAAAAGAGTGCGCCGATTTCTGAAGAAGAGGATGATAATGAATTTGTAAGGGAACTTACAAAGGAAGAAAATGAGCTCTTTGGTCCATATATCCAGAGCAAATCGGCCAGAAAGCAGCTTGTAGCCATCCTTGACGGAACCAGCATGGCGTCTTACTCAGGAAATATAATTCTTACCGGCGGAGACGGAAATGATACTTCGGATTTGGCAACCGCCATAATGAAGGACATTAAACAAACCGACAGTAATTTCTCCGGTAAAGTAGCAAGAATAGGCGGAGATAAGCTCAACAATAAAAAAATGGCAACAGTTGTAAAACAGCTTGCAAACGGCGGACTTATCATCGAAAAGGCCGGAAAGATGTCAACCGACACGGCTTATGATTTATACAAGAGCCTTGATCAGGAAAATCTGGGAATTATTGTTACGCTTATTGACACTGAAAGAAATATAGAAAAACTGTTAAGCCGTACACCAAAGCTTAAAGATTTGTTTACGGTGAGAATGAACTTAAAACCTTTGAGTGCGGATCAGCTTGCAAGTTTTGCGGTTAAATACGCATATGAGAAGGAATACTCCATTGATGAAATGGGTATGTTGGCGCTTCATACACAGATTACTTTAAGGCAGACAGCCACACACTCGGTTAATATAGTTGAAGTCAAAGACATAGTTGACAATGCTATAAGTAATGTCAAAAAGAAGAATGCAAAGCATTTCTTTGATGTACTTCTTGGCAAACGCTATGACGATGAAGATATGATAATCCTTGGAGAAAAGGATTTCGGTTAATCTGTAAAGGGGATAAGTATGGCAAGAACAAAGGGAACTGTTAGTGCAAAAGAAGTAAAACAGACTAAACCAAAGACTGTTAAATCCGCTAAGTCTGAAAGTGCAAAAGCCGTTAAAACGCCAAAGCCCGTAAAGGTGGAGATCTCCGCTGACGATCAATATCTTTTCGGAAACGGAACTCATTATGAGATATATAAAAAGCTTGGAGCTCATATATCTGTCGAAAAGGGTTTAAAGGGAGTTTACTTTGCAGTTTGGGCGCCAAATGCGGAGGCTGTACACGTAATAGGTAATTTTAACGGATGGAACGAGGATTCTCATCCGATGAAAAAACTTGGCCCTGTAGGAATATGGGGATTGTTTGTGCCTGAAATAGGCCCGGGTGAGTTGTACAAATATTTGATTCACAGTGAGGACGGAGAAAAGCTTTACAAGGCAGACCCTTACGCAAACGAGGGAGAGCTTCGCCCCGGAACTGCTTCTGTCGTAGCTGATATGGAAGGCTTTGAGTGGCAGGACGAAAAGTGGATCAGAGAGCGCGATAACAGAAACATTGAGGAAATCAATAAGCAGCCGATGGCTATTTATGAATGCCATATCGGTTCATTTATGAAGCATCCGAACGGAACAGAGGACGGATTTTATAATTATCGTGAATTTGCAGACAGAATTATCGAATACTTAAAGGAAATGAAATATACCCATATTGAACTTATGGGTATAGCAGAGCATCCCTTTGACGGATCTTGGGGATATCAGGTTACGGGTTATTATGCACCCACATCCAGATACGGAACTCCCAAGGATTTCATGTATTTGGTAAATGAACTCCACAAAAACGGAATCGGAGTAATACTGGACTGGGTGCCTGCGCATTTTGCCACAGATGCCCATGGCCTTTCAAAGTTTGACGGACAGTGCATTTTTGAGCATCCGGACCCGAGGCTTGGAGAACATCCCGATTGGGGAACAAAGATTTTTAACTATTCAAAGCCTGAGGTTTCAAATTTCCTCATTGCCAATGTTTTGTTTTGGCTTAGAGAGTTTCATGTCGACGGAATCAGAGTGGATGCGGTGGCATCCATGCTGTATCTGGATTATGGCAAGAAAGACGGACAGTGGCTGCCCAATAAATTTGGCGGTAACAAAAACCTTGATGCCATAACATTTTTCCATCATTTGAATTCTGTTGTGAGAGGAACTTATCCCGGATTTTTGACAATTGCGGAGGAATCAACCGCTTGGCCTCATGTTACGGGCGAGATCGGTGATGATGAAAGCCTCGGATTTACCTTTAAATGGAATATGGGATGGATGCATGATTTTTGCGAATATATGAAGCTGGATCCGGTATATCGCAAGGGCAACCATCATGCTCTTACATTTGCAATGACCTATAATGAGAGCGAGAATTATATTTTGCCTTTGTCTCATGACGAGGTGGTACATCTTAAGTGCTCTATGGTCAATAAGATGCCCGGTTACCAGGTCGATAAGTATGCAAATCTCCGTGTGGGATATACGTACATGTTTGGACACGAAGGTAAAAAGCTTCTTTTCATGGGTCAGGATTTCGGACAGGAGAGAGAATGGAGTGAAGCCAGGGAGCTTGACTGGTACCTTCTCGGAGAAAAGAATAATCGCGGTATGAAAGCATATGTCAGGGATCTGCTTTTGATGTACAGAAAGTATCCCTGCATGTATGAAATAGACAACAGCTGGAAAGGCTTTGAGTGGATGAATGCGGATGATGCCGACAGGAGCATCTATACATGGGTCCGCAGAGCCGAGAAAGACTCAAAAGAATTATTGTTTGTACTTAATATGACACCTATCAAGTGGGAGAATTATATGATTCCTGCTCCTAAGTACAAAAAATTCAAGCTTATTCTAAATTCTGACGATGAGATTTACGGAGGCTGGGGTAACAAGGTTCCTACTGAAATCCAGTCGGAAAAGAAACCTTGTTGTTATCAGAAATATTCGCTTACGGTAGACGTTCCGCCGTACACAGCACTTGTATTTGAGTATTAAAGAGGGGATTGATATTTTCGTTTGACAGAGCTTGTTCGGATATGATGGTTAAAGAAAATGATTTAAAAACCGGATTAAGCAAAAGCATTCCGGGTGATGGGTTAAAATCTCATCACCCTTCTTGTTTTGCTAAGTGGATATTTCCCTTGATCGGTATATGCTTGGTGATAATAGGGAATCTTCCTTTTTTTATATTGGGAGAAAAGTGTGTAATAGATGTACATGAACAGTTGGACGGAGAACTTGTTGCCTACATGCTGGGAGGCAAATATCTGTTTGGAGGAGTCTCTGATTATCCGGAGTTTTTAGGTGGAATACCAAAGGCGGCACTTACACCACCCTCATATGGAACAGTATTATTCTATAGCATCTTAAGCCCTCTTTACGCATATTTGGTAAATCAGTTTTTTGTAATGCTAATAAGCTTCGTTGGAATGTATTTGTGGCTTGTAAGACTTACCAAAAAAAGATTTATCAGCTTTTGCAGTGCGGTCTTATTCGCATTTTTGCCTTATTTTACAGTATATGGAATAAGCGTATCGGGAATACCGATGGTAGCTTTTTCATTTCTTGTATTATCCGGAATCGGGAAGGACAGTGAAACGGTAACGCACAAAATAATGTACGTTTTATCCTTTGTGATGATAGCGATATATGCGGTCTTTTCGTCATTTGTTCTATGTGGATACGCTGTTTGCGCGCTTTATCTGGTAGCAGCGATAATCCTTACTGTAACAAGTAAGAAGAATAAAACAGATAAATTCGGAATTATAAGGACATGGTGCGGACTGGTACTTTTGTCCGGAATATATTTGATTTTTAATTATAATCTTATATTGCAGATAATAAAGCCCGAAACCGGATTTTTATCACACAAATCGGAAGTGGTTCTATCGGGGGGCGGCTTTGTAAATACATTTACCGAATTGTTTATAAAAGGCAGCAGTGCGGTTCCAAGCCTGCATATTTTCATATTTGCAATATCTTTCTTTGCGCTTATCGGATTTATAGCGGTCAAAAAGGTAAATAAGTATTATGGTTGTCTTATTACCGGAGTTTTTCTGGCTGCGTTGATAGCTGCATTTTCAGGAATGATGCACACAAATAAAGTAGTTAACGCATTAAACGCATCTGACAGTGCCCTGAAGGCCTTTCAAATCGACAGATTTTATTGGCTATATCCGTTTATATGGTACACAGTGCTGGCACTTGTAGGCTGCATGCTCACAGACGGAATTAAAAAATTTAAGATTGGACTTATATTATTTATCGTATGTCTTATTCCAACCGCGGTCTATGTCCTTAAAGAGAGTGATTTTAAAGAAAATGCTCTGGAATTTGTGAGAAAAGAATCTACAGCGCTTACGTGGGAGGCTTTTTTCTGTGAAGACGAATTCAGGGAAGTAGCGGATTATATAAAAGAAAACTATGGTCTGGAACAGAGCGAATACAGAGTAGGAAGTCTTGGAATCGAGCCATCGGTCTCTTTTTACAACGGATTTTATACCATAGACGGTTATTCAAACAATTATGAGCTAAGTTATAAGCATAAATTCAGAAGAGTTATAGAAAAAGAGCTGTCGAAGAATTCGTATAATAAAGACTATTTCGATAACTGGGGAAACAGATGCTATTTGCTTTCTTCGGAGTATTACGGAATTAGACTGATGACGAAATACGAGCATGCGCATTACGATGATTTGGAATTAAATACTTCGGCGCTTAAAGATTTAGGCTGCAGATTCATATTGTCTGCAGGAGAAATCAAAAACGCCGAAGATAAAGGTTATAAACTGTGCAAAGCATTTGACCGGTCCGGATATACTTATTTTATTTATCTTTATGAGATTTTATAGTCATTGGAAAATTACTTGCAAATCCTGCGGCGGCATAGGGCATTAAAAATACGCTGCAAGGGAAAATATATCTGGAATTTGCTTCCCAAAGCATATGGAAAAGAAAACATCCAAAGGTAAAGATTATTCCCAAAAGTATGTAAAAAGAATACGCGGATTTGCCGCTCTTCCTTTTTATTACTGACTTAAGGAAAAACAAGAAACATCCAAGATATATAACAAATTGATATAGATTACAGTATATAACAAACGC
Source organism: Lachnospiraceae bacterium (assembly GCA_024684215.1). GTDB lineage: Bacteria > Bacillota > Clostridia > Lachnospirales > Lachnospiraceae > AC2028. Next base: position 15,858 of record JAIKXH010000058.1, read on the forward strand.
ATTTCCGAGATCGCCGGTATAAATGCTTTGAATGATATCGCGCCTTCCGCCGGACTCTGCCCAGGTGGCTTGCCTTACAGAATATGTTCCATCGGACCACTGCGCTAAATATTTTTTTAAATAGAAATTAAAAGCATAAGAGGGATTAGATTTAAAATAATCTAATCTTTCCAGAATGGCCAAACGGCTGGCCTCGTTTGCAAGATCTGTATTAAAGCCGCTCTCGGTGTAAGTATTAATATTAAATCCGTTATAATAGCCACATCCTCTGTCTGATTCCTGCATTCCCATAGCAAAGTAGGAGGTGGCGGTAACACCTGAGAGGAGCTTGTTTCCGGAGGCGTTTTCGTAGATTTTTACAGTCAGCGGTAAAACGTTTATAGCGCAGGTTACGGTAACTGTAAGCAAAAGGATATAAAACAGTCTTTTTGATTTTATTACTTCGACGACAAGGACTATGGATAGTGCGATAATAAATATCATCGAGTTTTTTCTGATAAACACCGACAATGCGGAAAAAAATACAAAGGCTAAGGATTTTGGAAGAACGGTTTTAAGTATTTTTTTGTTAAATGCTTTAGCGGTAAAAGAGTCTAAATCCGAAATGATACGTGACAAAAAATACATTGATCCCGAAATGGCAAATACCGCAGGGATTTCTCCGTAAACAAAAGATGTGTAGAATATAAGAGGGACATTTAGGCCCGCCAATATAAGGTAAATTACAGATATATAGTCTGCGTAAGATTTATCTTTTAAAATATTTTTAATGGTATGGTACTGGAAAAGTACGGCGCCGCAGCATAGAAGGCAGTTTACTATTTTAAATATATGCAGAGAAGAAATGTTTATTCCGATTTTGTTCCATATATATAAAGGTAAAGTATAAAAACTGACAAGCCCTATTTGGTGTGGATAAAAGGATAAATATGAATCGGAACCGGTTATAAAGGAAAGGTCGCCCTTTGAAGCCATATCTGCCATAACAAAAACAGATTTAGCGTCTGCCGCAGGTACGCTTCTTCCGAATATTGCGAGGGCTACACCTGATACAAATATCCACGCAAGAGTTACATAGAGAAAAAGATTATTGCGCAGCCTGCTTTTAGACTTAAAGGCTTTGCCAAGCAGAGAAAAACCTAAGATAAATACAGCACCCACTAAAATGTTTGGAATGGGATTGTCCCATTTGAATAAAACTTTTTGGGTCATAATATCATTGATATAAGATGTAGATAAAAGCGCTGTCAAAAGTAAAAACGCGCAAAAACACATAAAAAACCATTTGCCGAAGGTATCGGCAAAACGGTAAAATCCGGGAACGGATGATTTAGTTTTAAGTGAATTATTATTATTCATAGCAACATGTATTATAACAGATTTAAGGTAATGTAGTAAATGAAGCTTCTTAAAAACAGAGGAGCAATCCTCTTCTCAATCGTGAATTCAATATTTATCGCCTTCCAGATAGCCGGGGTAGCTTTGTCGAGAAATCCAAGGCTTGATTGGAATGCGCCATTTTGCATAATATTATTTTTTGCCTCCGTAATACCCGGGTTCGGACTCGGAATACTTGTTTCTTATCTTCTTAAAGTGAGAATCGACAAACGCCAGGAAGCTGTATTTGCGCAGTATGAAGACGGCTGGCTTATAGAAGGCTATAGGACATTGGGCGATAAAGACTCTGAGCCGCTTCCGAGTGCTTCGGTTTCGTGGCTCATTATCCTGATATCATACATACCGGGCTTTTTGGCTTATTATCCGGGTATATGTTCGTATGACGCTTATATACAGATAGAGCAGATTATGTCGGGGGCATATAACGATCACCATCCGGTGCTTCATACGAGATTATTGGAACTGTTTTTAAAGCTCGGGGAAAGCCTTGGAAATATAAACAGCGGAATAGCTTTTTTTGTGGCTTTCCAGCTTGTATGTCTATCCGGTTCTTTTGCATATTGCATTTATCTTGCAAAAAAAATACATTGCGGAAAAATCTGGCACTGGATTCTTACCGGATTTGGAGCGCTTTTCCCGTATAACGTATTTATGGGACTGTCGGTCACAAAGGCAGCACTTTTTACCGCGACATATTTGCCTGCTATGATGTTAATGATGTTCTTTGTCCTAAAAAAGCGTGAGGAACTAAAGCTTGATAAGGAAGATATTTTTTACATTCTCTATTTGGTTGTGGCAATAGCCTTCAGAAATAATGCAAGATATGCAGTGATTGCGGTACTGGCAGTTCTTTTTATATCCCTTATTGTGATGATAGCAAAAAGAAAGAGGGACTATCTGTTATATCTGCGAATCTTTATCACAACACTAACGGGACTTGTAATATCCGTTTTGCTTGTTTTTGCAGTGGGCAAGCTGTGGGATGTTACACAAAAAGATCAAAGAGAGATGCTCAGCATACCGGTACAACAGCTTGCAAGGTGTACGGTATACAATGTTCAGGATATTGACCCTGAAGAAATGGAAGTTATAGATAATTTCATACTGGATGAGGCTTGGAGAAACTATGATCCGCTTATTTCCGACCCTGTAAAACGGCATGTAAATACATGGTTTGCGGTGAATTTCCCGAAACAAACAATCCACACATATTTGAAGCTTTTAATAGATTACCCGGACGAGTATATAAATGCATTTCTTGCACAAAATGCAGGTTATTTATATGTTGGCGATACATCGTGCCTTTGGGTGTACGGTAAAGAGTCAGACGGACATGGGTACGTGCAGACCGATTGGGCAGACTATATGTATGAGGTTGGGGCATATCATGACTCGATAATACCGCCTTTATACAGCCTTCTTGAAAAAATGAATTCGCAAAACATATTACAGAGCATACCGGTAGTCGGGCTTTTGTTCATATCAGGACATGTAATATGGGTGTTTATATATTTTGGACTTATATGCTGGTACAGGAAAAAATATTCTGCTCTGTTACCGATAGTTATGGCGGTTATGTACATAGCAACACTACTGTTGGGGCCTACGGTTCAGCTGAGATATATATATCCGGTCTGGGTATTTTTACCGTTCCTGGCAGCAGTCATATTCAGAAAGAAACGGGATAATAAAAGGGCTTAAGAAAAACTAAAAATTTACCGAAATAAAAGATGAGTGAAACAGCTCATCTTTTTTTCTTTTGATTTATAAAGGTGAAGGTAATATATGAAAATAAGCTTTAATCATGATATAAACAGCAACGTAAAAAGTGAAAACGTAAATATAAACAGGGAATCCGTAAAGAGCAGGAATAAAGACTCAGCCGTCAGGGTAGATATCGGAGTTCCTGTTAATTTTGCGCATCAGGAAATAGGATTGGATGCCGGCGATAAAAAGGGAATGGGTAAAACTTTAACCGACCTTAGAAATGAAGCCGGCAGTATAGATAATGACGTAAACAGAAATTACAGGGTAGTTTTATCCAACACCATGTCAGGCGAGGACTATGCAAAAGCATGCGAGGAAGGTTTTGACCTTTACAAAACCGATCCCGAGGAAACGGTAACTATCTTAGATAGAATAAAAGCGGAAGTCGCAAAATCCGGAAATGTAATCGTGGGATACAATGATTCACTAAGCTCAGAAAAGCTTGCAAACGCACTAGGCAGCGAGACTCTTGCAAGGGGCATAGAAAACTCGTATGAAGGAGCGGACATTCCTTTTACAGATGAAAATATCACTGAGATATCCGAAGCGGTGCGCCTGGCTAAATCTCTGGAAAATCCGACTGATGAAGAAAAGGCATATCTGATCGGAAACGATCTTGAAACTTCCCTTTGGGGCTTATATTTGTCCGAAAACAGTGCAAATATAAATGCGGGATATGGCGAGAAAAAAGGTATTGATCTGAGCTTACCTTCAAACTCTAAAATGCTTGACCAGATAAGGAAGGTCGTTAATGAAGCCGGATTTGAAGGCGAAGGCGAAAAGGTCGCAATTGAAAATGCGGGTTGGCTTTTAAATAAAGAACTTCCGATAAATGAGGATACATTGAAGAAACTGGAAGATATAAATTCCATCAAATTTCCTCTTACGGATGAGACGATAATTAATACAGTTACTACGGCAGTGCTTCAGGGGCAGAAGCCGATTGATGCTCCGATTGTTTCGGATAAGGAATCAAAGCAGTCTGTCATCTCAAAGGCCGTAGCTCTGGAGACATATTACAACAGTGACGAAGCTGCAGAAAAAATCGGACAGAGAAGATATCTTGAGGAAGTAAGGCTTTCCATGACTGCGGAGGTAAACATAAAGCTGCTTTCCAGCGACTATTATATCGACACAAAGCCTATTGAAGAATTTGTAGAAGCTCTTAAGAGCGCGGAGAGGGAGGTTGCTGTTAAGTACTTCCCCCAAAATGATGGCAATCTGGAAAAATCTGTTGAGGACTATCGCCTTTTAAACGAAACCGAAAATGCGGTAGATGATATAAAGGCTGCACCTGTAGCAGTCCTTGGAATGTTTACTCAGAGAACTCTGCAGAGTGTGGATATTTCAGAATTTAGGTCAGAGGGACAGAGATTAACGCTTGATTATGCCAAGGCCGGTGAGAGCTACGAAGCCCTGATGACCGCGCCCAGAGCCGATCTTGGAGACAATATAAAGAAAGCCTTTGCAAACGTATCCGGACTTGTAAAAGAACTCGGAATAGAAGAGACAGAAGATAATCTAAGAGCGGTAAGAATCCTTGGCTATAACAGCATGGAAATCAATCAGGACAATATTTCCAAAGTCAGTGCGGCGGATAATGTTGTCAGAAATATCATCGAAAAAATGACTCCGAAGTCTGTAATCGGAATGATAAGGGACGGTATAAATCCTTTGGAGACGAGCTTTTCAGAACTCAGCACTTACCTAGATACTCAGCAGACCGGCGGGTATGAGATGAGTGCCAAGTCATACAGCGAGTTTCTATACGGACTCGAGATGCAGGATGATATTACTCCTGAAGAGAGAGAATCTTATATAGGCATATACAGACTTATACATCAGATTGAAAAAAATGATGATGCGGCAGTGGGAACAGTGCTAAATGCACAGGAGAGCCTGGGATTTAACAATCTGCTTTCAGCTGCGAGGACCAGGAGAATTAAGGGAATAGATATAAGGCTTGATGAGAATTTTGGCAGGACATCGGATCTGATAAAAACAGCAGCCACCATTACGGAGCAGATTTCTTCTGCATTCAGCGCTCAGCGAATGGCAAATGAGGCAGAAGAGCTCAGAAGTGCCTCAAAAGTGGACCCTGAGGCTGCGAACATTTTAAGAAACAGCGATGCTTCTGTAAATGCAGAGAATCTTATAGCCATCAATAACCTTTTATCCTCTGACAGCAATCTTTACGAAGAGCTCTCTAAATACGAAAAAGGAGCCAAAAAGGTTAAAGATACCGCAGCTTCTATTTTTGAAAAAATGTCACAGGGAAATTTCGACGAAGATTATGAAAGCGCTGTATCGGAGCTTGAGGAAAGCGCCGAAGAGCTCACAACAGATGCGAAGGGTTATATCGATGTAAAAGCACTTCAATCGGCGCACAGGCAAATGGGATTGTCTGTATCTATAGCGCACACAAATGATGCTTTGACGGACAGGGATTATATTATACCCATGGAGATGGGCGATGATATTTTGAAGGTGCGCTTGTCTTTCAGGTCGTCGGGTGATGATGCAAATGTAAGGATTACAACAAAGATTGGCGAAGAAGATATAGAGGCGTTTTTCGAATTATCCGGAGAAAATTTGGAAGGATATATCGTTCAAAACGATAAGAACTCTCTTAAGAATTTGCAGATTACTGCCGATATATTTGATGAATCTCTTAAAACAGATGCTCTTCTTGAAAACATTTCCATAGGAGAGACACCTGTGATAAGCAAAGAGAGCGGAAATAAAAAATCCGCGTTTAAAGATAAAAATCTAAGCAAAGGCAAGGATGCCGGTGCTGTTAATTCAGATGGATCTGAAAGAAGAATCTTACTGCAGGTGACTAAACTTTTCCTGCAGTCTGTTGAAAGGAGCCATCATGAGAATTAACTATAATGTATCCGCAATGCTTGCGAATAATACTCTGACAAACAGCGATAATGCGCTTTCAAAATCTATTCAGAGACTTTCATCCGGACTAAAAATTAATTATGCTAAGGATAACCCTGCGGGTCTGGCCATGGCGAAAAGAATGAACGGCCAGATTGCGGGTACCGGTATTGCAAAACAAAACTCGAACGACGGTATCTCGGTAATTGAAACCGCTGACGGAGCAATGTCCGAGATTCATGATATGCTTCATCGTATGACCGAGCTTGCCACCAAAGCTGCAAATGGTGTAAACACTGAAGACGATCGACGTATAATTCAGTTAGAGATTGATGAACTGAAAAAGGAAGTTCAGAGAATTTCAAAGGCTACTCAGTTTAACGGACAAAACCTTCTTGACGGAACCTTTGATTACAAGGGATACAGCAGCGTACAGACTACTGTTACGCCGGTACCTGCACCTGAGGTCAGAGTAAGTACAATAAATTCGGAGGTTGATCCCGGAAAATACAGCATTACTTCTCTTTCATGGGCAGCAAGTACTGACGGATCGGGAAAAATAGATGTAACTGCATTTACAATGACTGTCGGAGAAGGCGCTAATGCGGTAAATAAGACTATGAGCGACTATAATATCAGTATGGTAGATAACTATGTGACCCTTACTGATGAAACCGGATTTGAGATGACTCTTGAAATCCAGGAAGATTTAGTATTCTCCGACCCTACTACAAATTTACCGGTAAGCGGTTCTATCGGCCAGACAGTTGATATTACATGCACCAATATCGGCCCTATGAGATTGCAGTCCGGCTCAAATGAGGGACACATCATTGCGGTAGAAATACCTGCTTTGTCGCTTGGAAATCTAGGCATATCAAGACTTGATGTAACCACCGAGCAGAGTGCATCCTATGCGATAGAGAGACTTAAGGGGGCCAACCAGTTTGTCAGCAGCGTCAGAGGTAAGCTTGGAGCATATCAGAACAGACTTGAGTCGGCAGTAGATAATCTCGGAGTTGTAGAGGAAAATATGACCAGCGCATATTCAAGAATGATGGATGTTGATATGGCAGAAGAAATGACTGCATACAGCACTCATAATGTAATCGTTCAGGCCGGAACCAGCGTGCTTGCTCAGGCAAATGAGCGCCCTTCCATGGTTTTGCAGCTTTTGCAGTAATATTTTTTGAAAGCGTCGAGGAAATTAATGGATAGTGAAAAGAAACAGGAATATACCAGGCGGGTTTCTCAGGCAAACTCTACTGAACTGGTAATAATAATCTACGACATAGCATTAGATTATATAAAAGAGGCAAAAGATGCTTTAAAAAAGGGCTGCTTCGATGATTTTGAAAGCGATATTCCTTTGATTCAGGGCTGCATATACGAGCTTTTGGAAAGTTTGCATCCTGAATACGAACTTGCCGGGAATTTGCGTAAGCTTTACGGATTTTGCCTAAGACAGATCAGTATCAGCGCCAGTTCCAGAAAGCCCGAGGGACTTTTTGAGACAGAAAAAGTTCTAAAACCTTTAAGAGATGCTTATGAGCAGATTAAGGGCGAAAACAAAAACGGCCCCGTGATGGGAAATTCGCAAACCGTCTTTGCCGGACTTACATACGGAAAGGAAGAGCTTATCGAAAGCTTAAGTACCACTCCCAACAGAGGATATCTGGTCTAAAACTTTTTTGATTTTATGATTAAGATTTGGTGATGGATGGATATAAAGTCATAAGTTTTTCAAGAAATTTTTGAGAGTATATTATTAATAGGTTAAAACTTTAACAATCTAATATCGATTTATGCATTTTCACAAGAGCCGCAACTCCTTATAAAATAAGGGATTGCGGTTTTTTTGATTTTGCATAAAAAGCCGGATATACAAAATTGTTATGGAAAATGACGGTTTTTAAAAAACCTATTGCACTTTAAAAAAACCGAGATTATAATCACCATTAAATTCAAACAGGCAGTGCAGAGAGCTGCGATTCAAAATATCCTGTCTGTTTTAAAATTCTAATTTGGCGGCCTATCGCTGCCGTAATCACCAAAGCTGGTGGATTAAAATTAATATCAATAAATAATTTATCTACGGGGGTGGAGTATGTTATTTTTGTGCCCATTTTTAGGGCTGGCGTGTGTATGGGATATCACGCTTAGAAAGATTCCGAACATTTTACAGGGGATTTTGTTCGGATTGGGAATTGTCTATTTTTATCTTATCGATTCATGGGGCGGGGTCTTAAGATTTCTGAGTACAGTCATAATTGTCGTAGTAGTTTTCTGCATTTTTTTCAAATTGGGAATGATAGGAGGCGGTGATGTAAAGCTGCTTGGCATATCAAGTGCTTTTTTCACTCCAAAAGAAGCGGTAGTATATCTGTTTTTTACATTTGCTGTTGCCGGGGCAATAGGCCTTATCAAGCTTATCGCAAGAAAAGATTTAATAAAAAGACTGATCTATTTAAAGGACTATCTTGAAAATGCAATAAGCGGCGTAAAAACGCAGGGTAAGAATTATCGTCCCAGACTTTATCTGGAAAAAAGAGAGGAGAAAATAAGCGCCGGAGTGGCCATGAGTCTACCGATGATGGTCAGTGCTTTATTGCATGTGGCAGGCGTCTACTAAGGACATGAAAAATAAAAAACCACTATTTGTTTTATACGACGAAGAGGAAGAATACACACTTTTAATGTCAGACTATTTAAAGGATTATCCCGGAATGCCGTGGAAAATTCATGCATACACTAAAGAGAAGGACTTGATGGATTTTGAGATCGGAAGCGATATCTCGATGATGGTTGTTTCCGAAGGGTCTTATTGCGAGAGCTTAAAGGAGCTGGATGCGGACAAAGTAATAATCCTCAATGAGTCCGGTTATAAAAGAGATGACGATTTGGAGTCGGTAGATAAATACCAGGCCGCGGAAGCGGTGCTGCAGATACTTTTACAGGAATATCTGGAGATAGCGGGAGAGCAGCCCGGCAAGATAAATGCCTCAAATAAAACAAAATTTATCGGTGTGTACTCTCCTGTAAAGAGATGTATGCAAACGACTTTTGCCATGACAATGAGCGAAATACTCTCCGAGAAAAAGAGTACGCTTTACCTCAATTTTGAAAACTACGCCGGCGTAGCACAGCTTCTCGCAGGAGAGGGCGAAAGAGATCTATCTGACCTGGTCTATTTTATGAATGTTGAAAACGAAAAATTCAAGCTGCACTTGCAGACTACGGTTAAACAGATTGGGGAGATGTCGTTTGTTCCGCCTATGAAGTATGGAATGAATCTTTTGTCCGTGACCGAGGGAGAATGGCTGGCGCTCTTATCAAAAATAAGCGAGTCGGGGCTCTTTGAATATGTGGTTATGGATTTAACCGATTCGCTTCAGGGACTTCCGGAGATACTCAGAATCTGCAGCCGGGTATATACGGTAAGTCGTGATGACTCGTATGCAAAAGTAAAAATGCTACAGTATGAAAACCTCTTATCCGCATACGATTACAGGGATATATTGGAAAAAACCGAGAGATTTGTTTTCCCTAAATTTCACTATATTCCCGCAAATCCGGATGAATATGGACGCGGAGAAATAGCAGATTTTGTAAGAAATAAGATGTATGAGACCGGAGTTTGCTAGATAAGGAACGGCTTTAATGGAATACGATGAGCTAAGAAGACAACTAAAGATAAAAACGCAGGAAAAGATCGATATGAGGCGTGATTTTTCCGATGAAGAGGTGGAAGAAATCATAGATGAAGTGATTACGACATCGGCGGAAACAGCCTTATTAAAGATCAAGGACAGAAGGAAACTTAGAAAAGAAATATTTGATTCCTTGAGGCGACTTGATGTTTTGCAAAAGTTTGTAGACGATCCTTCCGTGACGGAGATAATGATAAACGGACTTGACCATATTTTTGTTGAAAGGGCCGGCGAATTAAAAGAAATCCAGGAGAAATTTGAAAGCGAAGAAAAGTTAAGAGATGTGATACAGCAGATAGTTGCAGGCTGTAACAGGGTTGTAAATGAGTCGTCACCAATCGTCGATGCCAGGCTCGAAAACGGTTCGAGGGTAAATATAGTTATGAACCCGATAGCCTTAAACGGACCGATTATTACCATAAGGCGGTTTCCGGAAAACCCGATTACTATGGATGAGCTTATAGCCAAAAAGAGCATAACAAAAGCAGCGGCTCATTTTTTGGAGCTTTTGGTAAAGGCTAAATACAATATATTTATAAGCGGCGGAACCGGAAGCGGTAAGACAACATTTTTAAATGTTTTATCTGAGTACATTCCTAAAGGGGAAAGAGTAATAACCATCGAGGACAGCGCTGAACTCCAGCTGCAGGGAATCAGCAATCTCGTAAGGCTTGAAACCAGGAATGCCAATACGGAAGGCTGCGGTGAAATAACAATAAGAGACCTCATAAAAAGTTCTCTTAGGATGAGGCCCGACCGTATCATAGTGGGCGAAGTCCGAGGCGCGGAATGCTGGGATATGATCTCCGGATTTAATACCGGGCATTCAGGGGGCCTTAGTACCGGACATGCCAACAGTTCAAAAGATATGCTTGGCAGGCTGGAAAACATGGTTATGATGGGTGCCGATATCCCCCTCGAAGCTATAAAAAAGCAGATAGCTTCAGGGCTAGAGATAATAGTACACCTCGGAAGACTCAGGGACAAATCCAGAAAAATACTGGAAATAGCGGAAATATTGGGATACGAAAACGGGGAAATCATAACAAGTAAATTATTTGAATTTACAGAGACAGGGACTTCTCTGGAGGGAAAGGTGCTGGGAGGACTTGAAAAGATTAATAAATTGCAAAATACAGGAAAGCTCAGACTCGCGGGAATATTACCGTCCGAACTGGACTAAATCCGAAAAATATATTGCTGTTTTTAAGTGCATAACGGTGGCGGCGGTGTTATCCCTGTTTTTTTACAGAAGTATGTGGGCAATGCCGCCAATGGGATTAATCGGACTTTTTTTCTTTAAAAAACTAGAAAAAGAAAGGATAAATGCAGGGATTGTAAGACTGGAAAAACAATTTAAAGAAAACATGCTATCGGTTTCAACACTGTTAAAAGCGGGTTATTCTGCGGAAAATGCTTTTAGGCAAAGTAAAAGGGATATGATCCGGATATTTGGAAAAAATTCTGAGATAGTGGAAGAATTAGAAATACTTAACAGAAAACTGGAAATGAATATTCCTATTGAAGATGTGCTAAAGTCGTTGGCCGATAGAAGTGGCAGCAAGCATATTGAGCAGTTTTCACAGGTCTTTGAAATTGCAAAGAAAAATGGCGGAAACATGACTGAAGTGATGAAGAGTGCAGCAGAAATCATAGGCAAGGATATAGATATTAAAGCTGAAACAGATACTATACTAAGCGGCAAAAAAATGGAATTTGGAATTATGAAAATAGTTCCCTTTGCTCTTATTTTATACATAAGTATAAGTAATAAAGGTTATTTAGACAGTTTGTACGGAAATATAAAGGGGGTTTTTATAATGACAGGATGTTTGGCTATATATGTAGCAGCCTATATTTTAGGGGAGAAAATACTTAGAAAATTAAAAGGCGAGAGCTGATGATCAAAATCCGGCAGCAGGATTATGCAAGGTGATTTTTCAGGGGGAGTAGCCGGACGATTATAAGGTGAAATCAGACAGCCTGATTCGGACAGAGGAGTGAAAGATGTATATAGCATTAGGGATTATTTATTCTGTGTATGTAGTTTTGTTTATTGCGGGAAGAAAAATGAAATTTAATGGAAAAAGAAATGGTCTGCTTGGCGTATTTGATCGTATTGCAGCCGAGGTATTACTTATCTTTGAGAACCTGAAATCAAAAATAGCCTTCCTTAATAAAAAAAGGAATGTCATCCACGACGGAAAAACAGAAATAATCAGAAATCTATCATATCTGTCTCCCGGTGAAAATAAGGAATCTATGTATTATGGATATCTGATAAAGAAATTATCGCTTTCACTAATGGTGGTATTTGCAGGGGGACTTTTGGCAGCAGGAGTAGATATATCAGGGAGGCCTGAGAAATCATTTCTTACAGACGGGTCAATCGAGCGGGATATGGTCGGCGGCGAGATAAAAGAGTACGAGCTACAGGCAAGGACAGAAGACGGATATATTCCGATTGATGTTACGGTCAGTCCAAGAAAAATGTCAAAAAAAGAGGTAGACGAAGCGCTTCCGGAATTCTGGGATAGGCTTTTTGAAAAAGCTTTATGTGAAAATGAGTCCAAGGATGCAGTAAGCATGAAGCTCAATCTTGTGAAATCCATTCCCGAGTACCCGTTTAGCATTGAGTGGAGCAGCTCCGATTTGGAGATTTTATCACCGATAAGCGGCGAGATAGGTGAGATAAATTCGCCTACAGAGGTTATACTGAGCGCACATTTTAGGTATGGGGGAGAGCAATACGATAATGATTATCCGATTAAGGTAGTACCGGGGAGCCTGCCCGATTCCGAAAAGGAGAAAAGAGATTTTACCAAATATATAGAAAATCTTGAGAAAAATACAGTTGAAGAAGATGAATTCGCCTTGCCGGACAGCTTTAACGGCAAGTCAATTAAATGGAATTACAAAAAATCGGAAAGCGGGTTGTACATACTGATCGCTGTATTCGCGATAGCATTTTTGATATATAAAATGTCCGATAAGGACCTAAGGGATAAATTAGAAGAAAAACGCAAGGTTATGAAGGACGCGTATCCGGATATAATCCAAAAGTACGCTCTGTACACTAAGGCCGGAATGACGCTCAGAAATGCATTTTTTAAAATTGCCGACAGCGGCGATAAGAAACCAAACCCAATATACAGTGAAATGCTGTATACATGCAGAGAGATAAAAAGCGGAAAGTCGGAGGAGGACGGATACCATGAGTTTGGACAAAGGTGCGGGCTTTCAGAATATATAAGACTTTCAGCAATACTTAGTCAAAACATAAAAAGAGGCAGTTCGAATTTTCAAACGAGGCTTCGTGAAGAACTTGACAGTGCCAGAAGAGAGTCTTTGCAAAACCTTAGAAAGCTTGCGGAGGAAGCATCAACAAAGCTTTTGCTTCCAATGGTTATGATATTGATGATTGTAATGGTGATGATACTTTTACCTGCTTTTTCGGGAATGAATATATAAATACGAAAAAGAAGGAAAGGTTTATTACATATATTTTATGAAAGGGGGAAACAAAATGAGTCTTAGATCTGTTCAGGATTTGTTTAGAGATGAGGACGGCATGGGTACCGTGGAAATAATATTGATTATAGTTGTACTTGTGGGCCTTGTGGTGATATTCAGAAACCAGATTACCTCTATAGTAAACAGTCTGTTTAAAAAGATAACGAATAGAACTGAGGATTTCTAAAGATTAAGGAGGGACTATGTCGCGTTCATCTGATAAAAATTATTACCTACTCGCAATGTCGCGACGTAGAAAGGACGGATACATAACAGTGTTTCTTACGTTAGTTATGAGTGTCCTTTTGTCCTTATGCCTTACGCTTATTGAGGGGGCGAGGAGTAATGCTGTTTGGATGGAAGGTTATATTGTAAGCAATATAGCTACCGATAGCATTATGGCTGAGTACCACAGAGAACTTGCAAAGCAATACAATATTTTTTCCATTGATGATTCCTATGGTTCAAAAAAAGCATCTTTGGAAAATACCGAAAAACATCTTGCAAGATATCTGGAAAAAAATTTTAACGGCTCGGATTTTCTGTTTTCGTCATTTCTATACAGAGATTTCTTATCTTTGTGGGCGAGCAAATCCGAGGTTGAGGGGGTCTTATATCTATCTGATGAGGATGGGGGAGTGTTCCGGCGCAGGGCGTATGAAGCAATCAAAGATGATTGCGGAATCACCCTGCTGTCAGAACTGAAAAACTATATCACTTATATTGAAGAAAATGATCTGGAAGAGATGGATTTAACGGGGGAGGTTGAATCCCTCCAATCAGAGATTTCCGAGGTGAAAATACCTGAGGGGGAATACGGCATAATTAAAGGGGATACGGCATCTGTCTATAGTCCGATGTTTATATACGGATTTGTGGAAGATACCTCGAAATTATCCGAAAACACAGTAGATAAATCGCAGTTATTTAGTACCCGAAAGAGCGAGAATATGATTAACTCCGGAAATTTGAAACTGGAAGAGATCGGTAGCGGCGAAAAATTAATAGAGAAGTTTGCCTTTGACGAATATCTTATGCGCTATATGGGAAGCTATATGAAAGAAGGCAATGACAATTCGCTTGAATATCAGATTGAGTATATATTAAACGGATATCCATCGGATATTGATAACCTGGTCGGTACGGTGGGAAGGATTTTCGGGATAAGATTTGCTGCTGATTTTTTATATTTATTAAGTGATAAAGAAAAATGTGACATAGCCGAGGCTATGGCCGTGGTTATATCCGTTATCACTTATACTGAGGAGTTTATTGATGTTTATAAAATGCTTATTCTTTTAATATGGGCCAATATGGAAGCTCAATGGGACGTTAGGTGTCTTATGGCCGGGTCAAGGATACAGATGGTAAAAACGAAGGAGTCATGGTATACAGACCTCGGGCAGTTGGCAGATTCACATAACACTAAGGGTGATGAGTCGGGACTTTCTTATGAGGATTATCTTAGAATATTTCTTCTTATGACGGGAGACCACATAGTTAATGCAAGAGCAATGGATATGGTTGAGGCTGATATCAGAAAAACGCCCGGCAACGAGGATTTCAGAATAGATGCCTGCATAGATACTGTAGCGGTTAATATAGAGATTCAGAGTAAATTCGGATATTTGGTAAATTATCACATTAAAAGAAAGTATGAGTAATCGGCATATTTGAGAACCGGAATATAAACATTTGCTGACGCTGTAATTTTATTTTCGGCTATGAGGTGCGATAAAGTTCTTTTTACTATTATTTATAGTTCTATAAGGTATTATATACATCTTCTTCGGGGCAACTATCCTGCAAACACACAAAATGAGATTATTTAACAACAAATGAGGGGGAAATTATTTGTTTGACACATTAGTAAAAAGGACTTTACCGCACTTCATAAAAAGAAAGCAAAATGGGCGCCTGTTGCGCGGGAGTATGACTGTGGAAGCATCAGTTGTTTTACCTTTGTTTTTGTTCTTTTTTATAAATCTTTTGAGCTCTATTGAAATGATACGTGTCCATAACAATATCACTCTGGCACTGATGGATATAGGAAATAAGATTTCGTTTTACGGTGCATTTTTAGACAATTCAAAAAAGGATGAAGCTTTCGGGGAGAAGCTTATGAGCGAGATTGGGGATCTGGCGGTCTCATATTTATATGTAAGAAATTCTATTGTTAACCATATAGGAGGCGAATATCTGGAACAGTCACCCGTTGTAGGCGCAGCTAGTGGGCTGAGCATGATTGAGAGTGACATTTTGACAGATGATGATTGTGTAGATATCGGAGTAACATACAGAGTTTCACCACCCATAGAATTCGGTAATCTCTTTAGCTTTCGAATGTCTAACAGATACTATGCTCATTTATGGAACGGATACGACATCGGGGGAGAAGAAAAAGATGAGGAGAAGGGGCAGATAGTCTATATCACTGAGGACAGTGAAGTATATCATATGAGCCGTGAGTGTACTCATTTAAAACTTAGCATAAGGCCGGCACCGTACTCATTGCTGGGGGATGAGAGAAACAGTGAGGGGAAAAGGTATACCAGATGCCTGTTTTGCGCATGGGGAGAGCATCCGGACACGGTATACCTTTGCGATGAGGGGGAAAAATATCATTACTCAAGAAATTGTCTTGCTTTAAAAAGAAGTTATAAGGAAGTACTTCTTAAGGAAGTGATAAATACTCATAGACCATGTTCAAGATGCGGAGAAATTAATGGAGCAGAAATTATTAATATCAAGAATTTTAACAGGGATAGTGGTACTTATTTTGTCAGTGCCTGATATCAGGAAAAGAAGTATCCCCGTATGGGGATTGGCAGGGTTTGTTATTCCGGTTTCCGTATATATTGGAATAAATCTGTTCGGAAATAAAGAACCGGTTTTTATGTTATTTCAGTCTGTAATTGGTACGATTCCCGGGATTGCCCTACTTGTTATGGGAAAACTGACCGGGAAAATAGGTTCAGCCGACGGAGTTGTCTTGGCGGCTATGGGATTTATTGAGGGAATT
Organism: Lachnospiraceae bacterium; assembly: GCA_024684215.1. Taxonomy (GTDB): domain Bacteria; phylum Bacillota; class Clostridia; order Lachnospirales; family Lachnospiraceae; genus AC2028. The sequence continues at coordinate 32,154 of JAIKXH010000058.1, forward strand.
ATGGGAGCTTTATGTGTCTTATGCCTGGGGTGTTTTTTGCTCTCTGTTCCATCAATAGTTCTATTAATAATGAAAAAAATTAAAAAGGATACCGGCATGGCGTTTATTCCTTTTTTGGGGGTAGGACATTTGATATGGATATTTGCTTTATCATAAAATCTTTAAAGCGTCGGAGACAAAAACAGATGAAAGGCTATTTTACCTTGGAGGCAGCGCTTATTATGCCTATTGTGCTGGGAATAGTTTTTCTTGTTATTTATATGTGGTTTTATGCCTATGACAGATGTCTGATGGAACAGGATATGGGAACGAGTCTTGCGAGCGGAGTATATGCGCAGAATGTTAATGAGGAACAAAGAGTCGCGGGAATGCTCGCAAAATACAGCTCAATATATAAAGATCAATATTTCGGATGGGAATCAGGACAGGCAAGTGCTTCTTATGAGATGGGGGAATTAAGTATTAAGCAAAACGGACAGATAAGATTTCCATTCGGTGGATTAAGATTTTGGGACGAAGACAACACATGGTCACATGAACGCCTATACAAAGCAACTATTATAAAAAAGATTTTTGGAATCAGAACAATCCGCAAATTGGAAGGATTGATACAGGGGGAAAAGAATGATTGAAACAGAATTTATTAAAAGCATGAACCTTAATTTTGAGAGAATAAAGCTGGAGAAAAAGCCGGAGGAGAAAAAATATCAATACTGTATAGTTACTAGAGGCGGCATCAGAGGGGTGCTTGAGTGCAGTTTAAGATATATAAACAGTGATGCGTTTCTTTATTATAATATAACCTCGAAACAGAACTTGTCTCAAATCATGTACAAGAAAAAAGTAGACCGTCAATGGCTGAAGGATTTTGCCTGGAATCTAAATCATATTAAACAGGAGATTTCCAGGTTTTTGCTAAGCGATTCACATATTATATGGTATCCGGAGCAGGTATACAGAGACCTTGATGAAAACAGATGGAGTTTTATCTATTATCCTTACTATGAGGGGGATAACGGATTTAGCAGATTTATGGAATTTGTCATAGAAAAACTTGATTATGATGATGAAAAGCTGGTTGAATGCGTATATAAAATATATGAAAGCTACGAAAAGTACGGTGAAACCTATTTAAAGGAAAAGATTTTTGAAGACATTAAATGGCTTGACAAGAAACAGAATCGAAAAAAAGCTGCAGAGGAAATCTTCGATGAAACTGTGAGCACGGCCAGCACGGAACAGAGCTCGTCCGATGACGAAGCCGATGAGTATGAACAGGCAGACGGAAGTTTTTCACAAAAAGATAATCTAAAAAGTCGGCAAGATAATGTGTTTGACGAGAGCGCGGATAATGATGAAAGAGAGTCGGCCCAATCCGTAAGGGGACAGAAAAAAGGATTACTGGCCTTTTTGGAGGGAGCAAGGAAAAGAGATAAGGAAGTAAGAAAAAAGGCTCGTCGGGAAAATCATTATGCGATGGAGATTGAAAAACTTTTGAAGGTAGCTGAGGAAGAGGATGAGTACGGAGATGAGCAGGGCGGTGAAAATACCGAAAGCACCTACGGAAAGACTGTATATATAGAAAAAGTTGCTGAAGCAAAGGATATAAAAAAACGATTATACAATGAAGCAGGAGAAGTCCTTTTTGTACTTGGAGAAGATCCTATCGTAATAGGAAAAAAGAAGGACGAAACGGACTTGGTTGTGGAGGATGAAACCGTAAGCAGAGTGCACGCACGTATTGCCTATGAGGACAATGGATACATGCTCGCAGATCTAAACGCAACGAATGGAACTTTCAAAAACGGAATGAGGCTTAAACCCTATGAAAAAAGGCGACTTGTAAGCGGGGATGAAATCAGACTGGGAAGTTTTGTTATGATTTACAGGTAAAATAATGCAAGATGGTTTATTGATCTTTTTGAATATGTATAAATTATTGAGATATCACATTGATTTATGATAAAATAGATACGTTGTTTGAAAGCAGTATTTTTGGAGGCGAATACATGAATATTGCCATATACTACGGTGGACGCGGAATAATCGACGATCCTACACTTACCGTGATCGGAAAAATACAAAGTGTTCTTGAGGAACTCAGAGTAAACGTCACAAGATACAATCTTTATGAATATAAAAACACTATCCCTACACTGGCTCAGACCATAAATGATGCCGATGGGATAATTCTTGCGTCAACTGTTGAGTGGTACGGTATCGGCGGCTATATGCTTCAATTTTTGGATGCATGCTGGCAATTTGCCGATAAAGAGAAAATAGCAGGTATATATATGATGCCTGTGGTCATGTCCAGGACATACGGAGAGAGGGAGGCAAAACTTGCTCTCGATGAGGCATGGGAGATACTTGGTGGAAAGCCCTGCAGCGGTGTTTGCGGTTATATTGAAAATGCAGTTGATTTAGAGCTTAACTCCAATTACCTTGAGTTGATAGAAAAGAAAGCCGAGAATTTATATAGAACGGTAAATCAAAAGCTTATATCTCTTCCTGCCAGCAACAAGATTATAAAACAGAAGGTTGCGCTTCCCGGTACGGATAATCTTTCGCCCGAGGAATCTGAGCAACTCTCCAAATATGTATCAGACGATACTTATGTTCAGACTCAGAAACAGGATATACAAGAGCTTGCAAATATATTTAGGACACAAATGGCTTCCGGTGAAAAGGGTGCATATGAGGATTATCCCGATGCCATAAAAAAAGCATTTGTTCCCAAGCCCGGAATTGCCGGATCATATATCATAAAGATAGAAGGAAAAACCGAGGACCTTGTTATTAAACTTACGGGTGTAGGAATAGAATGCGGATACGGCTCTTTGGAAAAGCCGGATTTGGTTATGGAAGTTGCAAGACAGGTTTTTGAAGATATTTTAGCCGGAAGAAATTCATTTCAGCATGCGTTTATGTCCGACTCTATGAAGATGAAGGGAGACTTCAGACTTTTAAGAGCTTTGGATGAGGTAATGAATTTTCAGTAACAATGCCGGTTTAAAAGTATTGGCTCTATAAATATAGAGATATATTAAGGTTGACCAAAAGGAGAGCTTTGCCGTGAAAAAAGATGATTGCATTTTTTGCAAAATAGCAAATGGAGAAATTCCGTCAAACACTGTTTATGAGGATGACGATTTTAGAGCGATTCTCGATATGGGACCCGCTGCTAAAGGTCATACGCTTCTTTTGCCAAAGCAGCATGCTGACAATATATTTGAACTTCCTGACGAAACTGCCGCAAAAGCTCTTGTGATTGCGAAGCAGATTGGCAAAAAGCTGGTAGATAAGCTTGGCGCGGACGGATTAAATATTGTTCAGAACAACGGAGAAGTTGCGGGGCAGACCGTTATGCATTTTCATATTCATATAATACCCAGATATAACAATGACAATCAAAAAATAGGATGGGTACCCGGAAAGCCTTCAAGCGAAGAGCTTTTGGAAGTATGCAAGCAAATCAACGCTTGAGGTGTTTAAATGAAGACAATTGATGTAAAAACTATTACAGAAACGATAGCTCAGATGTGTGTGGAAGCTAATCACTATCTCACTGAAGATATGAAGGAAGTTCTTGATAAGGCGACGGAAGAGGAAGAATCTCTTATCGGAAAAAGAGTACTGGGACAGCTTCAGGAAAACCTTAAGATTGCCGGAGATGACATGATACCCATATGCCAGGATACCGGCATGGCAGTTATCTTTATGGAGATCGGACAGGAAGTGCATTTTGAGGGAGGATTTCTCGAAGATGCAATTAATGAGGGCGTCAGAAGGGGATATGTAGACGGATTTTTGAGAAAGTCCGTTGTCAAGGACCCTATAGAGAGAGAAAATACCAAGGACAATACTCCTGCGGTTGTTCATTACAGTATTGTACCCGGAGATAGGGTAAAGATTACGGTCGCACCTAAAGGATTCGGAAGTGAAAACATGAGCAGGGTGTTTATGTTAAAGCCTGCAGACGGAATAGAAGGGGTGAAGGCTGCCGTTCTTACAGCCGTTAAAGACGCGGGGCCCAATGCATGCCCTCCCATGGTTGTAGGTGTAGGTATAGGCGGCACTTTTGAAAAGTGTGCATTTCTTGCCAAAAAGGCGCTTACAAGATCTGTAAATGTACGCTCCGATATACCTTACGTCAGAGATATGGAAGAAGAGCTTCTTGAGAAGATTAATAAAAGCGGAATAGGTCCCGGAGGACTGGGCGGAACAAAAACCGCACTTGCGGTTAATGTAGAGACATACCCTACACATATAGCAGGCCTTCCCGTTGCAGTTAATATATGCTGCCATGTAAACCGACACGCTGTCAGAGTATTATAGAAAAACTACCATAGAAGAATTATTGTAAAATATTAATGTAGAAGTTTTTGTAATAAAGACTAATTAGCAAGTGTATGAACCCATGAACTTATAATCGGGGTTTAATTTATCAGATTAAAAAAGAGAGTAACACAAAATGAGTACAGGTGATAACGGTATTTATATACAGGTACCTTTTCCTAAGGAAGTAAGCGAAGGTCTAAGAGCCGGAGATTATATCTATCTCACCGGAACTATTTATACTGCAAGAGACGCAGCACATAAGAGGATGTATGAGGCTTTGGAAAAGGGAGAGCAGCTACCATTTGATATAGAAGGCAATGTTATTTATTATATGGGTCCTTCACCGGCGAGGGATGGAAGAGCAATCGGATCGGCGGGTCCTACTACAGCCAGCCGTATGGATAAGTATGCCCCTAAGCTTTTGGATTTGGGGCTTTTGGGAATGATAGGAAAAGGTAAAAGGACACAGGAAGTAAAAGATGCTATCATCAGAAACAAGGCTGTTTACTTTGCAGCTGTTGGCGGGGCTGGGGCTCTTTTGTCAAAGGCAATCAAATCTTCAGAAGTAATTGCTTATGATGATTTGGGTACTGAGGCAATAAGAAAACTTACCGTTGAAAACTTTCCTGTTATAGTGGTTATGGACTGCAAAGGAAACAATTTGTACGAGACTGCGATAAAAGAATACTGTAAGGAATAACAGTCTAAATATATCCTAAATCATAAGGAGAAATACATATTTGGGGGGACCAAAATATTATTTGAAAAATACTCAAATAAGTGTTTGACAAAAGCAGACCCCCTATGTATAATAATCAATGCGTCCTTTGGAAAAGCACCTTAGGACATACATATTGGTAGGATAGCAATTCAGATTTGGAGAAATACTCAAGAGGCTGAAGAGGCGCCCCTGCTAAGGGTGTAGGTCGGGCAACCGGCGCGAGGGTTCAAATCCCTCTTTCTCCGTTTTACTGTAAGTAAAAGGAATGCGGTAGCATTCCTTTTTATATCCAATTAATTACAGTAAATAAGTTTTTTAATGCTACATTATGTAGTGGATAAAAACGAGAAAACCACTAGAAATAAGCCTGTTAAACATCGATTGAAAATTTTTTGAAAAAAAATAAAAAAAGATGTTGACACAGAAACGATAAGGTGGTATTCTAACAAAGCTGTCGCCGAGAACGGCACAGCAAGTTCCTTGATAACTGAACAGCAATGCAACCCTGAAGATTCCAAAATCTTAAAACTCCATCTGAGGTTTTAAGATGTGAATAATTCAGAGAACATGATCAGAAATGATCAACCCAAATAACAGTAAATGTTATGGATAAAAGCCAGTTTGACTGGCTGAGATTAAACTTTTAAACATGAGAGTTTGATCCTGGCTCAGGATGAACGCTGGCGGCGTGCTTAACACATGCAAGTCGAACGGACTTTACATGAAGCCTAGCGAATGTAAAGTTAGTGGCGGACGGGTGAGTAACGCGTGGGTAACCTGCCGTATGCCGGGGGACAACAGTTGGAAACGACTGCTAATACCGCATAAGCGCACAGTATCGCATGATACAGTGTGAAAAACTCCGGTGGCATACGATGGACCCGCGTCTGATTAGCTGGTTGGTGAGGTAACGGCCCACCAAGGCGACGATCAGTAGCCGGCCTGAGAGGGTGAACGGCCACATTGGGACTGAGACACGGCCCAGACTCCTACGGGAGGCAGCAGTGGGGAATATTGCACAATGGGGGAAACCCTGATG
>JAIKXH010000083.1 GCA_024684215.1 Lachnospiraceae bacterium
TCATATCCGAAGCTCGAAAGAAAAGTATATAATCTTCCCACTCTTTTTTGTAGAATCCTACACTCCTCAATAAAAACATAACTTGAGAAACCAAAGCACGTACTTCCAAGCCGATCATTAGACTTGCGTATCGCCACTAAATGGTTAAGAAACTCAAAGAGCATCTCCTGGCAGGTAGACACTATATGCCTATAAGCATCATCCACATCTATATCCGATATGTAAAGATTATGACTCGGATATCCTTTAGTAGACCTGTACCAGAGTGTAGCAAATGAACCGCACAAAACAAGTCCTTCTGGTAGGTGGTTGCCCCATAGATTGTTTGCATCCCAATTTACTATGATACCTTTTGCATCCTCTGGATTTGGAACTACAATTACTTTTTCAAATGCTAAAAACGCTTTTGCCTTTTTTTGGTGTTCTGGTGGCATATCGCCCAAAAAATCCGGTAAAACAATTGGAACATATAGCTTTACTGTCTTCATATTTTTTTCCTTTCCTTGAAGGGGTGAATTAAGTTTTAGCCTTCTATTTTTCATTATGAAAATAGTTTGTGGCAAGAAAGGGAAAAATGCATTTTAAATTAAATTGTAAATGGTAGATTGTGCCGGTGCATCCGGGTGGGGGATGATTGTCGCTTGTAACAATAAATGTTCGGTGAGGAAATGATTTTGGACTATTTTTACAAGAAAAACAAATTTTTTTGTAACTGCTTAACTTTTTCTAGTGGGGTGTGGTACACTGTCCTTGCTCGTTCTACTGATAGAGCGATAATGATTTAAACGGCTCTGAAATAGAGCTTAAAACCATGTGGAGGTAAGTATGTCGAATAGCAAAGAAGAGATGGAAAAAGAGGTTGACAGGATCCTTTCTGTTACTCGCTGGCAGGGATATGCGTCGGGAAAAGTTGATGGAGCGTTGGGAGTGATTAAAGCTCTGAACCTTGATGATGAGGAGAGGAAGATCGAACTTCTTTCACGGGCTGTCGGACTCAGTCGCGAAACAGCGATTGAGATGCTTAAACAGGAAGATGTTAAGTAGAGAGTACAGGACTTAAATTTGAGTTTTACTATTAAATTTAAGTATGATAAAATAGCTACAATAAGTCCGAGATAATGTCTTATTTGACGAGTCGAATGGACGATCTATTGCCGATATCCTTAGAGGAAGAACGTCGGATGCCTGGACTCAAACGTGAGATTTTTGTTTCTACCAATATAAGCATATACAAAAATTTATGTTGGAGAAACTTGTGAACGTTTTTCTCTTAAATATTCGTTTCTATTGCATAATATATGTGTGTATGAATATGAAGGGAGAAACAAATTGAATAGTGGGCATTAGCCCTGTTACTTTAGTTATCAGGGAAATGCCAATGGTTGGAGGCAAATTCTCTGAAAAAATAAAGAGATTTGCCGGCAGGCTCATCTCAAAGGTGAGATGGGCGTGAGTTTGCCTGTCTCTGTTAAAAAAATACAGTAGAAAGGCTCGTAGAAAGGAGGTCGTCATGGCTACTGCATCAATTACAAAACAATTTGTGATCAGCGATGATAGTGTTTGTCAGCGTCTTATTGATGAAATGTATAATACAAAACGCAAGAAACGCAAAAGAACTACAGATCCTGACGCTTACGAGAAAGGTGTTAAATTATTAAAACAGTTCTCATCTCGTTAAAGGATTTATTAGAGCATCGCGGGGAAAAATTCACTGAAGAATTGTTGAGTTCTTTTTGTAATACGGTAGATGAGGATATTCAGGAATTTTTGAGGCATAAAGCAATTGTCTTTGAGTTTTACTATTAAATTTGAGTTTTACTATTAAATTTGAGTAATTGACGTTTTATAAGGGCTAATTAGTCCGATTACATACCATTATTTCGTTAAAGTTGCGTTTGGCGAAATAATAACAATCCAAACTACTTTGGCGCAGTAAAGCGAAAAAGCGCATCTTCCGTTTTTTTTGAGGAAAAAGTAAAAAAAATTTTAAGAGAAAATCCGGGGACTTCTCCTCCCTGGATCCGTTCTTACCTTTTCCTTATCTTTCTGCTTCGGCCCATTCCAGTACTTCTCTGATGTATTCATCGCTTTGCCGGCCTAACCGGTAATCGTCGTGGCATATTATCTCGAGCGCCGCGGAGAGTAGCTCCACATAATCGCCTTGCAGATGGAATCCCTCGTCCGCATTGTGTCTATGGTAAAGGCGGAAGGTATAATCAAAATGCCGGACGTTATGTAATCGTGTCCGGGGGAGCGTAACCTGTTGCTTTAGGATCATCCAGTGATCGCCGTTTTGTGATACCAGCTCGCACACATCGGAACTGCACATGGGTAATTGGAAATAATCGAGAGTAAGAATAGAAAGTTCTTTAGATGTAAACATAGACGCCTCCGAGAGAATAATGGAAATAATGTCGATTTGACATAGAAGAATGCAGATTTGCAAGATAACTCGCAGGGATATAATAACGGATCCGGCGGTAATTTGCAAGAAAAATAACTACCGGAATATCCGGTAGTCGTGTCACTAATGATAACTTCTGTAATCAGGATATTCATATGCGTCGTAAATACTTATCGTTTTTGTTCTTCTTCAAAAAAGACAACAAAATAAAAAACCATTCCTTTCCCAATTATGGGTTTGGAACGGTTTTTTATTATTTATTGACCTAACAAGGAGTAGTCACCCCTGGAAAACTGCGCACATTCTACGTGAAAATTACAATCTTCCAAAAGCTCCTCTATTTTTCTCCGCTGCCGACGGTTTTTCTTGTGCAGTTTTGCAAGCAGGACAAGATCACTGCTAGAAAATGAGTAGCCGAGACCTGCGGATAACTCATATCCATGCTTAATGCCATCTAACGCTTTTGAGAAGTCTCTACGGATTAATGCGTCCTCATAGGCCTTGTCTACAAGGGCTTTAGCATTAGGCAAGGATGATGAGGAAAGGATCTTCATGAGTTCTTCCTTTGTCTCATCAAGATCGTCGGCGAGTTTCAAGGCAGTTGCCATATCTGATACAAGCCAAAGATCTGTTATTTGGGGACGATCATCAGAGATCACTGTAACATTTTCAAAATAACGTTTACATATGATCTCATCAAGCCTACATAGTTCAAGCTGCATATCCTCTCTAAGCATACGCAACAACCCCCTTTCCTATCCTGGCAAGATAATCCTCTTTAATTTCCAATAGGCCATGCTCCCAGTGATAATGGTATAGGCTCTCCGAGAGCACCTCGTTGGGTTTTACGCACTCTGCATTAACGCGAGGCACCAAACTGCCGGCGAACTCGGGATCGATACCCGCCCTGTCGGGAAGGATAATGCATTCGTGTATCGACGAAGGTATTACCCAAAAACTGTCATTAACATATCCTGCAATCTTTTCCAAATTACCGGGATATGCAATTGCAGCCGCCCCGAACAGAGAGCTCTCAGTTGTGGCGACGAACATAACGTCCTTAGGAATATCGCCAATCAGCTCTTCGGGGATATTGTGGCCAAACTGGTTTCGCAGCATTTCCGGTATGATATCAGCCATGTCAGAAATCTGGGCCGGATTTACCACTCCGGTACTCCTAAGCGCATCGGCTTTCAGTTCTTGCTCTGACACACCCCATTTATTTAGCATATCAGTTCTAACAACAACAGAACCGATGCCGCCAGGCAGCACGTTATCTGTCTCCACCTTTATGCGATATACGACGGAAAGATCGCATATTTCAAAATGCGGAACGTTTTTGAGTAATTCCACGTTTTTATCAGTGTTGACTATGGAAAGGAACAGCCTATTCTTTACATACTCATAATTGCAGAGCTGCTCGGCTATTTTCCCCACTTCCTCTGCACGGTTCAATGATTCCTTGACTGTCTCGACTGTACAGTCAAGGACGGCGTCATAACCCCTATCCTCAGATTCAGGATAAAGGGCTTCGGGGTAAACAGCCACCCCGACAGAGGGATATCTCTGATCTGTTACTGAGATACCCTCAAAGACACCATTTACTTTCTGAACACTATGTTCAGAAAGCTTAACATCATAACCATGCGCTGACAGCACCTTTGTAAGGTCTGCCTTAAGCTGCTCTTTAAAAGCAGCAAGACTTGAAAATCTCATCTTATATTCTTTCTCCGCCCCATTCGGGCGGTCATGTTGGGTTTTCACCACATGGCAGCCCGTAGGCATTGAAAGTTACTATTGTAAGACCACAGGATTTCCCCCATAGCCGTACACTCATTACTGAAACATACCAATCTGTATCGAAGCGGTTGTTTCGTCCGGAGCATCGCCCCAAAGCTTTGCAAAGAGTGCCTTTTTCTTTCTGAGAGCATGAAATCTCTCGTTAAAAGCGCTTCTCAACAAGGATCGATCCATTGACCAGTCCTTCGACTCAAAACCTAGCGGAGTAAGGATCCTCTCCACAAGGTTCCGAACGAAGTAATATCCTGCTGCCTCCTGCTCTTCGCTTAACAAGGCAAATATCCTGCGAACAAGTGCCCTACAGAATCCTCGCTCTTGTAACAGGAGCCGGAATTTCACTTTGTAAGCCTCCGCTATCCTGTCGTACACGACCTCATCTTTCCAGACAAAGAAGGCACATGTAGTGCCGTCGGGATAGATGAAGGTGTCCTTAATGCAGAAGTCCTCCGCATCAAGGAGAAAGTACGCAGCATGCTCTTCCAGTTCCTCTCTGTCAGCGCGCGATAGGCACGCAAGAGGATTTCCGAGGCACATCCGGTCTTTTGCGATTTCAAAGATCGCAAAAGTGGAATTGTAGAGTTCCAACTCATCTTCGAACTCGCCTAAAAACCGAGTAAACTGGTTGAGCTCATAGAACGCATTTGAAAATGTTAACATATTTCCTCCTTTGCTGCCGCAAAGCGGCAGACTTGAATAATCTGCCACCTTGCTTCGCAAGGGGGTGTTTATAGTTCTATTATTTCAAGCAGGCAAAGAATGAATGCCTGTCTCACCCCCGACTTTAACAAGTCAGAGGCCTCTTGGATAAGATCCAAGATCTTACACGTTTTCTCAATGCCTACGCTTGCGACATCTGAATACATGTATGGCTTCACAGACGGACCGGGATCGGCCATCTGTGAAA
>JAIKXH010000102.1 GCA_024684215.1 Lachnospiraceae bacterium
GCATGATTCTTTTGTATGAATTCAGTATCATTGTTTTTTGCAGCCAGTTCGAGCTGCAGGGCCATTTCACCCATTTTTAATGCGCCGATGGTATTTGCAGAGCTCTTTAAGGAATGAATCTTAATCTCATAGTCTTTGATCTCTTGTGATTCCTTATATGAATCTATTAGCGAAATATCGTCGTCTATTGTTTCATAGAAGTTCTCAAGGATCTCCAGATATGCCTTGGCATTTACACAATGCAGTATGCCGGTTTTTGTATCAAATTTGTTACTGTTTTCAAGTACTTCTATTTTTTCCGGAATAGAAGATATTTTTTTATTACTATCCGGGTGATGAGCTTGATCTCCGGTATTTTCATCGATCATTTCCTTAGGAAGGTAGCGCCTCATCATTTCCTCAAGTTTAACAGGGTCGATGGGTTTTGTAAGATAGTCCTTAAAGCCTTCTTTAATGTATTCTTCTCTTGCTCCGGAAATAGCGTTTGCAGTCAGGCAGATAACGGGAGTGGCTGCACTCATATTGTCGTTCATTGCATTTAGCTCATGGAGCGTTTCGATACCGTCCTTTCCGGGCATCATGTGATCGAGGAATATAATATCGTATTTATGGGTTTTGCACAGGGCAAGACATTCGGCTCCCGATGTGGAGGTTTCAACATTTACAAGGGTTGCCTTTAAGAGGTTTTTAAACACCAAAAGGTTTGTGAGATTATCATCAACCATAAGAACATTGGCGTTTTTGGCTGTAAAGGAGCTCTTGTATTTTTCTTTTTCGTAAACATATTTGCTGTACGATACCTGATAATCTCCGAGTGGTTCCCATTTCACTACCTTTTGTCTCAGTGAAAAATGGAAATTTGAACCTACACCGTAAAGGCTTTCTACTTTAAGAGTTGAACCCATCATCTCAAGGAGATTCTTGGTGATGCTCATTCCAAGGCCCGTTCCTTCGATGCTTCTGTTCTTCTTTTCTTCGATACGTTCAAATTCTGCAAACAGTTTATCGAGATCTTCGGGTTTGATACCGATTCCGGTATCCTGTACCGATACGTTCAGGCATACTTCATCGGGAGAATCGGGTATTTTCTCGGACTCAATAACAAAGGTGACGCTTCCCTTTTTGGTGTACTTTACAGCGTTTGTGAGGATGTTGGTGATAATCTGTTTAATCCTTATCTCATCACCGTTCAAATACTTTGGTATATTACTGTCAAAATCTATATCAAGATCAAGTCCCTTTTCGTCCGCTCTGATTTTAACCATGTTTACAAGATCGTTTATAACCGATGACAGATCATAATCAACCGGAACGATTTCGAGTTTTCCGGCTTCTATTTTAGAGAAGTCCAAAATGTCATTTATAAGTCCGAGCAGGGTGTTTCCGGCTGTCCTTATATTTTCGGAGTACATGAGAACTTCTTTGTCTTCAGCCTCTCTTAGAATCATTTCGTTAAAACCGAGGACTGCGGTGATAGGAGTCCTGATTTCGTGAGACATATTTGAAAGGAAGTTAGATTTTGCTTTGTTGGCTGAATTGGCAATCTCTATCTGATCCGTAAGAGAGTTTGCCATAGCCTGAAGGCTGTTAGAAAGCCTTCCGACTTCATCCTTTGAACGAATCTGTATATCTTCGCTGTAGTCTCCGGCAGCGTACTTGTCGGCGACTGCGGTCATTTTTCTCAAGGGCTTTATGATGGATCTTACCCAAAGGATACCGAAAAGTATTGAGACACCAAAGATAACGATTGTGGTTATTACCATTTCACCGATAAGCTTACCCTGCTCTTTTCCGAAAGAGAATCTAAGGACGGATATTGCAAGGACCAAATCATTGTCCAAGTCCTTTATGATAAGCTTCGAAGGCATAACTCTGGTTGCTCTGTACCATACGACTTTGTCTCTTTCGTATGAAAGGAGCTTGGTAAAATAGGCCTGCTCTGTCGGGGTCATTTCCGAATGTGAAATGCCGGTCTCATATTTTTTGCTGTATATGAGATCTCCGTTTTTTGTAAGCAGAAAAATATTGTCATCTTCGTATACATTTAACTTGGAAACAACTTCCTGAAGGGACTCGTAGCTAACGGAATCGGAGTCCTCCATAAGATGGTTTAATACCTCAACATAATAGTTTGCGGAGGTTTCTATTATCTTGGTCGAATCCATATTTACGATTTGACGGTTTCTGACCATAGCAGTAAGCATAAGTGCCCCGCAGGCAAAAAACATCATTACCGTGATTGCAACACATATTCTCGACTGAATTGATTTCATATTAAGCTCCTTATGTGACTTGAATACGAGAAGCAAAAAAATTACCGGGTGGATTATATATAAATAAAAATTTTGTCTGTTAATAATATCTATAAGAAAGAAACTATCGCTTAAATTATATCAATAGCCGTAAACATTAGCAACATACAAGTATGATTATCACTTAAATTACAAGTATTGAAAATAATTATTATTACCTAAAAAAGGTGTTGACGAAAAATGCAAGTTAGTGTATTCTAACTATCGGGTTAGGAAAAGCTAACCATAAGTAATCTAAACTAATCATATTTATATAAGGAGACACACAAATGGATAAGGTTTACGTTGTATTTTGGACTCAGGGAGGCAATACCGGACTTATGGCACAGGCTGTAGGTGACGGAGTTACCGCTGCAGGCAAGGAGGTTGTATATCTTCAGCCCGGTCAGGCAAATATCGCCGATCTCAAGGACGTAGCCGGATTCGCCATGGGTTGTCCCGCAATGGGGGATGAGGTTTTGGAGGAATCCGAAATGGAGCCTTTTGTAGCTGATGTCGAGAGCATCTTGAGCGGCAAGACCGTAGCTTTATTTGGCTCATACGGCTGGGGAGACGGACAGTGGATGAGAGACTGGACAGAGAGAATGAAAAATGCCGGAGCAACCGTAGTAGGCGGCGAAGGTGTCATTGCTCACGAGGCTCCCGATGAGGAGGCTGTAGCAAAGTGTAATGAGCTTGGAAAGGCTCTTGCAGCTCTGTAATAAATAACCACGGGAGCAGATTTCAAAATGCGAGACAAAATATTTGAGAGAAGCATTGTACAAAACAGCGCAGCTACTCTTGCGGGAATAAAGGTCGGAAATCTCTTTAATCATAACTTTGCGTCCTATGAAGCGTGCATTAAGGCGATAGAGGATGCCAATGAAGAGTTAAATTCCAAGGATGTTTACGTAGAACTCCTTGAGTGCCACGATGACTTTTATCTCATATATATCTATCGCAAAAAGCTTCTTGTGGGCACCTTAAAAGACTGTAATGTCAGGGCGTTACTTGTAAAGTACGGATATACCGGAGAGTGTGATGCAGAAGCGGTTTTGGGGTTTTTAAAGAAAAGAATCGTGGAGGCAAAAACATTTCCTCATGAGATAGGTGTATTTCTCGGATATCCCATCGAGGATATAAAGGGATTTGTCAGAAACCGCGGAAGAAATTGCATTATGTGCGGATTGTGGAAAGTATACAGTAACCCTAAGAAAGCAAAGGAGTACTTTTGCAAGATAGACAAGTGTAACAGTATATACATGGACGTATATTGTAAGGGCAGAAGTCTTTTGCAGATGACAGTCGGTGCTTAAATAGTTTATTTCTTTATATACATAGTTTTCTTCTCGAAAGGGCACTTCACAATGTGGAGTGTCTTTTTGAGTGGAAAATTTTTATGTAATTATTTATAAGAGTATGTAATATTTATCCGGCCTTTCGTTTTAGGCTTTACACAGATCGAATTTTTGTGCAATAATTTTTCATGCAACCACATATGTAGATATAAGGGTCGCAGGGAGAAATCCGATTGTTATGAATAATTCAAATCTTAAAAATTTTATAGATGAATATGAAAAAGAGCTTCTTGGCCTTGCAGAAGAATACAGGGATATGGGTATGCCTGTGCTTACCGAGGAGCTCTTTCCTCTTTTTGAAAAAACAGGTGACAGGCTAAGGTATGAGAAAATTTATTTTATGAGAAGAAAGATGCTTTCCGTATATGCAGTCTTAGCTGAGAAGTACAAAAGAAAAGATGATTATGAGAAACTCGGAGGCATTCTTTTAAGTATTTGCGACGAGGAGACTTGGGCGCTTCCGGCACATGTAAAAAAAGGAGAGGATAAAAGATTTGTCTTGGACCTTTTTGCCTCGGAAACCGCAGAAAGTCTGCTTAACATTTGTGAAAAATGTGGTGAAGGGCTTGATGCAGATATAAAAGAGAGGGCTAAAAAAGAGGTTATAAAAAGGGTAATAGAGCCTTTTAAAAATGGAAGGTTCGAATTCGAAGTTCTTGAAAACAACTGGAACAGCGTATGTCTTTCAAACATCGGATGTGCGGCCGTTATGCTTGGAGAATGGAAAGTCGTTGAAAGATGTTTCAAAGGCATAGATCATTACCTAAAAGGATTCGGAGATGACGGAGTTTGTCCCGAAGGGTTGCATTATTGGACCTATGGACTTTTTTACTATTTTTTGTTTATGGACAGGCTGGAAAAATTAAAAGAGCCTTATGAACAGGAAAATATTCACGATGAGGAAAAAGTCTGCACGGAGAGTTTGGCGGTGATAGACAAATGCAGGGCCGGAGCAAAGCGTATTTTGTCCTGCGAAAAGATTAAAAAAATAGCTGCATTTGGAGGGAAATGTATTTTACCCGGTGGTTATTCCGTAAGTTTTGCCGACAGCCATATGAGAGAGAAACTTCTCCCGGGACTTATCTTTTATATTTCGGAAAAGTTTGAACTTCCGCTTTCGGTGGAAAAGGAAAGCCTTTGGTCCGTGGAGGAGACGGACTGCTATCGGTATGAGATGATAAGATGGTCTCTTTTTGGGGGCGAAGAGCTTTTAAATAAACGAGACATTAAGGGGAATGAATCCTTAAGTAATTTTGAATTATTTGAGGACGCCGGGTGGGCAATATATAATGCAAATAACGGGTCTGCTTTTGCCGTAAAGGGCGGAAACAATGACGAATCACACAATCATAATGATGTGGGATCGTACATACTGGTTTTAAACGGGGAGCTTATTTGTGCCGATTTGGGAAGAGGAGAATACTGCGCGGATTATTTCGGAGAAAAAAGATATGATTTTTTGTGTACATCTTCTTTGGGACACAGCGTTCCTGCTATAAACGGCAAAGGTCAAAATACGGGAGCCTTATGCAGGGCAGATGAGTTTACCGCGGACAATAAAGGCAGGGTGGAAATAGAGTTTTCTTCGTGCTACGGAGAATGTCTTAACAAGCTTAAAAGAACCTGTGAGTATGATATAAAAAGCGGGGAACTCGAGATAACAGACCTTTTTGACTTTTATAAAAATGAAGAAAACAAGGGCTCCGATAATTCCTGCGGGGGAGATGCAAATAAAACATTTGAAAACGACAGCGAAATTGTTATTTCCGACAATATAATAACTCTCCTTCCGGTGAAGATAAACGGCAATACGGCCCTTATAGGGGATAATGCGCTTCTTACTGCAAAAGGAGAGTATTTAAAACTTGAAGTAAATACGAAATCTTATAGAAACGGGGATGGTGAGGAAGTATCCGTAAATGTGATTTCGGTCATTATGAATATTACTCGTCAAAATCTATCTTGTGAGTCTCAAAATATTCTGAGGTATCGCGTCTCGTGTATGCATGCTGATATTTCATAACCATACATGAAACCAATAGCAGGAAGTGGTCTCTATCATAGTTTAAGCTGTGACTGATCACTTCCTCTACTTTATTGAGCTTGTTTATAACCGTGTTTCTGTGCATATTCTGCCTCGTTGTAATTTTAGGGGTGAGGAGGGATGCTTTAAACAGGTAATATGTTACACAAACTTAGAGGAAGTTAAGCTTTTTATAAATGACAGACCGGTAGGAGTAAGAAGCTACGAATGTCCGAGACTCGGAGCCGTAAACGCATGGAACGACGGCTTTGGAAAGAGGATAAATACCCATGATCTCCATCTTTCGTGGGATGTGCCTTTTGAACCCGGAGTTTTAAGAGCTGAGGGCTACAGAAACGGAGAACTTGTAGGTATGGATGCCGGAGATTTATCGGATTTAAGTAAGTATTCCTCGCCGGATAGGAAAATGCTCTCAGGCAAGCTTTTGGCTATTGTCAGATTAACAGGAAAAGGTGATTTGAAAGTATCATTTTCTGCAGACAATATGCAAAAATATGATATATTAAAAAGATAGTGTAAGGACTTGATATATAGACTGAATTAAAAGAGAGATATATAAAAACGAAAAGGAAAAGGATAATACGGAATCTATGGAGAATAAAGAGTACGAAGTAAAGACCATTGAACATATCGTTAGTTACGACGGAAAGGATGTATACGGTCAGCTTTATTATCCCGATGAAGAGGGCGTATACGGTGC
>JAIKXH010000104.1 GCA_024684215.1 Lachnospiraceae bacterium
GAACTATCCGAGATGGGCGTAACGGAGTTTGACGGTATACTTCTTGACCTTGGAGTCAGTTCATATCAGCTTGATACGGGCGAGAGAGGATTTTCCTACAGGTATGATGCTCCGCTCGATATGAGAATGGATCAGAGACAGTCACTCACCGCAGCTGAAATAGTAAATGAATACTCTGAAAATGACCTCTATCGCATAATCAGAGATTACGGTGAAGATAAATTTGCCAAGAACATCGCGAAGCATATAGCCATAGCGAGAAAAGAAAAGAGAATTGAAACAACTTTTCAGTTGGACGAAATAATACACGCGGCGATACCGGCAAAAATGAGAAAGTTCGGACATCCCGCGAAGCAGACGTTTCAGGCTCTTAGGATTGAGTGCAACAGCGAGCTTAAAGTTCTTGAAAACTCGCTTGATGAAATGATAAAAGCACTAAAGCCCGGCGGAAGATTTTGCATTATAACTTTCCACTCCTTAGAGGACAGGATCGTAAAATCAGCCTTTAGGAAAAACGAGAATCCTTGTACATGCCCTCCGGAATTCCCGGTTTGTGTATGCGGCAAGAAGCCTCTCGGAAAAGTGATAACCAGAAAACCGATAACCCCTTCGGAAAAGGAATTGGGGGAAAACACCAGGTCCGCAAGCGCTAAATTGCGGGTGTTTGAGAGAGATTAGAGAAGGAAAAGAATCATGGAAGATTACAGATACACAAACAGAGAGTATTATGAGTATGGTTCGGTGGCAAGGAATTCTGTTGCACCCGAAAGAAGATATGAGCCTGACTATGAGCGCAGACACGCAAAGCGTCCTCACAAGGGTTCTTCATTTTCAGTGCTCGGTTTTGCTATAGCGGGAGTTGCATTTGTTGTTTTTGCCATAAGTATGGTAAACTATGTACAGCTTCAGAGCGAACTTACAGGAAAGGTTAAATCCGTGGCGGCGAAGCAGGTTAAACTAAATGACCTTAAGTCGTCTAATGATGAGCATTATGCCCGCATTACCAGCAGCGTTGATCTTGAGAGCATCGAGAATATCGCAAGAGGTGAGCTCGGCATGACATATGCATCAGAGGGCCAGGTTATTACCTATGTATCTGCAGGTAATGATTATATGCGAAAAGCGGATGGCAATTAATATATGGGATCAGATAAAGAAGAACAATCCGTAAGGAATAAAGGTCAGTCGGGTAGGCCGCGCGTCACAAACGGCCAGAACAGAGCAACAAAGCTTGTAATATTTTTTGTGGTTACAATAATGCTTTTGGGGGCTTTGGCTATCCGACTGATTTATATTGTAAAGGAACACGGGACCGAATATCAGAAGGCTGTACTTCAAAACCAGTCTTATGACTCGGTCATCTTGCCGTTTAAAAGAGGAGATATCGTGGACACCAACGGAAGCATCCTTGCTACTTCCGAGAAGGTATACAATATGGTCATCGATGCCTCAGTCATGCTTACCTATGAGGACCACAGGTATTTTGAACCTACTTTAAACGCACTTGAGCAGTGTTTTTCTGCAGATCTGATTGATGTTTCACAGATCAGATACTATGTTACGAACAATGAAAACAGCAGATATTATGTGGTTGCCAAAAGGCTTTCCTATGATGAAATCAGCGATTTTTTGGCACTGCAGGCGGAGAACGATTACGTTAAAGGTGTCCATTTTGAGGATGAATATAAGAGAGTTTATCCCAACGGAAGCCTTGCATCGACTGTTTTGGGCTTTACCAGAAGAAATTCAAACTCCGAAGGTCAGTACGGCTTAGAGGAGTATTACGACGATATTTTAACCGGAACAAACGGACGCGAATACGGATATCAGAATGACGATGAGACTTTAGAGAGAACCGTAAAAGCGGCTATCGACGGATACACTCTTCATTCAACAATAGATGCGAATATTCAAAAGATTGTCGAGAAATACTTAAAGCAGTTTAACGATGAACATCTAAACGCCGTTCGTACCGGAAACGGAGCAGAGAATTTAGGATGCATAATAATGGATGTTAACTCGGGCGAAATACTTGCCATGGCAAACTATCCTTATTACGATCCTAATGACTACAAAAATGTGGCTCCGCTTATAGGAACTCAGCTTATTGAAGAATACACCAATCCTGCCGGATATATAGAGTATGAAACAACTGATACTCCGATTACGCAGGAACTTATTTACACATTGTCCGACGAGCAACTGAATGTCAATTTCTCAGCTCTTTGGAAAAATTATTGCATTTCAAACACATATGAGCCCGGATCCACCGCTAAACCGTTTACTGTTGCCGCAGCGCTTGAGAGCGGAGCAATAACCGGAAATGAGGTATATACATGTAACGGATATATGGAGGTCGGAGGACATAAGATTAAGTGTCATACTTATGCATCCGGAGGAGACGGAGCCGTTTCCGTGCAGGATTCAATCGCATGGTCCTGTAACGTAGCCCTTATGAAGATAGGACAGGCTATGGGTAAGGATACCTTCAGCAGATTCCAAAGGGTGTTTAACTTCGGATTAAAGACCAATATCGATCTTGCGGGAGAGTCAAGGACAGCAAGCCTTATTTACGAATCCAAGGACATGCTCCCTTCAGACCTTGCCACTAATACTTTCGGACAGAACTTTAATGCTACCATGATACAGATGATAACCGGCTTTTCCGCACTTATAAACGGTGGTTATTATTATGAGCCCCATGTGGTAAGCAAAATTACAAATGCGGGCGGCGCAACTATTGAAAACATTGAGCCCAGAGTGTTAAAACAGGTTGTCTCGGAATCCACTTCCGAAAAAATGAGGCAGTACACCAGAGCTACGGTTATGGAAGAGGGCGGAGAGAGAAGAACCGGTAAAACCGCAAGACCCGCCGGATATGCCATCGGAGGAAAGACCGGTACAGCGGAGACACTCCCCAGAGGAAACAAGGAGTACGTTGTATCATTTATGGGATACGCCCCTGCAGATGATCCTCAGATAGCAATATATGTTGTTGTGGACAGGCCAAATGCAACCAAGCAGGATGATGCCAAGTTTGCGACAGGCATAGTAAGAAATATCCTTACCGAAGTACTTCCATACATGGGAATCTATATGACGGAAGAACTTACGGATAAGGAAATCAAGGAACTTGAAGAAAAGCAACTTGAAAATACATACAGATATTCGGACGAAACCGTTAAGGAAGATACCGAAGACAAAGAAGAAGTAATAACTAACGGAACGATTTACGACAGCACGGGAGAATCCGCAAATATTTATCCCGTATGGATGACCTATCCCGTCGATCCGGCAACCGGTTATCGTATAAATCCCGATAACGGTGAAAAATATGATGCTTCCACGGGAGAACTCGTAGAAGATGTAAACGAGTCGATGGGTACAGATGTACCTGTTAACAGTGCGCTCGGTACATCTCAGATTCAGGATACTTCCGGACGTTAATTGGAGAAAAATATGGCAACTACCGCTGAAAGCGTAAAAAATTTCACAGGAAAGCAGATGAGAAGAGTATCCAAAATGGGCTTTGACTGGAATATGGTGCTTATACTTATATTCCTTATGGGATTTGGTCTCATTATGGTTTACTCATCAAGCTCTTATATGGCATCCAGGGACTATGGCGGAAATTCCAGATACTTTTTCAACAGGCAGGCCGTTGCGGACCTTATCGGAATAGTAGGTGCCATTGCTTTGATGTTTGTGCCTTATAAGCTGTACAATAAGGTTTGGTTTTTCCCCTGGGTTTTTTATGGGATTGCGGTTGTTATGCCGCTCCTTACCATTCCCTTTGGTATATCGTCTCACGGTGCGTCAAGATGGATTGAAATCCCCGGAACAGGTTTTAACCTGCAGCCCGCGGAGGTTTCAAAACTGGCCATGATACTTTTTATGGCTTCGTATCTTACCGCAAAGAAAAACACTTTGAACACATGGAAGGGAATACTGATTTCACTGGCGTTTCCTGTTCCCGTGTGCCTTATTATCTATCTGGTAACGGAAAACCTTTCATCGGCTATTATTATTTTCGGAATATCATTTGTAATGGTGTTTGTTGTAAGCAGAGATTATCTGAGATTTTTGGCCATTATAGGAGTGGTGGGATTAATCGGAATAATTATAATTGTGTATGTCCAAAATGCAGATATAAGTGATGGCGGATTCAGAATTGCCAGAATTTATTCCTGGCTCCATCCTGAAAACTCATCGGATACAACAGCGCACCAGGCCATTCAGTCTCTTTACGCGATAGGAAACGGCGGTGTATGGGGAAGAGGACTGGGTCAAAGCATACAAAAGATTTCAAACCTTCCCGAGCCTCACAATGACATGATTTTCTCGGTTATATGTGAAGAACTCGGAATTGTGGGAGCAATAACTTTAATAATTATGTTTATTCTTCTCTTGTCCAGAATGTTTTTCATAGCAAGAGATACCAAGGATACATATGCATTTTTACTTGTTGTCGGCGTTATGAGCCACGTTATGATCCAGGTTATAATGCATATCGCGGTGGCTACGAACTCCATGCCAAATACCGGAGTTTCATTGCCCTTTATTTCATACGGCGGTTCTTCGGTGTGCTTTATGTTGGCGGAGATGGGGGTTGTACTCGGAATTAATCGCAGTAATCGTGCAGAGGTGAGAAAGTGAAAAGAAAGAGACGGGTTATATTGGGAATACTCGTTGCTCTTGCTCTGGTGGCCGGCTTGCTGGGTGGCGTGTATTATCTCATAACCAATTACAGGATTGACCCGGACAAAATTATAGTTGAAGGCAATAAGCATTACTCGTCCAAAGAAATCACGGAAATGGTTATGGACGGGCCGCTTGGAGACAACTCACTTATTTTGTCTTGG
The DNA here is from genome assembly GCA_024684215.1 of Lachnospiraceae bacterium. Taxonomy (GTDB): domain Bacteria; phylum Bacillota; class Clostridia; order Lachnospirales; family Lachnospiraceae; genus AC2028. The sequence goes on from JAIKXH010000104.1 coordinate 4,863, forward strand.
AAATACAAAAACAAAAAGATCACCGATGTTCCTTTTGTTGATTCGATTTCAGTCTCGGTTACCGGAAATGATTCGATAAGGATCACGGTTTTTGAAAAAGCACTTGCAGGATATGTCAAATATCTGGACAGGTATATATATTTTGACAAAGACGGATATGTGGTTGAAAGCTCATCTGTTAAAACAGAGGGAATTCCTCAAGTTACCGGTATTGATTTTTCCAGCGTGGAAATCGGAAAAAAGCTTGGCTCGGGTGAAGGAGATTACTTCTCGAGAACTTTGGACATAACAAAGCTTATGAGCAAGTATGACCTCAATGTTGACAAGATTTATTTCCACGACGAGGGTGAGATTACCCTGTATTTCGGAAATGTCAGGGTGAGTCTCGGAAACGACCAGACCCATATAGAGGATAAGGTTATGGATCTGCCTTTTTTCCTTGAAAATCTGGAGGGAAAAAGCGGAGTGCTAAACATGGAGGAATACGACGAAATTGGCGGTATGTACGTATTTAAATCCGATACAAATTGAGTGTGAAACTTTCCGTGAAACTTTTTTCAAAATTGTTAAATTAACCGTTGCGAAAAGTTGTATTTAATTATATTATTATATATGTGTGTGTGAAAGTACATTTTGGAGGATATTAACGTGCCTATTGATATTAGAGAGATTGAGCCAGACAGTAAGTGCAGAATTGTTGTAATTGGTGTCGGTGGTGCCGGAAATAACGCAGTAAACAGAATGGTTGACGAGAGTATGGGTGGAGTAGAGTTTATCGGCGTAAATACTGATAAGCAGGCCCTTGATCTCTGTAAAGCACCTAAGCGTATTCAAATCGGAGCAAAGCTTACCGGCGGTCTCGGAGCAGGATCAAAGCCCGAAATCGGTGAGAAGGCTGCTCAGGAAAGCGAAGAAGATATTCGTGCCGCTTTGCAGGGTGCGGATATGGTTATAGTTACCTGCGGTATGGGCGGTGGTACCGGAACCGGTGCGGCTCCCTTTATTGCAAAGATTTCAAAGGAAATGGATATCCTTACCCTTGCTGTTGTAAGTAAGCCTTTTAATTGGGAAGGAAATGTCCGTAAAAATAACGCTAAGATCGGTATCGAGAAATTGGCCGAGGGCGTTGATACAATGATCTGTATCCCCAACTACAAGCTTGGCGAGATCATCGGTGACAAGAGAGCACCTATCGAGGAGTCTCTTAAAAAGGCCGATGAAGTTCTTCAGCAGGCTGTAAAGGGAATCACCGATCTTATTACCGAGAACGCTCTTATCAATGTTGACTTTGCTGATATCAAGACTGCGATGAAAGATCACGGAATCGCTCATATCGGTATCGGTGTTGCTTCCGGTGATAACAGAGCTGAAGAGGCTGTTAAGCTTGCTATCGAGAGCCCTCTTCTTGAGACAAGAATCGAATCCGCTACAGACGCTATCGTTTGCGTTGGCGGTGATATTACACTTTATGACCTTGAAGTTGCATCCACTTATGTTCAGTCGCTTACAGGTGAGAGTCTTAACCTTATTCCCGGTGCGATTCCCAATCCTGAACTTTCAGACACCTGCGTAGTTACCGTTATTGCTACCGGCCTTGAGGCTGTTCCCATGGATAGCGCAGTTAACCGCATCCCTGTGGTTAACAAGCCCAGATTTGCATCTGCAGCTACAATGTCTTCGATGAATGCTCATCCTCAGATGACTTCAAATTTAAGTCAGACCCAGTCGATTGTTAACCAGAGAGTTCCGGTTTCAACCGGCACCGGTACAATCCCTACAATCCGTCCCAGCGTTCAGCCTACGGAGATAAAGATTCCTGATTTTCTTGCAAGAGGAAACAAGGACAAATAATTAAGTAACGACGGCCTGCCCGGTGAGGCAGGCCTTTTTTTAGTTTATGATGCATAGCATTATGAAAAAAGCACGGAGGGAAAAAGTTGGTAAGAGCAGAAGAGATACTTTCCATGGAATATTTAAAGAAGACGGAATTTACCGGTTCCACGGAAGGCATGAGATACAGACTTGAAAAGAAAGAGAGCAAGATCACTTCGGATTCCGGGGAAGAGATTGTAAAAAAAGAGCTTCTTTGCACTATTTGGCCGGAGCCTTTTAACTATCACACCACACCTGAATCGGAGAAGGAAACGAACCTCTTTTCATTTGACAGGGACGGAGTGGAAGATGCTGTTGCGTGGATGAACGACAGGCTGTTTGCAGAGCATGAAAAATTTGCAAAAGCTCCTTCAAAGTGGGATAGCTATAAGTTGACATAAAACACAGATTTTTGTATAATAACAGGTGCAACTTAGCACATATTGTGTGTATAGCAAAAAATTGAGGAAAATGGGGTTCTTTTCCCGGATGGAGAGAGATTTATGAAATGTCCTTATTGTGGTAACGACAACACCAGAGTTATTGACTCAAGACCTGCCGATGATAATTCGTCAATCCGCAGACGTCGTATATGCGATGACTGCAATAAACGTTTTACTACCTATGAAAAAGTAGAAACGATTCCGCTTATCATCATTAAAAAGGACAATAACCGCGAAACTTATGACAGATCCAAGATCGAGAGTGGGGTGCTCAGAGCTTGTCATAAGAGACCTGTCAGCGTGGTTCAGATCACAAAGCTTGTAGACGATGTAGAGAATGATATTTCTCAGATGGAAGAGAAGGAAATACCCAGTGAGGTTATCGGTGAACTTGTAATGAATAAGCTTAAGGATTTAGATGCCGTAGCTTATGTCAGATTTGCATCGGTTTACCGTGAATTTAAGGATGTTAATACATTTATGGATGAGCTTAAATCCATGTTAAAATAATAATTTTTTTCCGAAAAAGTATAATATTTTTCAAAGATGTTCCGATATATAATTTGCAGGCGACGATGGAAACGGACTTCTTTCGGAAGATATTCATCCGTTAAAATATGACAAGGAGGTGATAGGATGGGAATCAATGGAATTAACGATTATTCAAATTTCATAAATTATAGGATACCATCCATCCCCGGTGTCAGTGTTGAAGATGTAAGAAAGCAGGATGAAGTTAAGGTTAATGCCGCTCAGACTCCTTCTTATGATACTCTTTCGGATGTTGCGATTACTGCTAAACCCAGGAATGACGCAGCTCTTGAAGATATTTCATTAACCTTTAACAAAGGTGATGATTACGGTTACATCGGTAAAGACAGTGACATCTACTCCCTGGATGTTGAAAACGCTATTTCTGATATGCAGAAAGATGATGTTTTGAAACAGTATCAGTTTTTTGTTGGAAATACCGGCACCGGAGCTCTTGTGGATAATGCCGACGGCGTGGTAGTTCCTAAGATTTATTGATTGAATAATTAAAATGTCTGTGCCGGAACCTGATTTGGTTCCGGCCTTTTTTTGTCTTTGCGAAGACCAAATTACATTTAAGGGCATACTTGGTTTTACAGGCATATTTGTTTTTTTGTTTTAATGGCATATTGAGTTTTACATAGGTATTTTAAAATGGTAAAATGATAAGACACTCTTTGAGAATACTGCCAATATCGAAAAAGGTATGGAAAACATTTATGAGTAAGGGAAAAGTTATAGTCGGCATGTCGGGAGGAGTAGATTCCTCCGTAGCCGCACTTGTATTAAGGAATGAAGGATATGAAGTCATAGGCGTTACTTATGATTTCTGGCATGATGATGACAGAGCTGAAGATATATACAAAAATCTCTCCGATGCTGCCGATGCCAAAGCTGTGGCCGATAAACTCGGAATATATCATGAGGCGGTTAATTACACTAAGCAGTTTAAGAAAAATGTAGAGGAGTATTTTGTCGCCGAATATATGGCGGGCAGGACTCCGAATCCGTGTGTAAGATGTAATCCGACCGTCAAATGGGCAGCTATGATGGAAAGTGCAAAAAAGCATGGGGCAGACTATGTTGCAACAGGCCATTATGCCAGGATAGATAAGCTTGAAAACGGCAGATATGCGATTAAAAATTCCGTTACAGCCAAAAAGGATCAGACCTATGTGCTTTATGGTTTGACACAGGAGCAGCTGTCGCATACACTCATGCCTATCGGCGATTATGAAAAGGATTATGTAAGAAAACTGGCGGATAAAGAAGGGCTTCCTGTAGCTAATAAGCCCGATTCTCAGGAGATATGTTTTGTTGACGATGATGATTACGCAAAATATATAGAGAATAAAACCGGAACGGTATCAAAACCGGGATTTTTTGTTTCATCTACGGGCGAGGTAATTGGGAGACACAAGGGCATTACCCACTACACAATAGGCCAGAGAAGAGGTCTTGAAATAGCTGCGGGACACAGGGTCTTTGTAACGGATATAAATACAGAAAGCAATACTGTTGTCATAGGCGAAAATGAAGAGCTGTTTACAGATACGGTCTATGCCAATGATATGCATTATATGTCTGTGGAAGCACCTAAAGTAGGCTTTAAAAAGAGGGTAAAAGCTAAGATTAGATATAACCACTTGGGAGAATTTGCGACTATGGAAGTATTGCCCGGCAATCGTCTGGTAGTCAGGTTTGAAAATAAGGTTAGAGCCGCTACGCCCGGACAGTCCCTTGTTTTGTATGATGGGGATTATGTTTTAGGCGGCGGAATTATAGGGAGGTAAATATGGCAATTTTGGCTGACTGTCACATGCATTCACATTTTTCTGCTGATTCGGATGCCCCGATGAGGGACATGATTGAGGCGGGAATCAAAAAGGGACTTAACACCATGTGCTTTACGGAGCATAATGATTTCAATTTTGTCGACGGGGATAATTTAAAAGCCGAGGATTGGATATTAAACGTTGATTCATATCTTTATGAACTGCTTAAACTTAAGGAAGAGTATGCTGACAGGATAAGAATCCTTTTCGGTATAGAGATAGGTTTTCAGACATCATGCATTAGGGAAAATGCTGTACTCGCCAAATCACACGATTTTGATTTCATTATCGGATCGACACATCTGGTAAGAGGCATGGATCCTTATTACAAAGAATACTATGAGGGCAGAGAGGTTGAGGAGGCCTATCACGAGTATTTTGAGGATGAATTATTAAATATAAAGAAAAATTCCAACTTTGATGTATACGGACATCTCGATTATGTGGTAAGATACGGCTCGGACCCTTCTGTGCCTTACGATTACGGAAGGCATGCCGATGTGTTTGATGAGATATTTAAAACACTCATCGACAAGGAAAAGGGTATCGAATTAAACACCGGCGGAATCAAAAAAGGAATGAAGGATTTTCACCCTTGCATGCAGGCTCTTAAAAGATACAGAGAGCTTGGCGGAGAGATAATAACCATAGGTTCGGATGCTCATAAGCCTGAAAACATAGCAGATTGCTTTGACAGAGCATGCGAGGTCCTTAAAGAGTGCGGATTTAAGTATTACTGTGTATATGAAAAGAGAAATCCGGAATATCATAAGCTGTAATTGATAAGCTGTGAATCACAAGATAGAACATGTAGTAATAATATAAATAGAGCATGTACTAATATTTTTATATAAAGAGGTGTAAATATTATGGCAATGAATCCTGCAAGTTTAATGAAACTTATGACAATGAAGAGCAAGTTTGAGAAAAACCATCCTAAGTTTGTGGCTTTTTTACAGACTGTATTTTCAAGACAATTTGAGGAAGGAACTATTATTGAACTCACCGTAAAGCGCCCCGGCGAGGAGGCGGTTACCACAAATATCTCCGTTACAAAGGACGATATTGATATGTTCAATGAAATGAAGACATTAGGTTAGGCATCATGTTTTTACAAAAATATATAGGCGATAAAAAATTCTACAAGATGGTTCTGGCGATAGCTGTACCCATCATGGTTCAAAACGGAGTTTCAAACTTTGTAAATCTCCTGGACAACCTTATGATAGGGCGAATAGGAACCAACGCACTTTCGGGCGTAGCTATAGCCAATCAGATCATGTTTGTATTCTATCTGCTCATTTTCGGAGCGGCTGCGGGAGTCGGTATTTTTACAGCGCAGTATTACGGAATGGGAGATGATGAGGGCGTAAGATACACCTTCAGATTTAAAATACTTATAAACGTATTTTTGACTGTTCTGAGCATAATCTTTTTCATGGTTATGGCTCCTACTTTGATAGAACTGTTCTTAAAAGGAGAAGGAAGCGCACAGGATGCGGCGGAGACCTTAAAAATCGGAGTCGATTACATGCGACTTATGATGATCGGCCTTATTCCCGTTGCGATAACCAACGCTTATGCGGGTACTTTGAGGGATATAGGGCAGACCAAGGTACCGATGATAGCTTCAATAGCTGCGATTTTTGTAAATCTTATAGGTAATTTACTGCTGATTTACGGATATTTGGGCCTCCCCGCACTCGGCGCAAAGGGTGCAGCGATAGCAACCGTTATATCAAGATTTGTTGAGCTGGGAGTTTTGGCGGTTTATACCGGTGTAAACAGTGAAAAATACAGATTTATCATAGGGGCGTTTAAAAGCTTTAAGGTCCCTGCACATCTTGCGGGCAAATTTATATTAAAATCCCTGCCCCTTATGGCAAATGAGACACTGTGGGCACTTGGCCAGACCACTATGAATCAGTGCTATTCGTACAGAAGCTTAAGCGCTGTTGCGGCACTTAACATAGAGTCGACCATTTGGAATCTCCTGGGAGTGTCGTTCCTTGCGATGGGAGAGGCGGTAGGTATCATAGTAGGCCAGATACTTGGAAGCGGAGATATCGATAAAGCAAAGGATACTGCCAGAAAAATGCGGGCCTTCACGGTGGCATTCGGCGTGGCTTTCGGAGTTATAATGCTTGCGGTAGCACCGATTTTCCCGAAGCTATACAATACCACCGATGATGTAAAGAGCATGGCTACCGGATTTATCATGATATACGGAGCACTTATGCCAATCTACGCATATACCCACGCGTCGTATTTTACCATCAGAAGCGGCGGCAATACGCTTATCACATTTATTTTTGACAGCTGTTTTGTATGGGTATTGTCGGTTCCGACCGCTTTTGTCCTGAGCCGTTTTACAAACTTAAGCGTATTTTACATGATACTTATAGTCCAGTCGCTTGAACTTGTTAAGGCATGCATAGGAGGCGCAATGGTCCTTAGCGGAGTCTGGGCAAAGAATATAGTAAAATAATTGAATAATAAAAGTGGTTTTTAAGATTGTTTTAAGTATTGGTAAATGTTAAAATAAATCTATGTCTGTTTTATATATAAGTGGGCGAAGTTAAGGAGGTTTTTTTAATGAGAAATACAAAAAGAGACGTTGCGATTCACTTTATTATCGGAGCAGTACTTGCGGTCATTGCTTTGATACTGTTTTTCTTTAAGTTTAACTTTAAAGATTTGGTACATTTTATCACAAGGCAGGCGCATTTTTCATTGGGCGGACTTATATTCGCGGTACTTTCCGGAGTATTCTTAATGCTCGGAATATTCGGTGCTTATGTATATAGCGTAGAAAAGAAAACCGTATAAACATAAAATTTTGGAATTATTTATATAAAATAATTATATTTAAGGCTTGAATTATATGTCGGAAAACTGTAAAATAAATTTGCTGACAAAAATTTGACAATCTCCATTTTGTCGGATTTAAAAAATAACTAATATATTTGTTTCTAGGAGGAATCACAAATGGCAGTTAAAGTTGCAATCAATGGTTTTGGACGTATTGGACGTCTTGCATTCAGACAGATGTTTGGTGCAGAAGGATTCGAGATCGTAGCAATCAACGATCTTACCAGCCCCGAGATGCTCGCTCATCTTTTAAAGTATGACAGCACCCAGGGTCGTTATGAACTTTGCGACAAGGTTACTTTCGGAGAGGATTCTATCTCCGTTGACGGAAAGAAGATCACCATCTACAAGGAAGCAGATGCTAAGAACCTTCCTTGGGGACAGCTTGGTGTAGACGTTGTTCTTGAGTGCACCGGTTTCTATACAAGCAAGGACAAAGCACAGGCTCACATCGATGCAGGTGCTAATCACGTTATCATTTCCGCTCCCGCTGGTAACGATCTTCCTACCATCGTTTACAACGTAAACCACAAGAACCTTACCAAGGACGACAAGATCATTTCCGCAGCTTCCTGCACCACCAACTGCCTTGCACCCATGGCTAAGGCTCTTAACGATCTTGCTACCATCAAGTCCGGTATCATGTGCACCATCCACGCTTACACCGGTGACCAGATGACTCTTGACGGACCTCAGCGTAAGGGCGACAAGAGACGT
>JAIKXH010000111.1 GCA_024684215.1 Lachnospiraceae bacterium
TTTCAATGCCATGTTAAAGACTTTGGAAGAGCCGCCCGAGTATGTAATATTTATCCTTGCGACTACAGAGGTTCACAAGCTTCCGATAACTGTTTTGTCCAGATGTCAGAGATATGATTTCAGACGTATCTCCATTGACACTATCGCAGACAGGCTCCGCGAGCTCATGGAAAAGGAGAATGTTAAGGTCGAGGACAAGGCGATAAGATATATCGCAAAAACTGCCGATGGTTCGCTTAGAGATGCACTCAGTCTTTTGGATCAATGTATCGCTTTCCACCTTGGAGAAGAGCTTACCTACGATATGGCGCTCGATGTTCTCGGTGCGGTTGATACAGAGGTATTCAGCAGGCTTTTAAGAAGCTGTATAGACGGAGACGTACATTCTGCGATAGAGCTTCTTGATGAGGTCATCACTCAGGGCAGAGAACTTACACAGTTTATAATTGATTTTACCTGGTATTTGCGCAATCTTATGCTTGTGCAGACTTCCGACGGATTGGAGGATGTCATTGATATGTCATCAGACAATCTGGCAAGACTAAAAGAGGAAGCGGCGCTTGCCAAAAGAGAGCAGATTATCAGATACATACACATTTTTTCGGAGCTTGCAAATCAGATTAAATATGCTTCGCAAAAGCGCGTACTCGTGGAAATCGCGCTTATAAGATTGTGCAAACCCGCAATGGATCAGGATAATGCAGCTATACTCGGAAGAATTGATGAAATGGAAAAGAAACTTTCCGAGGGAGCTTTTGTTGCCGCACCTATAGAGGGTACAGCGCAAAGGCCGGTAAGCGAACCTGTTCACAAGGCACAGCTCCCTAAGTCTATTCCTGATGATGTAAAAAAAATCGTTGCCAATTGGAAAAAACTGATCGGTAATTTTTCAAATGATCTGCCTATTGCAAGCGCACTTGAGAGAGCTAAGCCTTCTCTTGACGGAGCGGGTAATTTGCTTATCAGATTTGATGCGGGAGATTTATCCAGCGAGAGGCTTATTTCGGAGCCGGGGCATTCAAAGCTCAGCCAGGCTTTAAATGATATAAGCGGAAAAGAAATAGTATTTTCGGTTAACGAGGCCGCAAGCAGTGAAGAGTACGAAAGCGGAACCGTGGACCTTAGAGAATTTATAAAAACAGAAATTTACGAGGAGGACTAATACATGGCTAAGAGAGGTGGATTTCCCGGCGGAGGAATGCCCGGAAACTATGCAAACCTTATGAAACAGGCGCAGCGCATGCAGCGTCAGATGGAGGAGAGCCAGAAAGAACTTGAGACCAAAGAATTTATCGGAACCGCAGGAGGCGGAGCTGTTGAGGCAAAAGTAAACGGAAGCAAAGAAATACTTGGTATCAAACTTGATCCCGAAATAGTAGATCCCGAAGATATCGAAACTCTTCAGGACTCCATCGTTGCGGCTATAAATGAAGCAATGAACAAGGCTGATGAAGCCAGCGCAGCTCTTATGGGCAAAATGACCGGAGGATTATCCTTCTAATGGAGCTCTACAGCGGATATATAAATAAATTGGTGGATGAGCTTGCCGCTCTGCCGGGAATCGGTAACAAATCGGCTCAGAGACTTGCTTTTCATCTTATCGGTATGCCTGAGGACAAGGTAAACAGGCTTGCAAATGTTATGATGGAGGCTAAAGCCAATGTCAGATACTGCAGCAAGTGCTATACTTTGACGGACAATGATATATGCCCGATCTGTTCAAATCCCAATCGGAACCATAAATTAATTATGGTTGTGGAAAACAGCAGAGATTTGGCGGCTTATGAAAAAACCGGTAAGTTCGAGGGCGTGTATCATGTGCTTCACGGAGCTATTTCGCCCATGATAGGTATAGGCCCCGGCGATATCAAAATCAAAGAGCTTGTAGAGCGCTGCGCGCAGGATGTGGACGAGGTTATACTTGCTACAAATTCAAGCCTTGAAGGTGAAACCACCGCCATGTACATAAGTAAACTTTTAAAACCAATGGGTATTAAGGTCACAAGGATTGCCAGCGGAGTGCCGGTGGGCGGTGATTTGGAATACATAGATGAAGTTACTCTGTCAAGGGCTCTTGACGGAAGAATAGAATTATAAAAGCTATATAAGGGAAAATTAAACATGATAAAATTTGTATCTGTTTAAATTTAGGAGGGAAAATTATTATGGCAGTTACACAGGTAAATTTTGGAAAAAGCCGTGACGGCAGGGACTTGCATCTTTACACTATTACCAATAAAAACGGAATGAAGGCTAAGGTTACAAATCTTGGTGCAATTCTCGTAGAACTCTGGGTACCTGATAAGTCCGGAAATTTGCAGGATATCGTACTCGGATACGAGTCTGCTGACAGATACTATAAAAATCCCAGTTTTTTCGGCGCTACGGTAGGCCCCAGCGCAAACCGTATCGGAAATGCAGAATATGAGATTGACGGAATCGGATATCAGCTCGATGTAAATGATGGACCCAACAATCTTCACAGCCATTTTGAACTTGGATATCACAAGAGAGTGTGGGATGCGGAAACTACTGACAATAGTGTCACTTTCTCAATATATGATCCCGCAACACTTGGATTCCCCGGAAATAAGGATGTATCGGTTACATATACCGTTACCGATGATAATGAGCTTAAGCTTCACTATCACGGAACCAGCGATCAGCCTACTATTTTGAATCTTACAAATCATACTTATTTTAATCTCGACGGACACGACAGCGGAAGCATTATGAACCACGAGATTAAGTTGGAGTGCGCAAATTACACACCTACCATCCCCGGCTCCATTCCTACCGGAGAGATAGCGGCTGTCAGCGGCACACCTATGGATCTTACTTCCAAAAAGAAGGTTGGGGATGATATAGATAAGGACTTTGATCAGTTAAAGATGGCCGGAGGATACGATCACAACTTCTGTATCGACGGATATGACGGAAAGCTCAGACAGTGTGCTACCGTATGGGCCGCAAAGAGCGGAAGAGTGATGAAGGTTTATACCGACTTGCCCGGCGTACAGTTTTATGCAGGCAACTTTATTACACCCGAGGACGGAAAGGGCGGATATCATTATGAAAAGAGAGGCGGACTATGCTTAGAAACTCAGTATTACCCCGATACTATTCATCATGATAATTTCCCTTCATGTATATTTGGCGGAGAAGATGAAAATGCGAAGGTTTACGATACGGTAACCGTTTACGCATTCGAGTAAAAAATGTCAATGATTAACGGAAAAAGCAGCGATTCGAATTCCGGACGCGACTACAAAGATAAAATCAGAATATATAGGACTCAAAATCTTTACAGGGCTCTTTTGATAATTGCCGTAGTAGTTGTTGTGGCAATTATCATAAGGCTCCAGTATACAAACCATGTTTACACCGGATATTCGGTTGTATCTACGGCAGAGAGGACAAAGGCTTCGGATGCCAAGGATATAAGGCTTGGTTCTTCTATACTTACATACAGTAAAGACGGAGCGCATCTTACGGACGAAAAGGGAGGAATCCCTTGGAACCAGACATATGAGATTCAGGACATTGCGCTGGATATAGACGGTGGCGTTGTGGCGATAGGCAATTACAACGGACGTGATGTTTATGTCCTTGATGAAAAACAGCAATTATGTAAGATATCTACTACGATGCCTATTAGAAATGTTGCTGTTTCGGAAAGCGGAAATTCGACTGTTATCATATATGACACAGATGTCACATATATAGATACGTATGATGCAAAAGGAAATCTTTTGTACAGCGGTCAGGCACATATGTCCGGAAGCGGATATCCTGCGGCTTTGGCGCTATCTCCAAATGGAAAATTATTAGCTGTTTCCTATATATATGTGGACGCCGGAACGGTAAAGACGACAGTGGCGTTTTATAATTTCGGACCTGTAGGTGATAACTACAAGGATTATTTGGTTGGAGGACATGACTATACGGATACTATCGTCCCCGAGATAGGATTCCTCAGCAATCAAACAGCTTATGCCGTCGCGGATAACAGACTGATGTTTTATGTGGGGGATGAACAGCCCAGTCCCAAGGCGGAGTATCTTGAATATTCCGATAAGGAAATTCAAGCTGTATATTCAGGCAGCGGACACTTGGGAATAGTACTTATGTCCGACAAAGAGGACTATAGGTACCGTATGGACGTTTATGATTCAAATGCTGCGCTTACCGGTAATTTTTATTTTAATATAGATTACACAGACATCTTTTTTGAGAAAAACGATTTTGTCATTTACAGCGAGAGCGATTGCCTTATAAAGACTTATGACGGAAAGACCAAGTTTGAAGGAAAATTTGATCAATCCGTTAATGTCATGATACCTACCGACAAGGCTTACAGTTATATAATTGCGGATGATACCACGATACAGACGATTCAGCTCAATTAATAATATCGATAGGTGAATATATAAATGTAATGACCCGGATTATCGAGCATATTCCGGGTCTTATATTATAATTGAAAACAGTATATGAGGAAGATTACATGAAGAGTATTACTTTAGGAAAAACAGGAATTACAACACCTCAAAATGCGTTTGGAGCATTGCCCATACAAAGGATCGACACCGAAAGTGCCGTATACTTGCTGCGTAAGGCTTATGATGGGGGAATGACTTTTTTTGATACCGCAAGAGCGTATACCGACAGTGAATTAAAAGTCGGTGAAGCCTTTGACGGTATGCGAGATAAGGTATATATCGCATCTAAAACACAGGCTAAGAATCCGGATGATTTTTGGAAAGAGCTTGAAACCACTCTAAAAAATCTGCGTACGGATTACCTTGATATATATCAGTTTCATTGCGTGCCTCAGTGCTTTAAACCGGGCGACGGTACAGGCATGTATGAAGCTATGCTTGAAGCTAAAAAGCAGGGCAAGATAAGACATATAGGAATAACTGCGCACAAAATAGGCATAGCCGAAGAAATAGTTGAAAGCGGATTATATGAAACTTTGCAGTTCCCCTTTTGCTATCTTGCAACAGACAGGGATATTAAGCTTGTAGAGTCCTGCGAGAAGGCAGGTATGGGATTTATCGCCATGAAAGGACTCTCCGGAGGGCTTTTGACCAATTACAATGCTTGCATGGCTTTTATGAGCGAATATAATGTTTTGCCCATATGGGGAGTGCAAAGAGAAAAAGAATTGGATGAGTGGCTGTCATTTTTTAATAAAGATGTAAAAATGACCGAAGAGATAAGAGAGTTTATAGTAAAAGACAGACTTGAGCTTCTGGGCGATTTTTGCAGAGGGTGCGGATACTGTTCGCCATGTAGCGTCGGCATACAGATTAATCAGTGCGCCAGAATGTCACAACTTATAAGAAGATCTCCCTCGGAGGGATTTTTGGAAGAGTATTGGCAAAATGAAATGATGAAGATCGAAAAGTGTATAGATTGCGGGGCATGCAAAAAGAGATGTCCTTATGAACTCGATATTCCTACTTTGCTTAGGAAAAACCTGGCGGATTACAAAGAAATATTGGCCGGAAGAGTTACAATCTAAATATGTAAAATAAGAATGTTAGCTACTTTTTAAAAAATTTCTTCAAAAAATTAAAAAAAGCAGTTGACATTAATCTTTTAAGGTGGTATTCTAACAAAGCTGTCGCCGAGAACGGCACAGTAAGTTCCTTGATAACTGAACAGCAATGCAACCCTGAAGATTCCAAAATCTTAAAACTCCATCTGAGGTTTTAAGATAAGAATAATTCAGAGAACATGATCAGAAATGATCAACCCAAATAACAGTAAATGTTATGGATAAA
>JAIKXH010000113.1 GCA_024684215.1 Lachnospiraceae bacterium
GGTTTCCGGACAGTTACAATCAAACCTGAAAAAAAGCATAAGAGGCTCCCACCCTGCACCGGGTCGGGAGCTTCTTTTCGATTTAAGAAACTTTATCTGCATGTGGATATGGAGTATCATTGATTTTGAGCGCGTACAAAATCACGATCATCAAGGCGATAAACGTTTTCTCTTCCGAACTCGTTTGGCAATATTTTTTTTATGTAATATGTTTTTCCGCTGTTACTGGCTCCACAGTGCCAAAAAACTTCCATTTCGCGTTCCAAAGGTGCAGGATTTGTAACTTGCATGTAATATAGACGCTTGGCTTTAATCTTGTTAATCTGACCTATTGTTATTGAGGCCGGACCAATAGCTTGCATGGCTTCACGTTCGGTCATCCCGTCATTTGCGACCGCAAGCAAGATCTGATTGATATCTTCTTTTGACAATTCTTCTGTTTTGTACTGTTTTCTTAGATATAAATAGTATTCCAGATCGTTAGTTATTACATCATCTGTTAAATATTTCTTTTTATTGGGGTCAGCCAATGCTTTAGCCGTTTCGTGAGTGGCATACATGGCACTCACGGCTTTGTTCTTAATATTTTTAATCGCATGCGCTTTAAAGTTATCGTCGATATCCGGACGGAAACTCACTTTAAGAAGATTAAGCAGTGTGCGGATCTTTGCAGGACCCCCATGTCGGACAATTAACCAGATGTGTGCATGTACTTTTTTGGGTACTTTTTCACCCTTATCATTAATAATAAAATCCTTATAATGCACTATAGCGAAAACAAAGTATCTATTTGGATCTATATTTAAGATGGCATCTGATAAAACCTCATTCATTTCTAAAGATGAAGCATCTGAAGCCAACCCAAGCTGCTCGGCATAAACTGTCAAGGACAGGGTTCTCATTGAGGATTCATCATTGTAAATTGTATTTTTACCCATAGTTTGTCACCTCTCTGTATATATCTGCATGAGCCATTATATTTCCGGTATATCCGTGGCCGGAGCAAAACGACTGATAAGACTGATAAATCCCGACATATCATTTGTAATCAAAGTTTTCGTGTCAAATTTCCTTGAGCCGATTCTTCCAGCTGAAACATAGGAAATATAATGCGCGTATCCGGATTTGTCCTTTACAGTCTGAATCTGTCGGATGGGAAAACTCATTTTCTCCTCAGACTGAAGGTGCAGGGTTTCAAGGAAAGAATCAATCCTGTGGCCAGTACCACCTGATGAAGTAATCATGAGGTGAGCATGCGGTTTACGATGGTTGTGCTTTTCACCGCTTGTATCCGTAATAGGTTTATCATGCACCGTACCAATCACTAAAAATCGGAAGGGATGTATTACTGATATGAGGTCTTTGAGTTTATCTCTGAATTCATCTGCGGAAGCATCGGGCGCCAGTCCCAGCTGTTCAGGATACACAGTAACAGCTATATTGCGTACGTAAGAGTCCATGTTTAGATTCTGTTTGTTTAACATTGTTTTTTTCATATCTTTCTTCTCCTCTCTATTTTTTTGACTACATCGTTAAAAACCTTGTAGTCACTCAGGAATGCTGTATTTATGCGGTTTTGAAAGCAACTCTTGATGAGCTGGCTGGCCATGACGTAGCATCTGAAACGCGCGTAAATACTGACTTTCTCGAGATTTGACTACATTATTATTTGTAAATTATAGGTTTGTAGTCGGCTAAAACAACGTTACTTAACGGGAAAATGCTTTATTTGACTACATTTTTATATTCTCTATTTATGCTATGAACTTCTTTGATAATCCCAGAAGTGTTCATCTACTTTTTCATCTACTTCTTGTAAGTTATTCAAATTTATTATGTGTTAAAATGATTTATAAAATTCTTATGGAATGCTTAAATAAAAGGATTTGTAAAGAGATGATATAAGATAAAAAGTGTGTCCTTGAATTCGGGACGTAGGGCAAAAACAGCCCTTTGGCTGTTTTTGTGCCGCGCTTAGCTGCGCCGGGCGCAGCTGCGGCAGGGCCGCGTGGGCTTAAATCCCGTCACCTCGAGTATAGCGGAGAGTTAGTGTTTAAGCGACTTTCCGCTATTTTTATTCATAGAATTAAGAGCATAAAAAAAGGCCGTTTTTTTAATTTTGGCATACTTTTGGCATACTTTTTCAAAATAACGGCTTTTCTGGCTCTGTTTTTCGTGGGGTTTTGTACCCTAAAATAATCCGCGTATTTGGAAAGCCCTGCCCTTCTCCGGTCCCCAGAAAGCATCCATATAACGAAAAGTCACGCTCTATTACATTTTTGACTTCCTGACCGATTTCACCTTTATAGGAGTTGTATTTACGCCTTTTTGATGTTTTAACAAGGAGTTGTTCCTCTGTCATTATGCGCCGAACTATCTCTTACGATTTTACTTTCTGGCAGATAGCTGTCTCCATTATAAATTTATAAACAGGTATCACTTCAATTGTCAGATCATCTTTTATTATTGTACGCTCTTCTTCACTGGTAACAATAATAAGACGCTTTACTCCTTCTGTTTTTGTCGCAAAAGATAAGAGACTTTTTGTTTCTCTATCTTCTGATGTTTCTAAGTTATATGCAACCTGAATGGCGCAGTTTTCTTCAGGAAGATAAAAATCAATATCTATTCCTGTTTGTGTAGATTTGAAATAATACACCTCATCGCCATATCTGCGCTTTAAATATACCGCAACTGCATTCTCCAAAAGCGCTGATGGTTTGTCCACAAGAAACAATGACAGAATACCGTTATCATAAAAATAAAATCGTGGAGTACTCTCTTTTTCTGCAAACTTAGCAACATAATTTCTGTTTCTAAACAACAGATACGCATTTTCCGCATAAGTGGTGTAATCTATCATGGAGTCTGTTGAAGTTTTGGTTCCTGTTGCCTTTACGTTCCCAGCTAATGTATTAAAGGAAATTTCATGCATAACTGTTTCAGCTATTTTCTTTA
>JAIKXH010000151.1 GCA_024684215.1 Lachnospiraceae bacterium
CTACTATCTTTGGGGTAGTTATGGAGGAAAATGCAGGGGTAGTTTTGTGTAGGTGATAGGGGTAGGAAGAGCTGTTTTGCGCTGTTTTTAAAGAATTGCTTATGAAAAAATAATTGTTCGGTAAGCTGCAAGAGTCTATAATTATAGTTGTAATAAAAAAGTATTTATGGAGAAAAAGAAGTTGAATATTGAGATGTATTTTTCTACCTTAAAAAAACATAGCAGAGAAGCACTGCTTACTTTTTTATATATCGGGTTGAGTTTTCTTTTCTCAGGCACCGCTTTTTTAACATGGTACCACAGGCTGGGAGGCATACCGGGAGGAGCAAATACGGGTCTTTTCTTTGCTTTTGCGGCCTACGCAGCTCAATGCTTTGGAATGGCTGTTTACGGAATAATCCTTCGCAGATTTCCCGAAATCGGTAAGAGAAGAGTTTTTTCGGGCGGCATACTTATACTTGAAATAATGTTCACCGCTCTTTTGTTTATTGCAAAAGGTTCGGGGACAATGGTACCTGCCGGAATGCTTCTTAATTTCAGTATCGGACTGAACGCAGGATCATATCTTACCGTGCTTTCTGTCAATGTTTCAAAAGAAATACGCGGCACGGTTTTCGGACTTGGAAGCGGTTTTGGAAGCGTCGGTTCATGGATCATTTCGTCTATGGGGGCGGATAATTTCTTACGTAATGAAAAAGTTCTTATCATTTACTCTGTAATAAATACACTCAATCTTATAGTTATCATATTGCTTGGAAATCTGAAGGAGTATGAAGGCAGTACGTCTAAAAATGCTTCAAAGAAAGAAGAAGGCGGCCGTAAGAAATATAGAAGTGTGGTGTTTGCAGCAGTGGTAATCCTTTTGTTTGGGGTGATCAATGAACTTTCAAGCTTTTATCCTCTTGCAAATGTGCCGGATCAGTCAAATGTTTTAGAGTTTTCAAGAGCCTTTTACGCAATAAGCCTTGTTATTGCCGGAGTTGTAAATGATTTAAACAGGAAGTTTGGCAGGATGATCTGCATTGTACTTCTGGTTGTTCCGTTTATAATGCTGGCCTTGCGGGATTATTATAATAACGCCTTTGTGATCTTGCTTGTAAACTATCTTGTAACAGGATTTTACTCAGTATTTCGGGCGGTTTGTTTTACGGACTATGCAACTGATAATAAAGAGCTGTATTTTCTGGCTATGGGTGGCCTTTTCTTTGGAAGGTTCGGAGAAGGCGCAGGATTTGGGATTGCTCCCTTTGTCAGAGACAACATGCTGCTTCTTATAATTGTAAATGCCGCTTTATATGGTTTGATCATCCTGAGCTCTATTCTCTGGGTTTATTCCGATAATGTAGGAACAAAGAGCGATGTAAGTAATGATAGGGCGGAAGACGCTTCCGAAGAAGATGAGGAATTAAGGCTTAAAGCTTTTGCGGAGAAATACTGTTTTTCACCGAGAGAAGTGGAAGTATTTGAACAGATCATGGAAGGCTTAAGCAATGGCGAAATCTCTGAAAAACTGTTTATATCCGGGAATACGGTAAAATTCCATATGAAAAATATACTGAAAAAAACAGAGTGCTCTAATCGCACTGAGCTTATTTCACTTGTCAGCGGTAGTTCTTGGCAGGATTGAACACAATACAAGCGAATTTCTTCGCTATTGCAAAAAGCCGTAAATCACATATAATATAACAATGGCGTACTAATTGTTATATTATATGTGTTTTTTGATTTAGAGTGCAAAGAAGTATGGAAATAATCGCAGATACATCTGAATTTTATATAGAGCGTGAGACCGCAGTTGCAATAGGAAAGTTCGACGGAGTGCACTTAGGGCACAGAAGGCTTCTTGACGAAGTTTTACAGGCTAAGAAGCGCGGCCTTGCAGCATGCGTTTTTACTTTTGATCCGCCGCCTTCGGTTCTCTTCGGAGGGGATGCACATGTGCTTACTACCAATGAGGAGAAGCATCGCATCTTCGAGAGAATGGGCGTCGACTTTTTGGTTGAGTTTCCTATGACTCTTGAGACTGCGGCTATACCGCCGAGTACATTTATTGTGGATTACCTCGTAGGACAGTTAAACACAAAGTTTATCGTAGCAGGTACGGATATTTCCTTCGGAAGAAGAGGAGAGGGCAATGCGGCGCTATTAAAGGCTATGGCCTCTGAGTATGATTATGATTTTAAGCTTATCGATAAAGTAAAGACGCCTGACGGAGAAGAAATCTCTTCTTCTTTAGTCAGAGAGTGTATTGCAATCGGAAATATGGAAAAGGCTGAAGGCCTGCTGGGCGCGCCTTATTCTGTAACGGGGACTGTTGTCAAAGGAAATCATATAGGACATACCCTCGGTTTCCCTACTATAAATATTTATCCTGATGAAAATAAGCTTCTTCCTCCTTTTGGAGTTTATGCCGGAAAGACCGAGGTTAAAGAAAAGGTTTATCGTTCCATTAGTAACGTTGGGTGCAAGCCGACAGTGGGTGGAGAAGTAAGACCCAGTGTAGAAACTTATCTTTACGATTTTGACGGAGATCTGTATGGCAAGGAAGCTACGGTAGAACTTAGCGCATTCAGACGCCCCGAAACGAAGTTTGAGAGCCTTGATGCACTGAAGGCACAGCTGCAGAGAGATATTGGAAGGTACTGAAATTGTAAATTGAAATCATAATAAAGAGCTTTAAACAGATGAAAAATAAAATGCTGTTTAAGGCTCTTTTCTATTGTATTCTATACTTCTTTGGAAGTATAATATATATGTACTTCCAGAGAAGTATAAAGAAGGGCGGAAGTAAGTATGATATTGTATCATGGTTCAAATAGAATAGTTGATGAGCCTTTATATGGCTATGGTAAGACATCAAATGATTATGGGCAGGGTTTTTATTGTACAGAGAATATTGAGCTGGCTAAAGAGTGGGCTTGCCTGGATGGTAATGGCGGATTTGTAAATACTTATCAGCTGGATATGGATGGATTAAAAATCCTAAGGCTTGATGACGCTAATGTTGTAAGCTGGCTTGCAGTGCTACTTAAGAATCGTAAGGTCAAGTATGCCAGTCCTGTTGAAAAAAAGTCAGCTGAATATATAATGTCGCATTATGGTATAGATACCTCGGGTTACGATGTGATCATTGGATATAGAGCAGATGACTCATATTTTTCGTTTGCCAGGTCTTTTTTATCAAATACTATATCATTACAGCAGCTATCAGGAGCTATGAAACTCGGAAATCTTGGGATTCAAGTCTTTATTCAGAGTAAAAAGGCATTTAAACAGCTGACTTTTGTAGATTCCGGCATTGTAAATGGAGAAATATATTATCCAAAGAGAATTGTCAGGGACTTCAAAGCCAGAGATTCATATTATAAGCTATTGGAAGAGGATGCTTTTGACGGGATATTTGTAAGGGATATCTTAGGAAAGGAGATGGGGTTGGATGAGCTGCGCCTATAGACAGATATATCTTGACGATGCGATGAAGAATCTTGGAGAGATGACGGAATATGCGCATGATGCATGCGGAACGGATCTGGACAGAACTCTCAAGTATTTTGTCATAAGCGGCTATGCTGACAGGTTCGGAAAGGGGGATCCTGCGGTTGTAAGCGGTATGTCCGGTACGGAACTTTATATGAATATGGCGGAGAAAATCGGTATCGTAAAGAAAAAATGGCCTGACCCTTTGGTTAAGTACGAAGTAGGGGAGTACTACTGGGCCGGATACATTCTTGCTATGTTTCAATGGGAATCGGGATATACGTTTGCACAGATTCTGTCAAGGATAACGGCAGAGGATCTGTTACGGTTGTATCCTGCCCTGCATACGGCCTCTGAAGAAAGGGCTGTGGAGGAACTTAATTGTTTGTTTAGGAAAAAATCAGAGATCAGCAGGCTGCAGGAGTACAGAAAACGAATCGGGATGACACAAGCCGAGCTTTCTAAAGCCTCGGGAGTAAACTTAAGGACATTGCAGCAGTATGAGACAGGGGCAAAAAGTGTAAGCAAGGCCTCTGCAGAGACTGTTGTATCCCTGGCAAATGTCTTGGAATGCAGGCCGGAAGAATTAATCGAAGGTTGACGTAAGGGGGCGGGGGAATTTATAATTTAAAGCGGTTTTTAGTTTAAACAGACTGGATTTATTTATGGCAAATAATTACAACGGAATTGTAAATGTATATAAAGAAAAGGGTTTTACTTCCTTTGACGTCGTAGCGAAGCTGCGAGGAATATTCGGCCAGAAGAAGATCGGACATACCGGAACTCTTGATCCTGATGCGGTCGGGGTACTCCCTATATGTCTCGGAAATGGGACGAAGGTGGTGGAGCTTTTAATGGACCATGACAAGGAGTATGTGGCAGAGCTTTTGCTTGGAATGAGTACAGATACCCAGGATACTACGGGAGAGGTGGTTAATAAAGCCTCTGAGACGGATTTGGAACTCCTTTCCGAGGATAAGGTAAAGGAAGCTGTTAACAGCTTTATGGGCGATATAGAGCAGATCCCTCCTATGTACTCGGCGCTTAAGGTTAACGGACA
>JAIKXH010000032.1 GCA_024684215.1 Lachnospiraceae bacterium
TAAACTTCTTCGTATTCTTGTTCAAGATATATGTGTATTCTTCCTCATTAGAATACTCATCTATGTGCGATAAATCCTCCGAAATAGGAGCGTATTCAGAAGTCACCTGCTTGTAGCTGTCAAAAGATCCCTCATCATAACCTTTTCGATATCCGGACTTATAACTGCCAATTCCTACAAAGACTACTATAAAACATATAACCAGGAACAGAAATAAACGTTTTCTCATTTCACAAGTCCCTTATGCGTATTGGGTACAATGCCAGTACCATCTTGCACAGAGTAGATTCTTCCCAACCAGCCAAAGAAATTGGTCTATTTCCTTATATGAGCATTTCTCCAAATTATACTGCTTCTTGAACTCATCAACTATTATATTAATCCAATCATAGTAATACTTATTACGTATGCCTTACAGCGCACCATTGTATTTCAACTCCCCCTAAACTCCTCCATCGTCGCGGCAGTCTCGGAGCTTATACCCTCTCTCTTTACTACAGTCTTAACCGTATCAAACAGAATCTTAACGTCCACCTTAAACGATACATTTTCGACGTACCAAACGTCCATTTTGAATCGTTCTTCCCATGAAACACAATTCCTTCCATGTGCTTGGGCGTAGCCGGTTAATCCCGGACGGACATCATGTCTATGCCTCTGCTCCTCATTGTATAACGACAAATACTTTACGAGAAGCGGTCTCGGGCCGACTATAGCCATATTCCCTTTAATGATATTTAATAACTCGGGTATTTCATCAAGTGAAGTGCTTCGGAGAAATCTGCCATATTTATTTAGTCGTACCTCATCCGGCAATAGATTTCCGTCTTTGTCCTTTCGATTATCCATTGTCCTGAACTTGATCAGTTTGAAAACTTTTTCATTAAGTCCCGGACGATCCTGAAAATAAAACGGATTACCCTTCATAAAAACGGCCCCAATTACGATTAAAACCACAAAAAGCGGTGACAAAACAACTAACCCCACAAATGATAAACAGAAATCTATTACACGCTTTATATATTTTTTATACATCCTTCTTTAATCCTAAAAATGCCCTCAAAACCTTTTTTCAAGCACAATGCCGAGTTTCTTTGGGCTTCTCCTCTCAAAATCTATTGTTCTAAAAATATATTATTTAAACCGAAATACTTCGCCATATCTCCATTTATCCAAAAACCGACTTCATCTTCTCTTGCTAATCCCAATCTATAAAATGTATTCGGATATTCTTCTATATCAGAGATGTAAACATCACCCTCTGATTCTTCAAGAATTCTTTCAATTCTTTTATATTCTGCATCATATCGCTGGGCTCTACCTGATTTAAGATCAAGAAAAGTCGTTCCGGAAGTTGTATTCTTTATACCGTACGAATAAGTTCCAATGCAGATAGCAATGCTTGAAATTCCAATCAGCACTATTCTTAAAACCTTTGTCTGTACCTTTGATAGCTTTATTATATGGCCAAATCTCTTTATTATCCAACCTTCTATATAAAATAGGATTGCTGCAATAAGCAGATAATAAGAATAATAATATATATTTATTTGTCTTTGCGCTCCTCCTGATGACATAGCGTAAAAGGGAGGCGTCGCTTGGGCCGAAAAGAATCCGATAGCCAGCACAATAAAAACAGCAGGATATCGAAATTTAAAATCTGTTTCTGCAATAACATAATAGAACAGAATCGATAACAGAATTATTAACCCTATTACATTAATTTCTGTCCATAATACAATATTCTTTCCACTATATTTAATAGAACTGATTATAGCATTAATTGGATTTAAGGACGTATTGTTCGAAGCTCGTACTCTATTTCCCGGAGCCAAGATAGACGTCAAAAAGCCCAGCGTCCCCACCAATAAGAGAATCAAATACGTTACCCTATGATTTTTGTTCAACAAGCTTAAAACCAAAAACAGAATCAATGTCATTTCACAAATAAGCATTGTTGAATAGTTTCCACCCATTATAATGAATGTCAAAACCGACAAACATATTGTTAAAATAACAGATTTGTTTTTTGATGAAAAAATCTTTATCAATCCGGTTAGTTCTATAATGAAAAGCGAGTAAAAGAAAGAATACGCCATTCCGCCATTGTACCAATAAAACGACTCTTGTATATACGGTACAAATTGAATTTGAAATCCAAGAATTATCGTTGCAATAATAAGCGCATATTCAATCTTGCTCTTGAAGAAATCACAAATTACAACATAACTAAACAGATATCCGCTCACTATTAATGACCCAAGTATGATTACTGTAGTCAGCCAATATACCGGGATCTTATATACTCCTGGCTGCAAAGTAGCAAAAAAAGTGGCTGAATAATTACCTTGCCATGCTCTGTAAGTGCTTATTACCATATCAAAAGATGCTTTTACAATATCAAATACACTTCCCTTTGATAGGACAACATTTCTAACACCTGCAGAATATGAATAATCATCAAATAAAGGATGTGCATAGCAAGAAATTAAAAAAACGGGTATTAGCGAAGCAAAAAACAGGATAATAAGGCATATTGAAGCAATCCATAATACTCTTTTCTTTTCCTCGCCATTGTATTTATCTTTCATAACTTAAGCCTTCTCAATTCAGTTTTTTAACAACCATATATACAGAGGAAAACTCATTCTCCAAAATCGCTTCCGTCTCATAAGATTTTTAAAATTTCACACTTCTTCAATACATTTCACATATTATTACCACTGCTCTCATTTAATTCATGTTTGTGAAGTATTCCCCTTTACCGGCTGAGTCTTTTTAAATACCAGCCCACCAAAAAATGCTATAGATAAACACCATAAAACTCTTATAACACAGATACATGGAACAGCATACTTATCATTAACCCAAGGTAAAAGATTTCCCCACTCAACATAGTAATCTAGACAGTGAATTGAATATATGAATAAGGAATTCCTTCCCACGAAGCCTAGAATACCAGAGCCAAAAGGCACTTTGTCAATCAGCATAGAAAGCCCAATAATTACGAGGCTTCCTGTCACCCCCCCAACTAAAAATATAAGCGGATTACCATATTGCCTGGAATCCATATGTATTTTTATCCCATTTTTTATCAGAAAAAGCATAATAAAAAAAAGCTATAGGAGAAATAAATATATATATCTTTGCTTTAACCTTGCTCAATAAATTACCAAGATAAAGAAATAAAACTGCAACTGTAGCGATATCAAAACTTAATGGTAAATATAACTTGCTCACACCCAGAACATATCCAATAGCAGCCATAGCTAAAACAATTGCAACATCAACACTCTTAATCTTTATTTTATAAATCATACCAACCATTATTCTGGCGCAGAATAATGTCGGTAAAAACCATGTTCTGCAAATCCCATCGAAAAAAGAAGCCAGATTTCCTTCTGAATCCAAAATTGCCCCGGAAGCTGCCCACAATATCGTTGCAGGTTTCCTCTTCATTGACCATATAAATTCAGAATAACTACCTTTTTGAAGCAAATAATGGCCGATAAAAACTACTGAAATAATAAGATACGGAATCAAAAGCTTTTTTGCGGATTTTTTTACATAATTAGGCATATTCGCTATTGACTTCATGGTATATCCACTTAGTAAAAATAGCAGCGGCATATGAAAAATATATATAATTTCTCTTACACTACTAGATGCAGTATGTCCAACTACAACCAAGATTATCGCAATACCTTTTGCGATATCAACCCATCTAATTCTCTCTCCAAGCATACTCTTCCCCCCTTTCAATTATCTTTTCTCCAGACCCACTGTAGCCCTCAAATAATCAGTTAAACTTTATCGGCTTAGCCGGGCTTCCTACAGCTGTGCATCCGGACGGTATATCTTTTACTACAATAGCTCCTGCTCCAACGACACTATAATCTCCTACAGTTTTCCCTTGGATAATTTGCATTCCGGTACCAAGTTCGACACCTTTTCCTATCTTAGTTGCACCGGATACATTCACCGATGGATACAGCGTAACATAATTTTCAAGAACAGCATCATGCCCAATAGTACAATCAAGGTTAATTATTACATGACTACCAACCATAACATTTACTGTCAAAATCGTATGAGCGCATATAATGGTCCCTTCACCTACAGAAACAAACTTAGACATTTCTACGCTTGGATCAATTACTGTGGCAAACTTAATATCAGGGTTAATCCGCTTTAGATGATTAACGATCTTCTCCCTAACCTTTGAAGCACCTACAGCACAAACATAGTATGCACCCGGATACTTTATCGCATCATTAGATCTTCCAAGCACTTTATACCCGTTTATCTCAGAATCCTGAATATCTTCATTGTCATCCAAAAAGCCGAGAAGATTCCATGTTGGTTTAACTTCATTAATTCGCTCGACAAGCCACGCGACTTCTCTTCCAAAACCACTAGCTCCAAAAATAATCAAGTCTTTCATCATGCAGCTACCTCTAAGGGAGCTACATATCCATTGGCTATAGTTTTGTGGTTATACCCCCCCCCACACAAATGATTTCCAGTTGTTTTCATCATTTTCTTTGCTGGAACACCAATGTAGGTCCCTTCCTCTTTTATATCGCTTACAACAACCGCCCCGGCTCCGATGATTACATTGTTACATATGGAAACATTATTTAAAATTATGGCTCCGGCGCCTACCCATGTGTGTTTACCAATGGTTACCGTTCCACATAAATGAGCCCCAACAGCCACATGTGAAAAATCTCCGACAACACAATCATGATCAACAGAAGAGGAGGTATTTATGATGCATCCCTTTCCAATTTTGGCATCTGCATTTATAATGGCCCCCGCCATCACAGCGCTTCCTTCTCCAATCGTAACTCTACTACCTATAATAGCATCCGGGTGAACAAGCGTAACCGACTTTACATTGTTTTGAATCCGCTCTCTAATATGAGAATTTCCAATTGCGATTATCTTATCACCAACAATAGATTCTGCCCCCGTTATCCTACCAACAACAGGAAATCCCGCGCACTCTTTTATATCTATATCATCATCAAAAAAAGCAATCTCTCTGTAGCCGTTTAACAGTGCAATATCTGCAATAACCTTTCCATGTCCACCTGCGCCATAAATTATAAACTTTTCTTTCATGGAATCCCCCTTCAAAGAAAGCATCTCTTAATAACCTCAATAATAACCTCAGCCTGTCCCTCGGTCTGATTATTGTCACTCGGCAAACAAAGGCCTCGATTAAAAATATCTGTAGTTACTTCAACATTCTTTCCGTGATCAATATATGCATCTGAATTACCCCTTGCTCTACCGTTAACTGTTATAAATTCATTTCCTCTGTACATCGGTTGCAAGTGCAACGGTTTCCAAATAGGGCGTCCTTCTGCATTAAAAGCTAAAAGAGTCTCTAAGACTTCAGTAGGACTGCTCTTGCCTTCTTCTACTAAATAAATAGCTTTCCTATCTCCTCGGACGGTTTTAGCCATAGCATCCTCATCAATCAGAAGAGTACTAAGCCAATAATTTCCGCCACCATGGACAGTAACAGGTAAATCCTTTAGCCCCTCTTCATATCTTTCATACACATTCTTCTTTCCTGAAATATGCTCCTCAAGATGAGGCCACTGTCCACGTATAACACCGGCAATGATATTACTAATACGATAATTATATCCAAGCTCTTCATGCTCATACCAAGGTGCGGCTTCTCGTGACTGCGTACTCCACTTTTTAGCTTTGTTGTAACTATACTCATCAGGTACAATCAGTACTCCTCCACTACTTCCGGTAATAATCTTATTACCATTCATAGAAATGATTCCATAGTCACCTACAGCGCCTGTAGGAACCTCCGTTTTGCTTCCTGTAACGGAATTCGTAACCATTGTATACGCGCCAAGGCTCTCTGCAGCGTCTTCAAT
The DNA here is from genome assembly GCA_024684215.1 of Lachnospiraceae bacterium. Lineage (GTDB taxonomy): Bacteria > Bacillota > Clostridia > Lachnospirales > Lachnospiraceae > AC2028. Next base: position 5,910 of record JAIKXH010000032.1, read on the forward strand.
CAAAAGAGCTCCATACTCTTCGCATATCTTTTTACATTCATCTATCTTTCCTGGTACGCCATACAAATGAACAAATACAACAATCTTAACATCAGGATATATCTCAAATGCTTTACGAAGTGCTTGAGGGTCCATATTCCAAGTCTCGTACTCCGAATCGATAAACACAGGTTCTCCACCCTCATAAAGAATAGGGTTAACCGAAGCGTCAAAAGTCATGTCGGTAACAAAAACCCTTTTCCCCAATAAAGCTCCACCTGCTCCCTTTCCGGATGGTGTAGATATGCCTGTACTACTTCCGTAAATTTTCTCAGCAGCCAGTTTTACAGCGAGATGAATAGCAGCTGTTCCATTAGACAACGCTACAGCTCTCTTCTCCCCAGCTGATGTAGACATAAACTCCGCTACAGTTTTTTCCAGAGCATTAACGTTGCCACCGGCTGTAGTAATATAGTTTTCCCTATAGCAGTCCTTAATAAATTCCATTTCATCAGCTTCATGTGGAGTAGCTATAGCTAAATGAGCTCTTTTCTCTAACGGTTTAATTCCATTAAATCTCTTTTCATCAACATATACACTCATCTTAATTTCCTCTTTTCTATCAATTAATTATGACAATCTAATACTCATTTTTTAACGCTCCCCTTATTTACCACCAAATAAAAGAGCAAAAAGAACAACGTAAACGGAAACTGTCCAATTCTCCAATCAATCTCAAACATTCCGAAAACTACAAAAGCTGTAACAAAACATCCCAAAATACATGCGTAGCTCTCATTTCCCGTCTGTAATAAGCCAACATATTTAGCCACGTATAGTACACACATAATAATCATCAGAATTCCAACAGGAATTCCAAACCAAAAAGCCATCTGTAATATCCAGTTATGGGCATGAGGCGCAGAGTATTCTGCTGTAACTGCTACTCCATCATCTTCTGTCGTATGGCCTACAAGATTAAGTCTATCATAATAATGCTTATGAATTACATATCTCAGTTTAAATGGACTAACCTGAGCCGATTCCTCATCTGTGAAAATAAAGTTCTTTTCAATAGTACTACTATCAACTTCTTCCGCATATACTTGCATACAGGGAATCAATTTATCAAACTTGCTTTCTTTATCGAAATCAATGAACCAAAGAATTCGACCAACATTATTATCAAGTAATTGGTTAAAAGTAATATACTTCTCCGAATCTCTTGATTCTCCCGGCTGGATTCGGTACTCGCTCCATTCGCCTTCAAAGTATATAGGATGAAGATGAACAGTGGGAATATAGCGTACTGCCATATAAGTAACAGGAATGCTGACAAATGCAATTATACCAATTGCAATTACACAGCCAGAAAAAGAAAGAATTTTCTTCTTGCTCAGTCTAACAAAACATACCAGAAAAGCAAACGTAACAATCGCCATCGTTAAAATAGCCGTTTTTGCACCAGTCAAAATGGCAAAACCATACATTGCTCCCGAACTTAGTAAACAAGCAATCCTTAATACGACATTTTTCTTTTCCTTTTTTACTATAATCCACTTACATAAAAAGGCACAATACGACAATATATAAAACAGTGCATTCATATTTGCATTCAAATAGAGGCCGTTATATCTGACCAATGTATCATACGGCCTAAAAACAAACGCAAGCCCCTGAATGATTAAGAATCCGAGTATTATACCATCAGCAACAGACTTAAATATACAATCTCTTTGCTCTTCACAATAATCCGTCAAATAAAAGCTGCCAAACATAGCGCCAAACCACAAAGGCCATGCACCTTCATACCTCGATGCTATCATCAAACCAATCATACAAATCCAGCAGGTAAAAATCCCCCATCTGACCTCGGAATACTGCTTATCTATTATCTGCTTCTCAACAACTCTTATGACGATAAATCCATATAAAACTATATTGATCAACGCTGTGATCAGTTTTCCTTTATATGGATACGCTTCACCATAGATTAGAACAACGGGCACAAATATGCACATCAAGCCTGTCCATATTGCATAGACAGGCTTTAAAAAATTTTTTATCTTATATCCGCTTAGTATAATTACAGCAATTACTACTCCGGTTAGATTTGTGGCAATAAATTGAACTCTTCCGGTCTGGCTTCCCAATAATTGATCGATCAGACACAGAGCTGTAAAGCAAAATGTGTATAATACACGTAAAAAAATACTCTTCTTCATTCTTACTTTCTTTTTACTGCTTTCTCCAAACCATCTTGTTGACAACACCAACGTATGACTGGATGATCCTTACAACCTTATCGCTAACGTTGATATCTGTGTAATCAGGTACCGGAATTCCAAGGTCGTCGTTCTTAACCATATCAACCGCTAAGTCTACAGACTGAAGAAGACCGGTTTCATCGATTCCGGAAAGAACAAAACATCCCTTATCTAGTGCTTCAGGTCTCTCGGTACTTGTTCTGATACAAACCGCAGGAATCGGGCTTCCGATTGAAGTGTAGAATGAACTCTCCTCAGGAAGTGTACCGCTATCAGAAACAACACAAAATGCATTCATCTGTAAGCAGTTATAGTCATGGAATCCAAGAGGCTCATGAGCTATAACTCTCTTATCAAGCTTAAATCCTGAACTTTCAAGTCTCTTACGGCTTCTGGGATGGCATGAATAAAGAATTGGCATATCGTACTTCTCAGCCATCTTATTGATCGCATTAAAAAGACTGGTAAAGTTCTTTTCAGTATCGATATTCTCTTCTCTATGAGCAGAAAGAAGGATATATTTTCCTTTTTCCAGTCCAAGCTTACTATGAATATCGCTGTTCTTGATAGCCTCAAGGTTCTCGGTAAGAACTTCAGCCATAGGTGAGCCTGTTACATAGGTTCTCTCCTTGGGAAGTCCGCAATCTGCTAAATATCTTCTAGCATGCTCTGAATAAGCAAGGTTGACATCCGAAATAATATCTACGATACGTCTGTTAGTCTCTTCAGGGAGACACTCATCCTTACATCTGTTTCCTGCTTCCATGTGGAAAATAGGAATATGAAGTCTCTTCGCTCCGATAACTGATAAGCAGCTATTAGTATCTCCTAAAACAAGAACGCCATCAGGCTTTGTTGCCACCATAGCTTTATAAGACTTATCAATAATATTTCCCATTGTTTCGCCAAGATCGGCTCCTACCGCATCAAGGTAAAGTTCGGGATCTTCCAAGCCTAAATCTTTAAAGAAAACACCGTTAAGGTTATAGTCATAGTTCTGGCCGGTGTGCCAAAGCTGGGTATCAAAGTACTTACGGCATTTCTTAATTACAGCAGCAAGACGGATGATCTCCGGTCTTGTTCCTACTATGATAGCAAGCTTAATCTTGCCGTTATTCTTCCAGTTAGGATAATCCATTTATAAGTTCTCCAAATTCTAATAGTTATACATTTCCTTTTTCAGGATTGATTTTTTTATCCCCTTCTCGGTTAACCACCTCGTAAAAAGTATCCGGATGGTTGGGATCAAAGGTCTCATTTGCCCACATAACAGTTACAAGATCCTGAGTTTCGGAAAGATTGATAATATTATGTGTATATCCGGGAAGCATCTGAATTGCCTTCATCTGATCTCCGGTAACCTCAAATTCGATTACTGGATAACCCTTCTTGGTTTCCGGATCGATTCCAATACGGCGTTCCTGAATAAGACCATGTCCGGAAACAACTATGAAAAGTTCCCATTTACTGTTATGCCAATGTTCACCTTTGGTAATTCCCGGCTTTGAAATGTTTATACTTACCTGACCGCAGTTAAGAGTCTTAACCAGTTCAGTAAATGTACCGCGATTATCAATATTGGTCTTAAGAGGATAAATCATCTTCTCTGGTGGCAAATATGATAGATATGTACTATAAAGTTTTTTAGCAAAAGAGTCCTTCGGAATTTCAGGTATTGTAAGAGTTTCCGGCATAGCTTTGAAGGACTGTAATAAATCTACTATTTCTCCCAATGTCTCCTTATGTGTTGTCGGTACATAGCAGTATTTGCCATCAGCATTGGGAATTACGTCCAATCCATCAAACTCGCATCTATGTTCCTTGCCTTCAAGTGCATCAAGCATCTCTTCAATAAGGTCATCAATATAGAGAAGTTCCAGTTCAGTACTTCTGTCATTTACCGTAAACTCTTCGTCATTAGCTACAGCGTTGCAGAAAGTTGCAACAGCAGAATTGTATCGAGGCTTACACCACTTGCCAAACAGATTTGGGAAGCGATAAATCAAAACTTTCGCACCCGTTTCCCTTGAATAATCCAAAAACAGGTTTTCTCCCGCAAGTTTACTCTCGCCATACACAGAGCCTTCAAAACGTCCGGTAAGACTTGCCTGCGCAGAAGATGAAAGCATAACAGGGCACTTGTTTCCATATTTCTTTAATGTATCCAAAAGAGTTGATGCAAACCCAAAGTTACCTTCCATAAATTCGGAATTATCCTTCGGTCTGTTAACTCCGGCAAGATTGAACACAAAGTCAACACGCTGGCATATATTATCAAGTTCTTCCTGAGAAGATTCAAGGTCATAGCCGTAAATCTCTGTAATTGTCAGATTAGGTCTGGTCTTATTCTTTCCGTCTCTTATCTCTCTGAGATTCCAAACAAGATTTCGTCCTACAAAACCATTAGAACCTGTAACAAGGATCTTCATACCTTTAATCCTCCTGACTAGGCCTCAACTGAGTGAGGGCGTCCTTCAAGTTCTTCCTTAACGTAGTCAGTCTCCATAATCTTCTTAACAACACCGTCCACATCAAGTCTTTTGGTATTGTGGCTGGTGTAAGATTCATCACCTTCGGTTAATACATCGCCCTCAACATAGAACTTATCATAGTTAAGGCTTCTTCCATCTGGAGCGATACGATAATAATCGCCCATATCGGTAGCGCGAAGTCTCTCCTCACGAGTCATAAGTGTCTCATAAAGTTTCTCTCCGTGACGGGTTCCGATAATCTTCTTCTCGGTCTGACCAAATATCTTCATAACACCATCGGCAAGATCACCAATGGTACAAGCGTCAGCCTTCTGAATAAAGAGATCACCGGGCTCAGCATGTTCAAATGCAAAAGCCACAAGATCAACTGCCTCGTCAAGATTCATAAGGAAACGAGTCATATTGGGGTCAGTAATTGTAATAGGTCTGTGATTCTTAATCTGATCTATGAAAAGAGGAATAACCGAACCGCGGCTGCACATAACGTTTCCGTATCTTGTACATGCAAGAACTGTACCACCTCTTTCGAAAGCCTTCTGAGCTCTGGCCTGAACAACTTTTTCGCCTACTGCCTTGGTCATACCCATTGAGTTAATGGGGTAAGCTGCCTTATCAGTTGAAAGGAATACAACTCTCTCCACCTTATTTTCAACTGCTGCAGTAATAACATTGTCAGTTCCTATGATATTTGTTCGTACAGCTTCCATTGGGAAGAACTCACATGAAGGTACTTCCTTAAGAGCCGCTGCATGGAAAACATAGTTTGCTCCGTGCATAACATCACGAACTGAGTCAAGATTACGTACATCACCGATATAGAACTGCACTTTTGAGCAATGCTCAGGGTACTTAGCCTGAAGCACATGTCTCATCATATCCTGCTTCTTCTCATCTCGGCTGAAAATTCTAATCTCGCCTATTTCTGTTGTTAAAAAATGCTTCAGCACGGTTGAACCAAAGGAGCCGGTTCCTCCTGTAATTACTAAAGTTTTTCCTTTAAATGCGTCTGTGATTTGCATATCTCTATCCTTTCAAAAAAGTAATTAACTTATTAGTCTGATATATATAATTCTTTTTTTCTTTTACAAACAATCTTGCTTTTTCAGCTTTATCAATATATTTATCATAGTTATTATATATCTCAAGAATCTCTTCTCCAAGCTTTTCTTTTGAATAATAATTCAGGTATCCGTCATACTCCTTAGGAATTCCATCTAAATGCTGCATTAAGACCGGAATGCCTGCTAACATATATTCCAATGTTTTAGATGGAAAAGAATACTTCGTAAACTCTAAATTTCCTCTCGGGTTAACTAAAACGCTGGCCTTCCTCTGAAATTCATAAATTTCACTATGTGGTAAAGCTCCAACATATTGAATCCGGTCATCTGTTTCAGAGATTTTTTTTACATAATCAACTGCATCACCTGTTCCAGCTATATTCAGTTTTATTGATTCATCAAGTTTATGAACAGAATCAACTAATTCCTTTAGACCATAAGCGAAAGCCACACTACCTGTATATGCCACGATAAAATCATCCTTGTCTTTACCCTTTTCCTCTTGATCCTCATGAATATCATCGGTCATTCCTTCGATAACAATACAATCCGTAATATCAATCTTGAAGAAGTCACTCATCTTTTCAGAAAACAAGATCCATTTATCTACATATTTATAATACTTTCTTTGAATAGAGACATCCAAATTCTTTAAGGTTTTATATAATTCCCCTCCTCCAGGGTTCATATATTGTGGATTGGGTAAATCCGGAACAATAAAAGCGACTTTACATCCGAGTAGCTTTGCGCATTTGCTTGCAGCAATAAGTCGGGGGGTAGTCAAACCATATATAAGAATCCAGTCTCCTTTACAGACTCTGTTTTTAAGTGCTTTCGCCAAAGAATTCCGAAGTGATACTTGCTTAACTAGAAATGTGTTAATGAACCCTATGTTCAGAACACTTTTACCTTCTATATTGCACACTTCTTCTTTTACACTAATTTTTTTATTCTTAGGCCAAGGAGTAATAGGTTCAATGTTGACAACTTCACAGTCAATAGTCTCAGCTTTATTAATCCCCCTCAGGAATAGTTCAGAGACGTGACTGGCAGCATAATCTATAAATTTTTCATTTTTTGTATCTCTAAATATGCAAGAAGATACATATATGATTTTCATTGCTTCTATCCCTTTTTTATTTTAAGAAATCTAATTATACTCGTAACACCCCAGAAAGCGAGATATCCATGGAACAACATGAAATCCCCTCCTGACATTCCCGGCAGCCACCATGATATAAACATTAGAGAGAAAAAAGTCAACACACACAAAAAAATCAGAGCTCCAATATTTCTCTCCTCTATAGAATCTATCCACAATGTTGCAAATAACATCCCAGCAAGAAACATCATAAAGACAATCCCGATAAAAGAAACATCTGATGCCCACTGAGTGAATGCCGTTCCCCATTTTAACGATATCGGATATCCATTTTCGTTTATCTTGTATATGAGCGTGTTTTTATATAGATCAATCCCCGTTACACCTTTTATTTTATTTCGAAGAAACAAAAATGTTCCACATCCCCATGAAGGAGTATAACTTTGGTGAACGCCTAAACTGACTCCATGATAACCTTGTGTTAAGTAACTACTACCTAGAACCAGCAAAAACTTCATTTTACCTGGCATTAATTTATACAAGAAATGATTGGTATCGACATATGCATGCATGAATTCATCTGCATAATAGGGATTGATTTTCATCGCACTCTCGTAATTATCTTCATACGACGCATATTCTTCTTTATTCTGCGAATCATGCTCTTCAACATAGCCGTATTCGTCAATGATCATATCTACAGCATCATCGCTTGATAAAATAATCTCTTTTACAGAGATATCAGATTCCGCTACTTCAGCTATAGTATTACTGTTTCTCGAGGAAAGAGATAAATAAAAATAGACCACAAAAAAAATCACAAACAGTAACGCTACTATCATTTTCTTTAATACGATTCTTTTATTAATCTTGTTGCCAAACAGCACTGATAAGAATACTACAAACAAAACAGCCATATAAAAGAAAATACCCCTATTGTGTCCTGTTGCAATCTCCACACTAAAAAACCATACAAGAATTAGCGAAGATATAATTCTTTCAGGTAGTTTTAAACTCTCCCAATACCGATATGAAATGACAAACACAGGTAGTACTATAAATGATCCTACAGATCCAAAATAGTGTAATACTCCAGCTGCTTGTACCGCACTAGCCGATGTCGAATACGCAACTGCAAGATTTCGAAAAGCATCTATCATACGAGGAAACCATGAACCAGTTTTTGAATAGCAAAATGGCACCATAATAAGGCAACATACTATGCATAATACTAAATAGATTCTATGTGGAAAATCCATCTGTTCTGACACCTTACATCTACTGGTTCTTTTCTCAATCAAGAAATATCCTCCAAACAGCGCTGCCATATACAGTAATACAAAAAGCAAAACCAGATTATCTTTTTGATATGGATATACCCAAACGCCCCACCTGTACAGCGCATATGATCCTCCAAGATATAATTCAAGTAGTATTACCGGCAAATATCTTTTCAATATGGTGCCTACTCTTTTCTTATTTGCCATCGATTCCTTCATTTTATTCTTTCCTATACTATTCAATGTTCACTTTTCCAGTTTTATTCGTTTATTTTCTTATTTATCATTTGTAAAAAAAGCCCCCAACAACTATTCCCCCAACGAATACTGCCTGAACAGCAAGTTCCCAGACACTATTCTGTTTTTTCACCTCTCTAGGTAAATATCTCCTCATTAAAGCATAGTAAAAATCACACGAAACCAGAGACGTCATAGCAATAGCCATTGTATTACGGAAAACCAAGTACGCGACACTATTTAAGGCTACTGTTATCACTAATGATACTGCGTTGACAGCAAGAAGCTGTTTTTCCTTTCTATACATCTTATAATAAGGCGTCATCAAAATCTGAATCTTCGCTATTGGGTAGCAAATAGGCAGTAAAAAACCTAAATAACCAATTCCATCATAATAATCTTTTAAAAAATACTTTATAAATAAATAAAGTATTGGATACAAAAGATATATTCCTAATCCGGCTATAGACAAATACTTATCAAATAATTGATAATCATTTTTTACCAATTCACTTTTTGTATTACGGATGATTGGAAAGACTACTATTCCAACCGCACTTGTAAATGAAAGAACTATACTTAAAAGTGATATGTAAAAAGAATAAATTCCATACTCGCTAATGGAGCAAAAGTGTTCCACTATTATACGCCCAAACGAAGGTATCAAACCAGAAACAGCAACTGATAGTGCTACCATAATACCAGTAGACGAAAGCATTCCCAATTCTTTAAAGCCTTCTTGAAATTGCCCAAGCCTGCCAATGTAGTAATCTTTTGCCCAAAAGAAAAAAACTATCGCAATCAGATAATTGGTTAGTGTTTGAGATAAAATAATCCACCTATAATAGTGTATCTTATTTACCAATAGCAATACTAGCAATAAACAAAAAATAGTTTTCTGGAGGACAGCGGCGAGATTATAAATGTAGCTCTTGTTTTCGGCCAAAAAAATACCGCTCTCTACACAAATTATAATAGTCGGAAGAATATTGGCAGACAATAGGATAACTATAAACTTTTTTTCAAGACTGCCCTGCAACAGAGCAATTCCACAAAACACTATCGTTGCTATAATAATATATCCAATTTGTATGAATAACGCAGATCTTATTTTCCGTTTTTTTTCTTCACTACATTCCATCCCCGCATAGTTTAGCGCAATTCCATCATTTACCCCTATGCCAAGAACATTTAAATACGACAAATAGAAGAAAAACTCTTGGTAATAGCCATATTCTTCTGGGCCGATTCGTGCCGGTAAAACGAAACTTGTTAATACCGACATTAAACCAATAAGACCCTGCGCTAAAACAGCAAATCCGACTCTTCCAACAGACTTTTTATGCATTGATACATAATTTGCTGCTTCTTTTAGTTTCTTTATTATCATTTTATCTTCATTACCTTAATCTTTTCAGGTTGCTTCAAAGCAAAGAAATCTTCTCAGCGAACACCTTTTTTACATCATATCTGCTTTGCAGGCATTCATATGCTTTCTGCCCTATATTCTGATCATCAAAGTGCAATATATCTTCAACTATTGCCTTGAAATGCTCAGAATCATTACTTTCGCTCCACCAGCCAAATCCATTATCTACAATTACTTTGCCAATATCCGTATTAGAATCTGTAACGGCAAATACCGGTAGTTTCGCCTGCATATAGCTAAGCAATCTGGACGGAAAATTCGGAATAGTAAACCGATGGTCAAGAAATATCATTCCAACATCACAGGCTCCCACCATCGTATCATAATCCGTTTTCGGAAGTCTTCTCATGAGCTTCACATTCACGGGTTTCTCCTGATTAATAAACTGTTCAAGAACAGAATATTCTGTCCCGTCACCGACGATCAAAAAGAATGCATCCGAATCCTTACATTTTTCCAAACAATCTACTAAGAATTCAATTCCCTGAGGTTTTCCCAAATTTCCCCCGTAAACAAATACTTTTTTATCGTTTGGAATTCCATATTTATTCCTAATCTGAATTCTTGTCAAGTCATTCACACTCTTGTCAACAATATCAATACAGTTCGGAAACTCAAAAATCCTGCTACTATCTACTTCCGAATTATGCTTGACTACATAATCCACATTAGCCTGACTCATACATCCTATATTATCTGAAACAGCATACAATCTTTTTTCTTTTCTTCGAAAGTGTTTATAGAGAATACCCTTCAATCCCGAGGTGCTCATCATTCCCAAGTCCACCGCATTTTGCGGAAAGATATCCTTAAGGAGTAAAAAGGTTCGTGCATTGTCTCTTTTCTTAACATATTCAACAGCTGACACTAGTGTGATAGGCGGTGTTGAATATAAAACTAAGTCAAACCTAACATCACCATAATACTTCCTTATCGCATTCTTAAAAGAAGGCTCGATCATCACTGTTGAAATACCCTTTTCTATAATATTTGTTTTCTGGGTATTTCCTATCTGTAAGCGCAATATAGAAGCATGATCTTCTTTTATCATATGAGTTTTCACGTTCTGTCTTTTCTCTACAGGTGAAATCACATACACATCATGCCCATTATAGACAAACTCTCGAAGTAAATCTGTATATATTGTTCTTTCTTGTATGGATTCAAAACTTAGTAAGGTTAAAAAAAGGACATTCATTTTCTGAGTCTTTCTATTTTATTTTTTTTTTGGGGGGCTTCAAATGTTGCATAGTTATTTAACTAATTCGAGAAAATCTATTTTAGGTGACCAACCGGTATGCTCCTTCAACTTGGCAACACTGGGCCGCAACGAAATAAATGGATTAATCCGTTCTCCATATCTTACTAAACCACCTTGTTTAGCAAATTTTTCCTCTGCCACTACTACATATTCCCTAAGAGTCTTGTTGTCACCTCTCGCAAGATTATATATCTCTCCTGAATGTCCGTTCTCGCCTAACGCAATAAGTGCCTCTGCAGCGTCCTCAACATCAAGATAATCCCAATTTTGAGAGCAATCACTCAGTTCAGTTACCTCTCCATTTTTCAGATTATTGATCAACAATGGTAACATTCTGCTAAAACCCACATTGCAGATATTGCTGTAGATTCATCATTTTTGATTTTATTTACAATCCGATATATTTTATATCCCGAAAAAAAATAGCAGAGTAGCAACAAGCTTTTCAGCCACGCCATAGAACCTATGGAATTATAAAGGTACTTCCCCGTGATTTTACCTATTAACCACACAGGCAATTGCCACAGTGCTAGAATATATTGAGCTATAACCGAGTAGAATCCCCGCTGTTTATACACATAAAACACCCCAGGCTCGCTGTGCTGCCTAGTTGCATAAAACTCTAATAATCTACCTGAAAATATGTAGTCCCAAACATCATACGAGCATTTCCCTACAACTAAAATATCATTATATATGCGTAAAACATAAAAAAATAGCCATGCAAGCCAGTAGAATCCAAAAAACGGGTTTAATATTCGACAATCTAAGCTTACCAAGCATTTTTTAACTGTATCCGCATTAAAGCTCTCTCCTATAATTAATATAATTATACTTAATCTTTAGTGGTTTATTCATTCACCCTTATACTGATATGTAGTAACTATCTCGCTCACAGCCTTCTTCACCTTCCACGGTTCTTCCCTACTGATTACATCAAGTTCATCAAGCTGTGTCTTGAAAAGCTCCCTATCAAAGTCAATCGGCTTTCCAATATGGATAAGGTTATTAGCCGTGCTCTTAAGTCCCTCTTCCTTCATCAACATCTCTTCATACATCTTCTCTCCGGGCCGTAATCCTGTAAATACTATCTCTATATCGTCCCCAACTCTGTATCCGGAAAGCTTGATGAGGTTTTCTGCGAGGTCAACTATCTTTACCGGCTCGCCCATATCTAGGACGAATATCTCGCCGCCTTTGGCATATGCCCCCGCCTGCATGATGAGTGATACCGCCTCCGGTATAGTCATAAAGTACCTGATGATGTTAGGATCCGTAACCGTTACCGGTCCTCCGGCCGCTATCTGCTTTTTAAAAAGCGGTATTACCGATCCGTTTGAACCCAGCACGTTTCCAAATCTTACAGCTACGAAATCAGTCTTTGACTGCTCGTTCATCATCTGTACCACCATCTCACACATTCTCTTAGATGCTCCCATGATATTGGTGGGATTTACCGCCTTGTCAGTGGATACAAGTACAAACTTTTCTACCCCGTACCTATCCGCAGCCTTTGCGGTTTTATAGGTACCAAATACATTATTTTTTATAGCTTCTCCCGGGCTGTCCTCCATAAGCGGTACATGCTTATGTGCCGCCGCATGGTACACGATATTGGGTCTGTATTCCTCAAATATCTGATTTATTCTAAGCGTATTTCTTACAGAAGCGATTAGTACTACTAGGTCGAGCTCCGGGTACTTTCTCTTTAGCTCCTGCTGTATATCGTAGGCGTTGTTTTCGTATATATCTACGATTATAAGCCTTTTAGGCTCATGCTTGGCTACCTGCCTGCACAGCTCGCTACCGATGGAGCCGCCGCCTCCTGTTACCATTACGGTCTTGCCCTTAACGTATCCTGCTACTTCGTCTACATTTATTTTCGCCGGCTCTCTGCCAAGCAAATCCTCTATGTCTACTTCTCTAAGCTGGCTAACGGATACTTCTCCGTTTATAAGCTGATATATTCCCGGTACGATTTCAAGCTTGCATCCGGTCTCCTTACATATCTCAACCAATTTTTTAATCTCAGTCTTACTGGCTGTAGGGATTGCTATGACGATCTCGTCTATCTCATATTTTTTAACCGCATCGGGTATAGCCTCTCTGCCTCCCACGATGGGTACACCTCTCATCACCTTGCCGTGGCAGCCCGGGTTGTCATCTATTAGGCACTTTACCTTTTTGGAGAGCATCTGACTGCTTTCCATCTCTTTCATAATAGAGTTTCCGGCAGCTCCCGCACCTACGATTAATACATTTGAGAATGTATCTCTCTTTCTAAATACACCGCCTTTATTTTTAATAACTCTGATAAGTCTGTATGAAAATCTTGAAAGCAGAGTTAATCCGCCAAGTATAGCCATGTAGAACAGATAGTAGCTCCTCGGTATATGTACCTTAAATACTATAAATACTATCACCTGTAATGCAGAGTTGGATATTACGGCCATCACGACTTCTAAAAGTTCGCTGGCACTTGCATACCTCCATACGCTTATGTATAACTTAAATAAAGTATATATGATTATCACCGATGCTATATTAAAGGGTAGCATCTTTAAAGCATTTCCTAGGAAATACCTGTCAATCCCAGTAAACGAGAAATCAAATCTGACCCACAGCGCTCCCACCGTGGCTAAAAGTACAGAAAATATATCAGCTATGATAAAGAGAATCGTTCTGAATATCCTCTTTTTATCATTTCCAAAATATAAAATTGCTTTTTGTTCTTTTTTCTTCATAGCATTTCTCTCAGATTTCTTTATACACAATCTTATATATTATAACATAACATAAATATTACAAGTATGTTACTATTTACAAATATTTCCTATATAAATCGCATACTCTTCAGCAAGTTTACCCTCTCCTTTATCATCACCGGCACCGGATTTCTGTGCCTCGGATTTACCGCCTCATCATGCCACCTGTAAAGTAAGAATTCATCGGGGATATATATCAGCTTCCCCCTCTTACATAGACTTAAGCCTATATACCTGTCATGCATCGGTATATAATCCGGCATAGGTAAAAACTTATCCGCAATTTCTCTCTTGAAAGCAAGACAGCTCCCCTGTACCGGATTTATCCAAAATATATTAAAGCTCCTGATCCTATACCTGTCCCTCTTTTTAGGCTGCTCATCTATCGGCTTATCGTCCGGTCCTATATTGATATGCCCATGGACCACTCCGCTTATCTTCGAATCCTTTTCAAACTCTTTTAATACGGTTTCTACCTTGCCCGGCGCCCATATATCATCCTGGTCCGACAAAAATACTATATCTCCCGTACACAGCGATATCGCATTCTCAAAATTTTTGATTACGCCTTTTTTATCGCACAAAACGGGCTTTATCCTGCTATCCTTTTTTGCATACTCGCTTACAATCTCCCACGTCCTGTCCTTGCCGGGATTTACCGAGATTATAAGTTCATCCCCCTCGCGCAGCTGAGCGCTTATCGAATCAATTTGCTTTCCTATGTACTTTTCCCCATTGTACGCGGCCATCGCCACGGATACGCTATATCTATTCATAATTTTCTTTTGATGTTTGTTTGCCCCGCAGTGATTATATTTTCCACAAGCAGGCACTGTGATTATCCTTATTTATTCTTATATTTATTTTTACTGCCCCGCGGTGATTATATTTTCCGCAAACAGGCACTGTGATTATCCTTATTTATTCTTATATTTATTTTTACTGCCCCGCGGTGATTATATATTCCACAAGCAGGCACTGTGACGCCGTCGGTACTTTGCGAGATTATGCTTGCATATATCGAGCTTAGTACCGCTACGTGCGGAACGTGTAGCGGAAGCGCGCCTGCGGTGGAATATATATTCACTGTGGGGCGCAAATTACTATCATTAATTCTGATTATACAAGCGCCTGCGGTGGAATATATATTCACCGCGGGGCTTTCAACCATCTTAATAAAATAATAATAATTATTTCCCCTCCACCTATGCTATAATCGAGCCATGAAAAAATTTATTAAAACACACCTACACACCCTACTTATCCTCGCCGGCATCCTCCTCATCATCGGGCTTGTCGCTTTTATTGTGCTCAGATTTACCAACTTTATCAACTTCGTAACCATCGATAAAGAAATCTCTGACGAGGCCATCGCCTCATACACAGACAACAACGATATCGTGATGCCCGTGCTGGATAAAGACGGCTATATCTTAAAGCGCGATGTGGAAAATATCCTCATCCTCGGAAACGGCCCCTTCGCTTTAGACAAAGACAGTAAAAACGGACTGGCCGCTATGCTCGCCGACAAAACCGGAGCAAACGTTATAAACTGTGCGCTCCCCGGCACTTATGCCTGCCAGATTGATACCGAAAATATTTTAACCAATCCAATGGATGTCTACTCGCCCTACTACCTCGCAATGTACAAAGCCTTCCCCGAAGCCGTAAGCGAGCAGTTTGACGCCGCTTATAAAGCTCTCGGCTCCGACAATCCGGAGGGGGCAAAGGAAGTCTTAGATACCCTTTCAAGCCTCGATATGTCTACGGTCCAGGTTCTCGTACTATTCTACGACCTGACCGACTACTATATGGACCATCCCCGCGATTCTAAGGATGCAGCTTTAGATGAAGGTTCCTTTGGCGGAAATATATACCGTACGGTCCATCTTTTTAACGCAGTCTATCCCGAGGTGCGCATCATCGTGATGTCACCCTATTACAATCCTGCAAAGGATGATAACGGCAACGAGATAAGCGCGGAACTTGTAAAAAACTCCTACGGCAATCCTTCCGCTTACGTATATGCCGAGATCGGTACTGTTCAAAGTATCTGCACCGCAAGCTTTATGGACAACTACTTCGGCTCAATTACGGAGGATAACTATACGGGCTATCTTAATTCCGACGGCCGCACCTTAAACAAAGCCGGCCGCGAGCTTATGACTAAGCGCCTCGTATCGTTCATCACCGCTTTTAAGTGATCAGTATATTCTTAAGTGATCAGCTTATTTATTTTACGGATTATCCTTTCGCTTATATGTATATATTAAGCATACGGATCCGTAAAATCCATTGACAGATTTTTGTAAATCACATATCCGTCTACGTGGGAATATTCCTCCATACCGTAATCCGCCGGATTGCCGGATATGGGCTTATCCTCACTCAGTATTATATAATGGCAACTTAAGTTATCCGCTTCGGTTGCCATTTTTTCTGCGCTAACCGTTGGTTTTTCTAACTCTTCCCTCAGATGAGTAGAGCTTCCGTCCGTGCCGTATACATATAGATCATCCCAGCCGTAAGGCATTACCACAAGTGCGGTATACTGCCTTACGTACACGAGGTACTCTGCCGGAAATGCCGCCCTTACTTCTCTGCCGGGTATCACTATCTCATCACATATATCTGCCACTTCCTGCGGCACATGGTACTCATTTTCCGCAATGCTGAATCTGTCGTCGGTATATATAAGTCTCCCTCCAAGTATGATCAAGAAAAGCATACCTGCTGCCACAAGCACCTTCGCCTTTCCCCTTAGCCTTATCACCGCTTCGCAGGCCGCATCGGCTATTGTTATGGTCACAGGCAGCATCCACAAAAGCCTGTAATACACCTCATCGTCGGCATATTTTTTCATCGCCATAGCCGTAAGCGGATTGATAAATATTAAAAGCACCGCCATCGGCATATAGATGAAAACTATCCTGCGCTCTTTCCTTTTTTCAGTGATAAAAAGATACACGAGTGCGACGAGATAATAGACTATTATCAGTCCCCAACCAATATATGAACTTAAATGTGAGACAACTGTGTTCCACATACTATGTCCTCATATCTACAAAAATTCAATGTAAAAAAAATTCTTTAATCAATATAAAAGATAATTCTTTCGCCGTTAAAACTTTAGATACATAAGTGCAAATATTAAGCACGGCAAGCACCCGGCCGCCATCGGCAAAAGATGCCTTACCTTTTTTAGCATAAATGCTCCTATTACCGCGCATATAAATATCGGCAGTGCGCAAAGAAGTGCTCCAAGCGTACTGCAAAGGCACCCTGACATATTCAGAGCAAAGAGCATTATATAAAGCCTTATATCTGTCTTTTTGTTTTCGGACAGGCTCTTTAAAATCATATATAAACATATGACTATCCCGGGGATTATAAGCGACGCTATGGTAGCTTTTCCTTCCCTTATCCTCGTCATAAAAAACTTTTCCGGAGTCATATATGATGTAAATCCAAACAGGTTTAATGCTATAACAAAAAGCATATATACCGGCAAATGCCTTCTTTTATCGCCGAGTAAAGTTCTACCGATCACGGCATATACCATATATGTCATAGTCATATGAACAGCAGGCAGCACCACATGCGCAATGCTCACCGCCTTTATCCCTGTAAGCGACGATATAAAAGCAAGCCACAGCGGAAAAGGCGCCAGTCCGTGCCTAAAATCTATATCCGTAGAGGCCCCGGTATAGGGTATAGTATTATAAAACCTGCTTGCCTCCACAGCGCTCGTAGCCTCCGACACATAGTACGAATCGTCCACTTCCATATATGCCAAAACTATCTGCAAGACTACCTGCACTGCTATTAGGATTATGACGGCTATCCATAGAATCCTGTATGCATTTATCTTCACTGATTCTTCTTGCTTTGATATAACCTGCTTTGATTTCTCCTGATTTGATGTTGCTTTTAGAGGATTTGTATTTTTATCAGTTAAGTCTTTGTCATAATCCCCGGTTGCAATTCCTTTATTACCTCTATGCTTTAGTGCCCCTACTGTCCCCACGATAACGCTTACGCCCACCGCCACAGCTATCGCGATCAGATAAAAGGCTTTAAGGGTAACCATATCCTTTCCCTTAAGCACGCACCATACCGCGATAGGCTGGAATAAACACCACAAAAGGAGCTGACCCAAAAACCAGCTCCAAATGAATTTTTCTATGATAGAGTTTTTATCGCCGCTTAGGGTTTTGCTTTGAGGGATTATATATCCCCCGCCCGCCGCTATCGGCAGCGCTATTAGAATCAGCAGCGCAAAACTAAGATTCAAAAGGTTCATAGAGTTCCCGTTTCTCATCCACAGAAAATATTATAAATAACAGTAATAAAACGTTTGAAAATCCTGCTGCCTTGTAATCATACACGCAGCTTCCTGAAAAAGTATTTATTATGGCAATCAGTACTCCCATCACCACGCAAAGTACCACCAAAGCTTTTCCGTCAGGGAAAATCTTCACTCCCTTGGGCTTTCCTTTAAGCCTGCCCTGGATTCTCATCATCCACAAAACAGCGCCTATTATGCCGGCTGCGCCGAACCAAAAGAGGCTGTAGTCCATATAGTACTTTGAAAACTTAGGAGCATTTCTCATAAATACATCATAGTTTCTGGGCGTATATGATAAATACTCAGTCTTTTCCAAAGTCATTTTCGTTATAACAGGGGGGATTGCATATCCTGCAAAATCTGCAAAAGTATCATGGAGCACGTCTCCGTAATTGGTCTGTATGGCGTCCTTCACGATCTTCATATAAAACTTCTTGGACTCTTTAACCCCAAGCTTTTCCTCGATCATGGGCTCTGCCAGAGTTTTCATGCTTTCTCTATGCTTAAGCACTTCCTCATAGGCATCATCGCCTATTACCTCTATGATCCAATATCTGATATTTCCGGGGTGCGAGAGCTCCTTCCAGGCCACTCTGTCAAAGAGAGCCACCTCAATACTTTTTTGAGGGCGCACAGGATTAGTTTTATCGCTCGCAAGATTGTAAAGTCCCACGATAAGTACCGCAAAGAGAACAAATATAATGATTGGGTACTGTCTTTTCTTAATCTTTAGCTTATTTTGATAGCGCAAAGCTCTGATAAGTATCGCTGCGGCAGGTATCGCTCCGATAAACAGAAAATCAAAATTTGTCAGAGCCGCGAGCAGCCAAAACAGGCATATATGCCCCATCTCAAAACTAAATACCTTGGGAATCACCAGCGTAAGTCCGTTCCAGTATTTTGAAACCATCGCTATCTCGAGCATCAAAAAGCTGAGAGCAAATGAGTTCGGCAATATAGCCATGCTACTTTGAAGTATCAGCGGGAATGTCGCGATCGCAAATCCGCTAAAAAGTGCAAAATACTTTTTAAACACCACGGGGCCCAGCTCATGAACCAGAAAAAATCCCGCGCATACGCTTAATGCAAGCTGGAGTACATACATCACAGAATACCAGGAAATCCCCGTAGCCATGCCAAGGAGTCTGATTACCAGGAGTATTGCAGGATATAATACGCCGGTATATATATTGCAGGAAAAGCTTCCCGATACCGCCACATTTGCAGCAGAGTCCCCAAACATCTGCACATAGCCTATGTTTTTTATTACATAAATGATTCCGAATACTATCTGCGCCGCAAAGCCCAATATTATTATTTTACTTAAAATGCCTGTAACAAGCCTTCTTACTTTATTTTCCATAGGTTATACGCCGTAAAACTCGTAGATTTTATCGCAGATATAGTCAACCTGCTCAGCCTTAAGTCCGTAGTAAAGAGGAAGACGTGTAAGTCTCTCGCTCTCTTTGGTGGTATATTCGTCCTTGCCGCTAAATCTGCCGTACTTAATTCCTGCAGGTGCGGTGTGGAGAGGAATGTAGTGGAATACCGCCAAAATATCATTTGCCTTTAAGTGAGCGATAAGAGCGGTTCTCTCCTCGAGGTTGGCCGCCTTTATGTAGAACATATGAGCATTGTGTACGCATCCTTCGGGGATGGTGGGGAGCTCAATCTTGCCCATCTCTTTTAGCTTGCCGAGTCTCTCATAATATCTGTTCCAGCTTGATAATCTGTCATTATTAATCTTGTCCGCAACCTCTAACTGTGAGTAGAGATAAGCTGCGTTCATATCGCTGGGCAGATATGAAGATCCCTGGTTGACCCAGGTGTATTTGTCAATCTGTCCGCGGAAAAACTTACTTCTGTTTGTTCCCTTTTCACGGATGATCTCGGCATCCTCGATATCCTTTTCATCTCTGATAAGGAGCGCACCGCCCTCACCCATGCTGTAGTTTTTGGTCTCATGGAATGAAAGCGCACCGAAATTACCGAATGTTCCGAGAGCCTTACCCTTGTAAGTAGCCATGATGCCCTGTGCGGCATCTTCCACAACGTAGAGGTTATATTTTTTTGCAAGCTCCATGATCTTGTCCATCTCACAGCCTACGCCTGCATAGTGAACAGGCACGATGGCTCTGGTCTTGTCGGTGATGGCCGCCTCTATCTTGTTTTCATCGATATTCATGGTGTCAGGTCTGATATCTACAAATACAGGCACTGCACCGCGAAGTACGAATGCGTCTGCGGTGGATACAAAGGTGTATGAAGGCATTATCACTTCATCGCCGGGTTTAATATCGCACAAAATAGCCGCGAGCTCGGTAGCATGTGTGCAAGAGGTGGTAAGAAGTACCTTTTTAGAGCCTGTCTTTTCCTCGAGCCATGCATTACACTTTTTGGTGTAAGCTCCGTCTCCGCATATTTTCTGATTCTTTACACACTCCTGTATGTAGTCCATAGCCGTCTCTACAAAAGGCGGCACATTAAAGTTGATCATGTTATTGCTCCTGTGTCTGTTTGTTTTCTTTATTTATTTCTCATCAGTACGGTTGCTGATAATATATCTCGGTCTGCCCTTTACTTCCTCGTATACTCTCGCGAGATAATTTCCGATGATTCCAAGGCTTATCAGTATTAATCCGCCGATGATAAGCAGCAGTAATATAACCGTTGTGAATCCGTCAAAGGCGTTACCCATTATAAATCTCACAAGGGTTTGTATACCAAGTCCTATAGCAAATACCACAAATACCATTCCGATGACGCTCACGATTTTTAGCGGCAAGGTGGTAAAGCTTGTTACATTTGAGATTGCATATCTTATGAGGCTGCCCGTGGACCATTTGCTCTCTCCGAAAGCGCGCTCCTGTACCTCGTAGTAAACCTTTACGGTTTTAAAGCCCACCCAAAAGCTGAGCGCTCTGAAAAATGTATCCTTTTCGGGAAGCTCTACCAGCGCGTCAACGACTTTCCTGTCGAGCAATTTAAAATCCGACGAGGCCTTCATATCCATCTTGATAAGCCCTGTCATAATGCTGTAAAAAATACCGGTGACAAATCTGTGGATGGCGCTTTCTTTTCCTCTTGAGGATTTGATTCCTTCCACTACTTCTGCGCCCTTTTTCCACTCATCATACATCTCTAAGATGACTGCGGGCGGGTGCTGCAAGTCGCAGTCCATCACCACGGTGGCTTTTCCTCTTGATAGCTCAAGTCCCGCGAATATAGCCGCCTCTTTTCCGAAATTTCTGGAAAACTCACAGCCCCTTACTCTTACGTCCTTTTCTGCTATTTTGCATATATTGTTATAAGTCTCGTCCCTCGATCCGTCGCTTACAAATATAAGCTCGAAATCTATATTGTTTTCCGTAAGGAGCTTTGACAAGACATTATAAGTGTTTTCAATGTTTTGTTCCTCGTTGTACGAGGGGAGTATTACCGATAGCTGCGGCACCTTTAGTCCTCCTTTGATATGGAATACTTTTCACGTAGTCCGTAATCAATATTTTCCGTCTTTACGTATATTTTATCTCCGACCATTTTAACCGAGTCCTTACCCGGGAAGCTGTCCATCTCTACGTACTCTTTGCTGTTATATATATCAGCCATCTCATCACCGACGATAAAGTTTAGATCCGCTCCGAGATAAGCTTTCATAAACAGCCTGTAATCCTCC
This sequence comes from Lachnospiraceae bacterium, assembly GCA_024684215.1. Lineage (GTDB taxonomy): Bacteria > Bacillota > Clostridia > Lachnospirales > Lachnospiraceae > AC2028. Next base: position 27,807 of record JAIKXH010000032.1, read on the forward strand.
GCTTTGTAGCAAAGATAATCCCCGGAAAGTCCGAGCATGTTGTCGGTGATGCCTTCCGTCAGGTCGGCCTTTGGATACTGATCCTCGCTGACCACTCCGATCATCGCTATGGGGATTCCTTTGTAATAACCGTCGGTTTGTTCTATTCTGTCCAATAGTCTCTCGCAGTATGCGTAGGTTCTCTCATATTTTTTCTGTAAATTGGAGTAACCGATATTGTCGGTGACGATATAACAGAACACAAGCACCGCTCCACATATGGGCACGAGCCAGGTGAGAGCCTTATATGCTGACGCACCTTTGCTTACTGCCTCGCCTTTGCTTACTGCCGCATCCTTGCTTCCGCCTTCTTTATTTTGAACGGGTGTTATATCCTTGGAACATGTAATATTGTCGATTATCGCCACGATGCACACCGGTATCATCACCCACTGATATCTCATGATTGCATGATATGTCACATTCCCAAGTACGATCATTACGATATTTGTAGCTAAAGGAAGCACTACCGCGATAACGATAACAGCTATATATAATACCGCTGACTTATACCATTTTTTTGAAACGATCTCTCTGATCAGAAGCACTGCTGCCACGCATGCAAGTACTCCCACGGCTGTCCATGCAAATACGTTCGGAGCAAGGATATCCGATTTAACTGTAAACGCGGCAAAATCTTTGTAAGCCGAGGCGATTTTTCCGATCAGTCCTGCGCTTGCAGCCTCGGCGCCTGCCGTAGTGATTGCATCCGCACCTCCTGCTACAGCCGCTTCAGTGCTTGCAGCGCCTCCGGCTCCCGCAAGCGCGCTTCCGCCCTGGTATGAACCGATGGTTACGCCTTCGATTTTAAGAAGCACCTTTAATACTACAAAATAAAGCACTCCGCCACATATGCCCATATATAGATATCTAAGAATTGCAAGTATCTTTCCCTTAGCAGTTACGGCATAGGCCGTTTCCTTTTCGCATATTATTAATGCCACAGCGTACATGCACAGGATTATCACCACCGGCAAATATGCCTGATATGAACCTATTGAAAAGGCCAAAAGCACTGCGCCTGCGATCCATCCTTTTTTATATTTTCCCGTGATATATACCGCCAATATGCCGAGCATCAGCCCAAACATATATCCGTCCATGGTAAATACGTAAGCAAAGGTTGAAGCCAGGGCCGGAAACGTGGCCATAAGTGCGCCTATAACAGCGGCTGATACGCTGCTTTTAATCTTTAATATCGCGCACACAAGTCCCGCTGATATCGCTATATATAAAAGGCTAAGCAGCCCTATTAGCCACGGCAACGAAAAATAGCTTGATATTCCGCAGGGAACAGTCAAAAACCATCTGCCCGACTCTATCATATTTTGATTAAAATACAGGCTTCCAAGGCCGTCATGGTTGGGAAAATCCCCTACCATGACAACCATATGAGTTAAGAGTCCGCATACAAATGCGCTGATAAAGGCACTCTTTGTTACACCGCTTATTTTCTCTTTTAATTTTTCAATGCTTTCGCTGAAACTTCTCACTGATCCTTCTCCGGACTGCTTTTTAAATACTCGCTGATATATATAGCGATCTTCTTTGTTGTGACTTCGTTTGGATGGATGCCCTCACAAGTATTCATAAATATGTCATCGGGCTTCGAATTATCATAAGCCTGCGCCAGGTCAATCCATTCAAGCCCCAACTCTTCCGCTACAGCCCTTTGTGCGGCCTTATAGTCATTAATATTTCCGCCGCCAAAATCCATATGTTCGGAGCTTATCATATCTCCGTACTCGGTCTCTACTATGTAACCTTCGGCTTCCTTATATGTAGTCTTTCCCGCAGCCTTCCCATCTGTCTTTCCGTCTGTCTTTCCGTCTGTCTTCCCGTCTGTCTTTCCCGCGGATTCTGCAATTTCTGCATCTCCAAGTACATCTTCCGCGTGATACCAGGTTAAGGGTGGCGCTGCAAGTATAATTCTCGCACCGGGCGCTGTCTCTTTCAGCCTTTTTATCGAAGCTCTGAGCGCTCCCTTGTAGGAATATTCGTTATATAGATCAGAACCGGCCTCTATCGGAACCGCCTCCTGGTAATCATTTAGCATATGCTCTGCTATGATCACCTCGGCCCGTGAAATATCGCAGGCTTCAATCTTATCTATTTGCTCTAAATATTCGCCTTTTGAAAGCTCATTTAGCCCCGAGGAATTGTAAGCATTTTTCTGATATCTGAAATCTCCCGCGATATAACCCCTCGTAAGTGCGGCTAAGCTATAAGCGTCTCCGCTTGTATCAAGCCTTCCGTCCCTGTCGGTATACGAAAGAGTGGTTCCTCCGAGCGAAGCATCAAACACATTCTTTTGAAGGATAGTTTCCATATTTCCGGCTACGGAATTTTCGCCCCTGTAAAAGGCAAATATGCTGTCGCCGAAAAGTACTGCTTCTTCGGCCTTTACATCGCTTTTATCGGTGCCTTCCTTTTTCATGAAATTAGAAAAGATAACGGCGAAGGCAATTCCCGCAATTATAAATGTTATAATGCTTTTTCTCATATACTATCTTTCCTGTTTTATCTCGGCATTTTCCACGCGGTACACATGGTCACACTTCTCAATGGTCTGAAGCCTGTGAGCGATGATAATAAGCGTCTTTTTACCCCGGAAATAGTTGATAGAGTGCATAATAGCCGCCTCAGTATCGGAATCGAGCGCCGCAGTCGCCTCATCAAGTATAAGTACCTCAGGGTCATGGTATAACGCTCTCGCGATGGAGATACGCTGGCGCTGTCCGCCGGAAAGTCTGATTCCGCGCTCTCCAACCGTAGTATCAAGTCCCTCCGGAAGGCTCTTTATAAACTCATCCATCTGAGCTTCCTTTAACACTTCCCAAACCCTGTCTATATCTATCTCTTCCTCGGGTATACCAAATGCCACATTTTTTAATATGGTATCATCGAGCATATAGATCATCTGAGGAATATAACCTATGTTTTTGAGAAATCTTCTGTAATTTCTCTCCCTGTCACAGCCGGGCTCCGCATCTCTCTGGGTGATATCCACGCCGTCGACCTTTATTGATCCTTCCTGAGGAATCAAAAGTCCAAGCAAAATATCGACAACTGTACTTTTTCCGGCACCCGTTGTTCCGACAATTCCGATGGATTCACCGCTTTTTATGGTAAGGTCGGAACCGTCAAAAATCTTTTTGTCCGTATTTGGATAAGCAAATGTGATATTGCTTAATTCAATCTTTTCCTTAAAGGGAAGCTTTTCAAAATCTCCGCTTGCAAAGGTCAGATCAACCTTGTCATCTCCGATCTCATCCACAAGATTGTCGCTTACATTCATAAAGAAAGGCTCGAGATACGCTATGGACGTAAGCTGGTTATTTATCCTGTTTACCGCAGGCAAAAGCACCAGTGATGCCGCAGCGAGTGTGGCGAGCACCGAGAGCATATTTTCCGTGCTTGATCCCGTAAGGAGGAGCACTATGACATAGATCATCATCGTAGCTACGCACACGGTCTCTATAAGTAGCTTGGGCACGGAGTTATAGAGGCTGTACTTTTGTACGGCTCCAACATAGCCCTTTCCGGCCTTTTTGTATTCGCCGACAAAATAAGTCTCTCTGCCCGTAACCTTTACTTCTTTGATTCCGAGAACGGTCTGGGATATCCATTTAAACAGCGAACTGTAAAAATCCTGATTGTCCTTTCCGGCCTTTCTCATAATGGGCTGGATCACCTTTTTGATAATAAGCATAAGTGCTATCATCACCACCGCCAAAGCTATGGTGAGTACGCCGCTTTGAACAAGGCAAAACGAAACTACAAAAAGTGAGACCACACCGTCGGAGAAAAGTGTAAGCAGCGCCAGTATCAGCGCATACATGTTATTTACGTCCGAAGTGATACTCCTTTGTACGACCGCTGTATCGGCGCTAAGGAAGTACTCGTATCTCCTGCGCATATAATTGCGCATCATTCTCTCGGAAGTCCTGAACTGATTGGTGTAGATAAAGGAATATGTGAGCTTGTACTGGAAATACAGATATACATTTTTCACTACATAAACCAGTATGAGAGCCACCATTATGAGTATGGAAAATACCTTAAAATCCGTTATTTCAAGGATTCCCTGCACTGTCGATACGGCCCTGCTTTTTGCGGCGGCAGCGGGGTCTATGACCACATTTACCACCTCAACGAGGAGGCTTACACCAAGGGTCTGCAAAAAGGCACCGATAACCATAACTATGGCTATAAGCACCATTCTTCCCTTTTGCTTTTTATCAAGTAATTTATTTAACTTTTTTAATATGCGTCGCATACTATAATACTGCCTTTATAGCCGCAAGAAGCTCATCATAGCTCTCATACGCGGGGAACCGGGGATAATCTTTTTTAATAGCGTCGGTAGTTCTGAATAAAAATCCTGCCTTGCTCGCCTCGATCATTGCAAGGTCATTGAATGAATCTCCGCTGGCGATGGTCTCAAAGCCACAGGACTGAAGCGCTTTAACCGTTGTAAGTTTGGACTTTTCACAGCGCATCTTGTAGCCTGTGATCTCTCCGTTTTCACCCACCTCAAGCTCATTGCAAAAAATAGTGGGCCATCCGAGCTTTTTCATTAAAGGAGTTGCAAACTGAGAAAAAGTATCACTGATAATGATAGCCTGAGTGATACTTCTGAGCTCGTCCAAAAACTCCTTTGCTCCGGGCATGGGATCGATGGTGGCTATAGTTTCCTGAATCTCCTTAAGTCCGAGTCCGTGCTGCTTTAAAATCTCAATACGATACTTCATAAGCTTATCGTAATCGGGCTCGTCACGCGTAGTCTTTCTAAGTTCGGGAATCCCTGTAGCTTCGGAAAATGCGATCCAGATTTCGGGTACAAGTACGCCTTCAAGGTCTAAACATACAACGTTCATTTAAATGTCCTTCTTTCCAAGCACATGCTATTTCTTAAACAAATTTTTATATAAATATTTTTAGTTTAAGCAAATGCTTTTTTCCTTAAATTTCTGCTCTAAGCCAAGATGTTTATATTTTATCTCAAAAACATGCCAATGTCTATTTGCTCCGTCAATCTTCATAAAATCTTATAAATTAATCTGTTTCACTAAAAAGCGCCCTGTGCTATCATTATTATTATGAAAAATTCATCTTTTAACAACTTAACCAATAAAAAAACTTTATTTTTGCGCGTAGTATTTATAACGCTTTTGCCTGTAATTTGCTGCGCGATTTACGCCATTATAGACGGCCATAATCCTTTTACGGCATCCTTGCAGTACTCAACCTGGAACGATGAGCTCTTTTATTTTAAGCAAACAGAGGGCATTATTTCACACCTTTACCCCAGAGGATTTTTCGGATTTAACGAATCTCACGCAAAGGTTTTATCCTTCGCCGCCTGGAGTCCAACACTTATTTTTCCCTGGATTTTACTAGGCAGGATATTTACCTGGGGCATAACTTCCCCTTATATTTTTAATCTGTTATTTTACTGCCTTTCTATGCTTTTCTATGCACTAAAGACTAAGCCGGGCTTTGTTAAGGCGGTCATTGTTTCCGTGCCGTTTTTACTCTTTACTTTGAATTATCGCTATATTTTCAGCTGCATGCCGGAGATAATCGTCTGGTCTTTACTTATAGTTTTTTATGTTCTTTCTTTTGAATACTCAAATAAAAAGACAAAAAGCGCCTTGATATCAATGTTTATAATATCAGCGCTTTTAACTACCATGCGTCCGTATTTTATTATGCTGATGCTGCTTCCTGCGTTATTTCTTTTCATAAACATGAAAGGAAAAAGAAAATGGACCGCGGTATTTATTGACCTTTGTGCCATGCTCGCGACGGTTATCGTATACGGACTATTAAAAATCTTTCTTGCAGCACCCTATTTTACGGGCCTCTACGATACCAGATGGCTGCACGCTTTCAAGGACCAGGGCATCATAGCCGGCCTTTCCTATTGCAAATCCATCATCGTTTCTAAAAGCGTCGATATCTATTTCCGTATAGGACTTGCTTTTGAGAGAGGCTATCAGTCCGACGGTGCGTTTTTCTTTATTTATATCATTTTGACCGTGCTTCTTTTGATAGCCCTTTTATCAATGCTTTTTAGAAAAAAGTTTAGATACTTTTTGCCTCTTTTACATATCACGCTTTGCATGATAGTCCTCTTTATCGCAATAGAGATGATGTACAAGCCCTACGAGGGAAGCAAGCACCTTTTGGCCTTTATCATGCCCGCATTTTTGCTCCTCTTAGCCGTCTTGGAAAAAGAATTTGTCCGTCCGATGGTTTATTCCGGAATAATTGCGCTCTCTTTTATAATGGTCCTGATTGCAAAAAGGCCTTATCAGGCGGACTACGTAATCCCCTACTCCGACGGCTCTATGGATGCAGAGAACGCATACTGGCAGGATGTTTTTGACAAAAAAATCTCCCCGGAAAAAACCGGAGAGCCTTCTTATAACAATACTATCATATGCGTCTACGGCGATGAAGCCGCGAATGCTAACAGCTTAGAATTTAACCCGGACTGCTGGCCTCTTTTATACGATGCCACCCCGGGTATGGGCATAAATTACTGCCTTACAGACTATGTAACGGAAAACTTTGATTCCTTGAAATCCCGCTATATAGCCACCCCGTCTAATGGTACAATCGATGCACTTCTCTCATCTTCTGCCGCATGGACCGAAGTGGGCCGCAGTGACCGTATGGCGCTGTATATGAAAAACTGAGCCGGGACTTTCTATGATCCCGGCCTTCATATATCAAG
>JAIKXH010000067.1 GCA_024684215.1 Lachnospiraceae bacterium
TATCAATTTTTTTTAAAAGTTCTTCGTCCATTTCTCTTCCTTTCATGCTCAAAATCCGATGTACCTTTTTTATTTTTATGTCTGAATTAATCCGTATGATTCTAATTTGTTTTTATGATATCCCCGTCGGTGGTAATCATAATAATCTGTGCCCCGTACTTGTCGGCAAGTTCTTGTGCGCTACCTTCGCCCAATATAAAAACTGCGGTTGAAAGTGCATCACTTACAAGCCCGTTTCCGCAGGGCATTATAACAGTCACGGAGCTTAATCCGCCACCGGCAGGATAACCTGTATTTCTGTCGATTATGTGATGATATCTGATACCGTCCGACTCTATATATCTTTCATAATCGCCGGAGGTGGAAACCACACTGTCCGGTGATACCGAGACATTTATCATGCTTTCAGATGTATCAAAGGGATTTTTTATCCCTATGACCCAGGCTTCACCCGTAGGTTTTTGTCCCATGCAATATACACTTCCGCCCGCCGTTAGAGTTCCCCTTGAAATTTCTTGTTTTATCGGCGTTATCTCATCAAGGAATATTCCTTTTCCGACAGCACCTAAATCAAGGATCATTCCTTCGGGAATATATATTTTGTGGTCATTAATTTTAACCTTTTCATATCCGCATTTATCAAGTGCAGCTTTTATCTCATCATCTGCAGGCACCCTAAATTCAGTATCTTCTTTAATTGCACCCTCAATGTCCCAAAGGTCTATAACAGCTCCCAAAGTGATATCAAACGTACCGTCTGTTGCCTTGGAAATTTCGAGGCATTTACTTATATATTCCTCGGTTTTTTCCGAAAGAGCGTAGCCTTCCTTACTTCCTGCAGACAAATTTATACGGCTTATTTCCGAATCCTCAACATATCTTGAGAGCACATTCTCGTCAAGTTTCTTACAGTTGTCTACTATTTTGTCAAAGGTCTCTTTAGGATCCAACCCTTCCTTTGAAGTAAATGATGCCGAAATCACTGTATCCATGGCAAGATCGGCCCCGGAAAACGTCTCTTCGACATATCCGTTAATCGTTCCATTACCGCATCCTGTCATCAAAAACAGACAAGCCGCAGTAAAAATAGCCATGTATTTTTTTATTTTAACTTTCATCGGACTCTTTTTCCTCAAGTTCTCTAAGCAGTTCCGAAACAGTCTTTCCCAAAAGAGGATGTCTGTAATATCCCGCAATCTTTGACATAGGCTTTAAGACAAAATATCTGTTTTGCATATCTATATGCGGAATGGTGAGATTACTCTCGCTCATAACCAGATCGTCATAAAAAACAATATCGAGGTCCAAAGTTCTGGGTCCCCAGTGAATCAGCCTCTCCCTGCCCTCGCTTTTTTCTATTACGTGCAAAAAATCGAGAAGCTCATAAGGGCTGAGCATTGTTTCAATTATAACGGCGCTGTTTACAAAATCGTCCTGCTCGACACCGCCGTAAGGTTTTGTCACAAACCTCTCAGACTCACATATAAGTCTGGTATGAGGCTTATCGTCAAGCTTTGACAATGCTCTGTCGAGAAACTCATGTTTATCGCCCATATTGGAGCCGATGGAAAGTATTGCCGTGTGCCAGGAAAGACTTCTGACAACGGATACCGATTCAAAGGGCAATCCTATCGGAGCTTCCGGCTTTCTGAGTTCTATGGTGATCTTCGTAATAAGGGGATATTTTAAAAGCATTTCCCTGCACAAGAGCTCTGCTGCTCTCTCAATAAGCTTGCAGGTATTTTGCTTCATGTAATCGGACATAAACTCACATGCCTCGGCATAGTTTACCGTTGCATCAAGATCGTCGGATAAAACATCTGTCCTCTTAGAATCAAGGCATATGTCCGCATTTATAAAGAAATTCTGCCCTTTTGCGGTCTCTTCCTCATACACGCCATGGAAGGCATAAACCTGTAATTCACGGATTTTTATCATTCTGAAATCACTGTTTTTCATAGGTCTCCATTATCGCATTGTAGAAATCAGGATAAGTGACCCTGATCATCATTGGTTTTCCTTCGCTCGTCAAAAAGCAGTGCTCGGACTCTCCTGAAAAAACCGCCTCACCGTTTTGATTTACAAAATCGTATGAGAGCTTAAGCTTAACTCCCTTAAACTCTTTGATCTTGACATCTATAGTGACCTCGTCTCCGAAGGTTGTACTCTTTTTATACTTTCCGTTTACAGCTATAACGGGAGAGATAATACCAAGCTCCTCAAGCTTTGTATACGGCCATCCCATGCGGTCGAGGAAATCCACTCTGGCCTCCTCCATCCATCTTATGTAATTGGAATGGTGGGTGACAAGCATTTTGTCTGTTTCGTAATACTGAACTTTGTGTTTGTACATTTTTCTGTCCTATCCTTTATCCTGTCATTCTTCTCATTATAGCATCTCCGTTGGTTTTAAGCCATTTATCCCATTTTTTATATTCCGGGAACACACTGTATACATGTGCATAAAACCTTGGAGAATGGTTCATTTCAAGCAAATGGCAAAGTTCATGCACCACAACGCTGTCTATTACCTCATTTGGCGTAAGCATAAGCAAGCAATTAAAATTCAGATTTCCTTTAGAGGAACAACTCCCCCATCTGGTTACCTGATTTCTGATAGTGATGCGGCCGTACCTGACATTCAAAAGTGATGCGTAATAAGCGCATCTTTCCGGGATAACCTTTTTTGCCATAGCTGCGAGTCTTTTTATATCCTCATCACTAAGTCTGTCTTTTGGCAGAGTTTTTTCAATCTCTTCTATCTTTTTTAAATGCTTCTCAAGCCATTTTTCGTGAGAGTCTATAAATCTCTTTATATCTGCTAAGGAGGCCCTCATAGGCGCTCTTACGATAACTCTGCCATCCTGCTTCACCTCAAGTGAAAGAGTCCTTCGCCTGCTCCTTATAACCTCTATCTTTTCATAATCCATTTCGTTTTCTTTTATTTCTCTTACTCTTTGGGGTATTCTTCTTTATATTCTTCTTTGTATTCTTCTTTTGATTCTTCTTTGGGTTCTTCTTTGAGTTCTTCTTTTGATTCTTCTTTTGATTCTTCCCCGATCTCCGCTACATTTTTGTGTTTATCATGGTAGTCGCAAACTCTGTTATAAATTAACATTCCGAGAAGGCTGACCAGCAGTGTGATTCCAAAGCAAATGACAGCGAATTTTATCCTGTTTTCTCCCAAAGCCGAGGCTCCCATAGCAGATGTAACAACCGACGGTATCCTCGCCACAGACGAAATAATAAGCCATTTGATAAGTGAAATATCCGTAAGGCCTGCCACATAGCTTATTACATCCTTAGGAGTCCCCGGGATAAACATTATCATAAACATCCAAAAATCACGCTTTTTTGAGGCCTTTAAAAACTTAAGTTTGTCTATCTTTTCCTGTGTGAAAAAGATTTTAACAGCCTTCATTCCAAAAAACCTTACTATCATAAAGACTATAGTGGTTCCGATCACAACCCCTATCATGCACAAAATCGTACCCTCAAAGGCACCGAAAGCATATCCCGCAGCCAATTCTATAGGCTCTCCGGGGATAAAGGCCAGTATGATCTGGAATATGGATATAATTACAAATATCACTCTGCTTTTAAATCCGTATTTATCGACAAACGACCTCACAGCCTCCGCATCAGTGACAAATCCGATGATCCTTTTTCCCAGAAAAAAGGTCACAAGCCCGGACGCTATAACTATAAGAGCTATTACCGCTATGGCAATAACCTTTTTTTTACTAATCTTTTTTTCCGACACTTTTTTACCGTCTGTTCCCGATATAATTTCTAAAACAGCTTATACTTTGTATTTGCTGTAAAAACAATCCATGTATTTTAATTAAAACAGCTTCTGTCTTATCCTGTCCATATTCCTTTCGCGCATAGCGGCACTGTTTTCAAAGAGTTTGTCCACGTTTTTAATCAGCCCTTCAAAGGCTTCGATATTCATTTCCTTTTTGCTTTCTTTATACGTAATGGCAAAAAGAAGTAACACCAGGGTCTGAAAGCCTGCTGCCAAAAGCGGCTCTATTACATAATAATCCCTAACGCTTCGAATATAAAACCTGCTGAAAATATCGTTAAAATACTTTTTAAAGCTCTCAAAAGCTTTTGGACAACCTATAAATAATTCCTCAGCCTTTGAAACAAAAAATTCGTCAGCCTTGCTCTCATAAATTTTACCGAAGAGCCTCTTATACTTAAAAAACAGCTTCAAAAGTTCTCTGTTATGCAAAATCAAATCTATTTCGGATATCTCCGCATACATTGCCTCATTTACAAAGCTGAAGGGTAAAACAGGAAGGCCCTTATATATATCTTTGCATCTTTCGCTTATGAGGAACGGAATCTCTCCGCTGTATCTTTCCTCTAAAAGCTCAAACTCAAAAGGTGCCTCGTAAAGGTTTTCAAAATCATTTCTGACCAGTTTCAAATGCTCACCGTAAAGATGTATAAAACATCCTTTGGTTATATCAAAAAAACTCCTGAGTGAATCTGCCTTTTCTGTCTTAGAGCAGATAAGCTCCGTATCTTTTTGCAAATGATTCAGAAAGCTTTTGTCGATCTCATCTAAATATTCTGTATTAAATTCATCAAAACCTAATACTTCTACGCTCATATTTGGTATACTCTAACTATGGCAAACATTGAGAACAATAAAAAATTAAATAGTAGGATTATTGTGGCATCTGTTGTATGCGCAGTAATATTTATATCCAGCCTTCTGGCTGTTTTTTTGCGGAAAAATCAAATCTCCGGCCAGACCGCATATATTTACAGTTCGGGCAGGCTTGTAAGGACGATAGATCTAAACATCGCACCTAATGAAAGCTTTGATATAACATCCGAAAACGGAGGTTCCAACACGATAGAGATTTCAAATCACAATATACGTGTCACTCACGCCAGCTGTCCCGACGGGTTATGCGTAAAATGCGGTTATGCAAGGGAAAGCGGCATCCCCATCGTATGCCTTCCAAACAAACTTGTAATAGTCCTTGATGATAATAAAGGGGGATCGGTAGATGCAGTCACGTACTAAGCAAATAGCCATATCGGCCATGTTTGCCGCCCTCGCCATAGGAATATACGGGTTGGAGTCCATGATACCCAATCCCATCCCGATTCCCGGAATAAAGCTTGGTCTTGCAAATATAATCACCCTGATTGTCTTAAAAAAATACGGTCTCAAAGAGTCTGCCCTTGTGCTTGCGGTAAGGATACTTCTCTCATCGCTTCTATTCGGACAGCTGATGAGTCTTTTATATTCTGCGGTGGGCGGAGCGCTCTGCCTTATTGCAGAATACCTTGTTGATAAGTTTTTAAGAGGCAAAGCCCTGTTTATTACGGCTATATTCGGAGCAATACTCCACAATGTCGGACAGCTTTTGGTGGCAGTTATAATAACAAGCTTGCCCGGAGTCCTTATTTATACACCTTATCTTATGATAAGCGCAGTTATAACAGGCTTTGTCACAGGACTGGCGGCACTTTTCAGTTTAAAGCTTTTAAAGAAATTATAGCTTCAGCCATATCAAGGGCTCTGCGATTTTCCTTTACGTCGTGAACTCTGAAAAATCTCGCCCCCTTCATACATCCTATTATGCTTGTTGCTATAGTGCCCTCTACCCTCTCACCGGCGGGCAGATTAAGCGTAAGTCCGATAACGGATTTTCTGCTTGTACCCAAGAGAACAGGATATCCCAGTTTACATAACTCGTCCAATCTGCTAATTATGTAAAGGTTCTGCTCATAGCTTTTTGCAAATCCAACACCGGGATCAAGAATAATACGCTCATCCTTTATTCCTGCTGATTTTGCCAATGCAAGCGAGTCTTTTATATCTGATAAAACGTCCTCAATATAGTTTACATAATTCAAATCACTCCTGTTATGCATTATGCAAACTGATACGTTTCCTTCCGAAATGGCCTTTGCCATGTCAGCGGAATACTTTAATCCCCATATATCGTTTATCAAATCGGCTCCCGCCTTAATTCCGGCTCTTGCCACACCGCTTTTATAGGTGTCGAGAGATACCGGTATATCAAAGTTTTTCTTTATAGCCTCTATAACCGGAGCCGTGCGCTCTATCTCCTCTTCCACCGATATCATGGTATATCCCGGGCGCGTTGATTCCCCGCCCACGTCAATCACATCGGCTCCGTCTTTAATCATTTGTTCTACCGTGCGCAAAACGGGTTCTATGCTGACCGAGCCGTCAATAACAAAACGCCCCCCGTCAGAAAATGAGTCGGGGGTAACGTTTAATATAGCGAAAATATAGTTTTTATTATCCTTGCAAAACTCCCTGTTTCCAATAATCATGCCTTAATCAATCCTCACAAGGTCAAAAAAATGTCTCTTAAGCTCCTCATTTTCAGAGAAGCACCCTCTGGTGGCCATGGTCACCGTCTTGCTTCCGGGCTTTTTTACGCCTCTCATAGTCATGCACATATGCTCTGCCTCCAGAACAACCATAACTCCTTTTGCTCCCAGGTTTTCCATAATGGCATCCGCAATCTGGCCGGTCATTCTCTCCTGAATCTGCAGCCGTCTTGCATATATCTCCACGCATCTGGCCAGTTTACTGATGCCAACAACCTTATCTCCCGGTACATATGCAATATGTGCCTTTCCGTAAAAGGGCATCATATGATGCTCACACATAGAATGGAAGGTGATATCCTTTTCAATAACCATCTCACTGTTGTCGGCAGAAAATACCTTTGATAAAACCTCAGTGGGATCTTTTTCATATCCTTCGAAGATTTCCTCGTACATTCTGGCTATCCTGTCTGGAGTATCTTTTAGGCCTTCTCTTTCTTTATCTTCCCCTATTGCTTCAAGCAAAAGGTTAACAGCTTTTTTTATCTTTTCCTGATCCATTTTTCATAAGCTCCGTTATTTGTCCCAAAAATGAAAGGGAACCAAATATAATTATCACACCGTCCCGACCGGCTACCATCTTTGCCATATCGAGAGCCTCATTAAGCGAATCCGCTGCAGTAACATTTTTATTAAAATGCTTTACCGTCTCAGCAAGCTCTATAGCTCCGAGAGCTCTTTTATTACCCGGAGTTTCCACTGTAAATACGCATTCTGCCAAAGGTGTGGTAATCCTGCTGACCTTTTCGTACTCTTTATCCTTCAGCATTCCCATTATAATAATGATACGCCGATTTGTAAAATAAAATAAAAGTGAATCTTTTAATCTCTCGGCTGCCTCTTCATTGTGGGCGCCATCTATTACAGTAAGCGGATCGTCCGAAAGGATCTGGAATCTACCGGGCCATGATGCCTCTTCTAAGCCTTCATATATCGCCTTATCACTGATGTTGCAGTCTAGCTTTTTAAGGCAATCTATAACCTCAAGGCTAAGCGCCGCATTTTTAAGCTGATATTTTCCAAGCAGGCGGATCTTTATCTTTTTATACTCTTTGTAATCAAATACCTGAGTAAATGAATTTTTCGCCACTTTGCGGTCTTTTATGCTATCCTCGTCAACCGTAAATAACGTACAGTTATTCTTTTCTGCCGCCTTCTCTATTACCGTCATGGCTTCTCTATGCTGAGAGGCGGAGCAGACACAGCTTCCGGACTTGATTATCCCTGCCTTTTGTTCGGCAATTTTTTCAAGACTGTCACCCAAAAAGGCCATGTGATCGTAGCTTACGGATGCTATAACCGCACATAACGGCGGGGGAATTATATTTGTGGAGTCCTCAAGTCCGCCCATTCCGGTCTCTAAAACCACTATATCGCACTTTTTTTCTTTAAAATACCAAAAAGCAAGAGCGGTCTCCGCCTCAAATGAAGAAGGAAGGTCCATTTTCCTCTCCTCCATCTGTCCGATAGCCGCCCTGATTATGTCAGTTCCTTTTATTAAATCCGCGCCGGAGATATTCCTTTTTCCGACACGAAATCTCTCACGATAGTCAAATACCGCAGGTGAAGTAAAGACTCCGACCCTGTATCCGGCCTTTGAAAGCATACTTGAAATAAATGCGCAGACCGATCCCTTACCGTTTGTACCTGCTACATGAACAAACTTAAGGTCATTTTGAGGGTTGCCCATCACATCTAAAAGATTCTTTATTCTGGATAAACCGGGATTAATGCTTCCGCCCTTAATCCCGGTCAGATATTCTATTGCTTCATCAGTTTTTTTGTCTGACATATTATTGACGTAACCTTGTGCCTTCGTATTTGCTTCTGAGTGCCAATGAGCTTTTTAACCCCTCATACTTTTCAAACATATCTCCCTGAGGAAGAACTATGTCGCATGTACAAGCCAAAAGGGTAAGCTTTTCCAGAGTGAGTCTGTTTTTCATATTTACCAGTGCAGTAAGCTTTTCGGTATATGTCTCGCAAGCCATGAATGCATCAACGTCCGCGTCATCCTCACTGTTTTCGGCGGTAAGTTCGAATCTCATAAGCTGGGTAGCCTCAGGATATTTTTCCTTGTCCACGGGGCTCATAAACATCTCTAAAGGTCTGGCATACACATCGTTTTCATCGGAAACGGACTGATAAACCACAAGTCTTTCTCCTGTTTCAGTATGTTTGGCAACCGCTAAAACCTTATACAAATTGCCCTTAAAATGTCTGTAGACTTCTTGAGGTTTGGGGATGTTCATGTTGTTCTCCTTTGTCACGAGCGATTTGACACTTTAATGTGTTAACCCGTTCGGATTATTATACCTCTTTTTAACCCATTCTGTCATTCAAATTACGGTAATTTATTTATGCAGATTACGGTGATTTATTTATGCTGATTACAGTGATCTATTTATCTAATCAAGAACCACCTCAAACTCGCAGTTCTCATCACAAAAAGCAAGATTCATTATATCGTCGCAAACCTTTTGTTTTTTATCACTGCTAAGATCATCAAATCTTTTGTGATGAAGCTTTACGCGGTATACTCTTGAATTCTCATTTTCGGTAATATAAGTCACCGTAACTCCGGCATTGGTATATGCTCCGTCTTTTAAATAATCGCGTATAAGAGTTTTATACTCCTCCGTGCGCGCAGAGAGATACTTTGATCTCTCGATCTCTTCCGTATTGCTTCCGCCTCTGGCAACAAGCGTAAATCCAAGTATTAACCCTAAAGCCAATATAATGCTGAGTGCGGCATAAACAGTATTTTTGATGTTCATATCAAGACCTCCCGTAAACATTTCAAATCTTTTCTGTTCCTTTTTACGAGATAATCTTAACACTTATTGAGAGGAATAATTCCCCCTCAATATCAATTCACAAAGTATAAAATATACTGTATCAGAGCCATACTTTCATGAGCTTTAAAAGAGCCTCATAATCCTTGATACACATTGTTTCCTTAACAGAATGCATTCCAAGCATCGGCACTCCAAGGTCCGCTGCGGGCACGGGAAGATATGACGAAATGATAGGTCCTAAGGTCTGTCCTCCGGGCGCTCCGGATCTGTTTGCCTGTCTTGAAAACTCTATTTTATTTTTCTCACATAAAGCCACCAAAACTGCGCCCATTTGAGGGTCGGTGACATATCTCTGGCTTGCACTTGTTTTAAACACGACGCCCTTTCCCATGTATGCTTTTGCGGTTTCGTCAGCCTTTTCGGGATAGTTTGGATGTACTCCGTGTGCGCCGTCTACGGATAAGATTTTTGTACCTGCGATAGCTGTGAGTTTATTTTTTTCCTTATACAAATCTGAGGCAAATATTTTGTCTATGATCAGATTTAAAATATTGGAATCAGCCCCCTGTTTTGTTCTGCTGCCGATTTCCTCATTATCAAACAAAGCAATTATGCTTAAATCGTTGTCATCGCAGCTGCATCCGTCCATTATTCCCTCTGTAAGAGCCGCAACAGACGCAATATTGTCTATTCTTGATGCAAGGAGGAACTCTTTGTTAATACCGCAATAAACAGGCTCCTCACAAAGATAAAGGCTTAAATCATAATCAAGGACATCCTCTTTTTTAACGCCGATTTTATCGGCTATAGCCGATATAAAGAATTCCTCGTCGCTTTCCCCTTCATTTGACAGTGCGTAAATAGGTAAAAGTTCCTTTTGAGGGTCAAGCTTTCTCTCCTCAATCTCCCTATCCATATGCGGTGCAAGAGAAGGGATGATAAACCAGGGCTCACCCGTCTCAAAAATAACGGTTTTAGGCTTGTAAGGATTATCGCTTCTTACCATAACGGTACCGGCAGCCCCGAGAGGTCTGTCAAACCATGTCTTTTTTAACATTCCGCCGTAAGGCTCAACATTTAATTTGCGTATTCCGGCAGTTTTCATATCCGCGCACGCCTTGATCCTGAATGTAGGGGAATCGGTGTGAGCACAAGCTATATGAATTCCGCTTCCGCTTCCGTCAGAAACGGTAAATGCAAAAAGTGCGGTAGGATAAGGAACGCAAAAATATCTGCCTTTCTTTTTTAAATCAAAATCCTTTGTAAAATCAAGCTTTTCAAAGCCGGCTTCCAAAAGCACGTCAGCAGCATATCTCACTGCGTGATAAGGACTTAAAGTATTCTTTAAATAATCTGTTAACTGAGCCATAATTCACCTCGCAAAATCTTAATACATCACATTTTATCACATCATAAAGCAAATAACTACACCGCTTCGGTTCTTGAATAAAATCTTTATATATGTTAATCTAATAAGGTGAGGCGCCGTACGGAGAATTGATAATTTTCGTTAATTAGGCGTTCATTTTTATTTGGAGAAATGATGGAAGAGAAAATTTTTATTGCAATGATGAGGGCCAGCAATGCTCATCACGAACAGGCACGCATAGGATTTAGAAAAATAGGCCTCTCGGACGGTCAGCCAAAGGTTTTATATGTACTGCGCAGTAACCCCGGTATGTTTCAAAAGGATTTAGCACAGCGCTGCTCCGTTACTCCATCAACCATGGCCGTACTTTTGGCCAAGATGGAAAGTCAGGGGCTTATATACAGGGAAGACTTCCTGGTATCTCCCGGCAATTATGCAAAAAAAGTATTTGCCACAGAGCTTGGTGAAAAAAAGACCGATGAATTAAACGAATTTATCGATTCTCTTGAAGAAATAACAATGAGCGGACTTTCTAAGGAAGAAAGAGAAAATCTGTTTTCACTTTTACACCGGGTAACAAATAATCTCAACGAAAATAATAATAATTAATAAAAGAGCTTTTTGCATATCAATGTGCGGAAAGCTCTTTTTTTGATTAAAACAATATATATAAAAACGTGTATATATATACATATATAAAAAGTTAAAAAACAAAAACCGTAATTCAAAAGAATTACGGTTTTTAAGTGTCGGAGTGGCGGGATTCGAACTCGCGACCTCCGCCTCCCTAAGACGGCGCTCTAACCAAGCTGAGCCACACCCCGAAGCAACATTGGAATAATACCATACCATTAGAATTAATGCAAGAACTTTTTTCCAAAAATTGCTATTTTTTTATAAATGCGCTTAAATACTGAATTTTTTGATAACTTCCCAGGTCGGAAGTGCATTTCCGTCATAATCGAAAAGCGCCTGATTTGCCCATTCGTTTCCACAAGGACCGGGGTCGTTCATATACTTAAGTGATGCCTCGGTAGCCCATCCTGAGCCGGGTCTGGGAATCCATCCGGCTTCCCACCAGAAAAAGCCGCATCCGTGATTATT
>JAIKXH010000081.1 GCA_024684215.1 Lachnospiraceae bacterium
TTGCTTTGCAAAACTCCAGTAGTGCGAGCCGGCAATTGCTGAAAGCAATTATCTTCCTATGCCGGCGAGACACATCTTTCAAGCGAAGCTTGTTTTTTACTTAATAAGATATTACAGAGTAATTTCCTATTAAGTAAAAAACACCGATTACAATTTGTAATCGATGCTTTGAATCTAAAAGATGCCGTAGGCTATTGCTCCAACAACAGCTGATATGCAAATTAAGCTGATGGGTGTGATTCCCTTTTTCATTACCCTGCGAGAGCCAAAATATATTGCGGCGATGCCGATGGTGAGAACCACAGTCATGATATCAAAATCGCCCTTTATTTCTATTCCGCAATTCGACAGCATCATCACCACTCCTGTGGCAAGGATGATGCCGATAATCCCCGGTTTTAATCCGCTAAATGCGGCCTCTACATATTTGTTGCCCAGGAAATTTTTTAATATGACCATCAAAAGCAAAATAATGGTGAAGGCCGGTATGACAACGGCTGTTGTCGCAATTATCGCTCCTGGCACTCCGGCCTTGGCACTTCCCACATAAGTGGCCATATTGACCATTATCGAGCCCGGCGTGCTTTCACTAATGGCAATCATGTAGGTAATCATTTCATCGCTGAGCCATCCGTGGGCCCTTACGACATCTCTGATCAGCGGTATGGCAGAATAGGCGCCGCCAAACGAAAAGAATCCAACCTGCAGGAAACCTATAAACAAATCCAAATAAATCATTGTTCAATATTCTCCTTTCGCACCTGATCCTTCACTACAACCACCATTATTCCCACAATTGCAGCAAGCAGCATAATCAGCATTGAAGAAATATTCAAATTGAAAATGCTGATCACCATCATAGCGACGGTAGAACATGCAACCATAAATATTTGAAATGGCTTTTTCTTCATTTTTTTCATCATTTTAACTGCTGCATCCACAATAAGAATTCCTACAGCAATTTTAATCCCCTGGAACGCATTGGCAATCCATGCTATCTCCAGGAAACTCTCCATGAATTTTGAAATGGCGAAAATAATCACAAATGAAGGAAGCACCATGCCGACCGTAGCGACCACCGCACCTAAAATCCTGTGCTTTTTATAGCCGACGTAGGTCGCACAATTTATGGCAATCGGACCCGGTGTGGATTCAGCTATAATCGCGACATTCATCATTTCATCATGGGTTATCCACTTTTTATCTTCAACACAAATGTTTTCAATGAGAGAAATCATTGCGTATCCTCCGCCAAAGGTGAACAGACCTATCTTGGCAAAGGTTAAAAACAAATCTAACAATATTGGCAAAACTAAGACTCCTTTGTACTTCTAATATCATCAATTGGATGCTGCCATCAAAAATGACATCCGGCTAATTGTAACATAGGAATCTGATTATCACCAGTCGCTACTTCCTTGCTACCAAATGCAACCTCATTTTTATGAATACCATCCCTTTGCAGCCAAAATTGTTTATAACCGAATACAATCTCATTTTTTTCACTTTTTCAATTGACATCAAGTCGATTTTGGTATAAAAATATACATGCGCTTGCGCGTTACATAACATAACTTTGGCGAGATAGCTCAGTTGGCTAGAGCACGCGGTTCATACCCGCGGTGTCGAGGGTTCGAATCCCCCTCTCGCTAGTCAAGTTGCAATAGTGAGCTATTGCATGAGCAAACTTTCGCGGAAGTCCAATTATGAGGATTTCCGCGATTTCATTTAACTTTAGTCAAAGTGTTAATCCCATTTCAAGATTTAATGTTTTTAGACCGTTAGTTTTAAGTTTTGCTTATTGTTTGTTGTTAACAATTTTTTTATTGAAAGAGGTACCATGAGAGAAAAACTTTTATCATTACCGTTAACAGAGCTTAAGGCACTTGCCAAAGCAGGCGGAGTTAAAGGAATTACAGGCCTTAAAAAGGAAGAGCTTGTAGATCTTCTGATTGAGGTTGATGCAAAAAGAAGACAGGAAGCTGCCATTGCAAATGAAAAGAGCAGAAAGGAAGCCGGCAAGGCTACCAGAGTAAACTCTATAGCAGAGGCAGACAGAGAGCGTTCAAAGGATAAAGAGCGCGCTAAGGAAAAGCCCCATACAAATAAAGAACATGGGGATAAGGACGCTTCAAAGGACGGAAGGCACGTTAAGGAGGGAGCAAAATCTCCCGAGGAAGGCGGAACCATTGTCTACAGAGCTGACAAGCCTTCAAAGAACGCTAATTTTGAAGAGTTGAAGGATGCAAAGGCATCTGTTGTATCAGAGTCAGGCAGCGAAAAGTATGCCGAAGGAAAGCCGGAGCCTGAGCAGGCTGCGCCTTCAGCCAGACCTGCTGCAAGTATGGATACTTATGTTCCCCAGGAGGGAGATACTTTAGTTGAGGGTATCTTGGAGGTAATGACAGACGGCTTTGGATTTATCAGAAGCGCCAATTATCTTCCCGGAGACAACGATGTCTATGTTTCCCCTCAGCAGATCAGAGGATTTCGTTTAAGGACCGGAGATGTTTTGACCGGTATCAAGAGGGCGAAGGGAGAGAAGGAAAAGTTCAGCCCCCTTTCATTCCTTGAGAGAGTAAACGGACGCCCTGCAAAGGAAGCTTTAAAGAGGGTATCCTTTGAAAATCTTACCCCTATCTTTCCTGATAAGAGAATTAAGCTTGAAACTCCCGGTTGCAAGGTTGCCATGAGAGCCATGGACCTTGTCAGCCCCGTAGGATACGGACAGCGTGGTATGATAGTGTCACCGCCCAAAGCAGGTAAGACTACTCTGTTAAAAGAGATAGCACATTCAATGCTTAAAAACGACCCTGAGACACATATGATAATTTTACTTATTGATGAGCGTCCCGAGGAAGTTACCGATATCAAGGAAGCAATCATCGGTAAAAATGTTGAGGTTATTTATTCTACATTCGATGAGCAGCCCGAGCATCATATCAGAGTTGCCGAGATGGTTATAGAAAGAGCAAGAAGACTTGTTGAGCAAAAGGAGGATGTGGTTATCCTTCTTGACTCCATCACAAGACTTACCAGAGCTTATAACCAGGTTATTCCGCCCAGCGGACGTACCCTTTCCGGCGGTCTCGATCCTGCGGCTTTACATATGCCCAAGAGATTTTTCGGTGCCGCAAGAAATATGAGAGAAGGTG
Source organism: Lachnospiraceae bacterium (assembly GCA_024684215.1). Taxonomy (GTDB): domain Bacteria; phylum Bacillota; class Clostridia; order Lachnospirales; family Lachnospiraceae; genus AC2028. The sequence continues at coordinate 3,156 of JAIKXH010000081.1, forward strand.
GAAGCCTTACCGTGCTTGCAACCGCTCTTGTTGAGACCGGTTCAAAGATGGACGATGTCGTATATGAGGAATTCAAGGGAACCGGTAATATGGAAATCGTTCTCGACAGAAAGCTTTCCGAAAAGAGAATATTCCCTGCCATCGACCTTGCAAAGTCCGGAACCAGACGTGAGGACCTCCTTCTCGGAGAAGATGAGCTCGAAGCTATAAATGTTATGAGAAAAGCATTAAACGGACTAAAGCCCGATGAGGCTACGGACAGAATTCTCGATCTGTTCTCCAAATCCAGAAACAATGTTGATTTTGTAAGAATGGTCAGATCCAATAAATTTTTATAAGATATGCTTGTAATTAATGCGATTTTACATTTTTTAATAGATGGAATATGTGCTTATTCCATGTTTGGAAAATATGGCAGCTACGGCGCTGAGGGCTATTTGTTCTATAACTTTTACGCCTTCAGTCTGCAGATGCCCATAGGTGCGCTCTGTGATTTGGTGGTTTCAAGGCTGAAGAACAGGATTATAATAAAGCGCTTTTACTGGGTAGTCACCTTGCTTGGAGTTTTGTTTACCTTGCTTGGAATGGCTGTGGGATTTTCCGCATTGGGAGTCGGTAACGCGCTTTTCCATGTGGGAGGCGGCCTTACTTCCATAAGAGAAGACGAGGAGAGAAAGCTTAAGGGCAGAGGCCTTGGCATATTTGTTGCTCCCGGAGCTTTGGGGCTTTTTATTGGGAATACCCTCTCGGACTATACCTTTATCGCAACTTTAGTTAGGGGCGCGTTTATAGTATTGGTGCTCTCTGCGGTGCTTGCCGGATTTTTAAGACTGTATTACGCAGAAAAGCATCTTATCTTCATGGAAATAAATGCATCGGACAGTAAAGCACGATTAAAGGATTCTGTTTTCAATCTTGTTTTATCCGCTGTTATTTGTTTTGTGGTGGTAATACTCAGGTCCTACGTTGGGATGGCAGTGGGCTTTTCATGGAAAAACGGATTTGTCTTAGGACTTATAGTAACACTTTCGATAGTTTTCGGAAAAGTGGCCGGCGGCTTTCTGGCAGCTAAGATAGGAGAATTTAAAGCGGCATTGATTTCACTTTCTGCCGCCGCGGTGTTTTATGTTTTTTCGGAAATACCGGTATGCGGAGTTTTGGCACTGTTTTTCTTTAATATGACTATGCCGATCACGCTTTATATACTTATAAAGAGATTGCCTAAATTGCCGGGATTTTCATTCGGGCTTTTAACCTTCGGTTTGTTTATAGGCTTTTATATGATTTATTCTGATGTAAAGCTCCCTGTTTCCGGTAATATAGTCGGAGCTGTAGGAAGTGTAATTTCAGCTTTACTTTTGACTGTGATACTTATAAAAAAAGATAAAAAGTCGTAAGTCTTTTTGGTTGAGGAAGTTTTCATTACAAAAACAGCGGTAGTTATTGGCGGCAGTGTAAGTTATTGGCGGCAACGTAAATTATGGGCGGTAGCGGGATATGATTGAATTTTATTTAAAAATGTTTGGCATATCGCTGGCACTAACGTTGCTTATCGAGCTTGGAGCATCGCTCCTTTTCAAAATAAGAGGGAAAAGCCTTTTTATAGTAGCGCTGGTAAATCTTTTGACCAATCCGGCCGTGGTTTACATAATCCATATTTTTAACATGGACTTTCCTTTACAATTAATACCGGAAATTTGTGTTATTGCACTTGAAGGTTTGATTTATTTTTTGTTTAATAGAAGAGAAGGCTTCTCTTTTAAAAAGCCTTTTATGTACTCACTTGTTTTTAATACGGTTTCATATGGATTGGGACTGATCATACAAAAGCTTGTTTAAGGAGGATTTATGAGAAAGTTAGGTACTGTCAGAGAGTGGATTGTTGCTGTTTTTGCTTTATTTGCCTGTTTAATGCTGCTGTTTGTTATGGAATCCCACAGTTTTGCAGACGTTATTTACGAACCTGAGGGCAGCTTTTTTAAATCCAATAGGGATTTTATCTATAATTACGACAGAAAGTTTCTTGCCAACTCGCCGGATGAGGGTGGGCTTAAGGTTTATGAGTCCCCTGTTTCAAAGACTGTTTTGGAAACCTACGAAAACAATACCGAGGTATATGTAGAATATATTTATACCGATAAAGCCGGAAATGAGTGGTGCTGTGTTTCATCCAGCTTTGGCTGGGTTCCTAAGGATTATCTTGCCGAAATTTACGACAATGTGATGTTCAGAGAGGAACACGGAGCTGAGATAGTATCCGCAGACGGAAGCATAGATGTAGCGGCACTTGGCGAAAATGCACCTTTGTATTTTTATGAATATCCCGGAGCTAAGGAAGGCTTCAATGCAAATATGGGAGAAAAAGCCTTTTATTCCGAGGTTTATACCGATGAAGCAGGTCATAAATGGGGATATGTTTCATACTACTATCTTTCAAAAGGCTGGGTTTGCATAGATGCGCCCTCTGCTACATATGACGAACTTTATCCTTCGGGACAGTCATTTTCAGGTTCCGCTCCGGATCCTGTTAAGCCTGCAATTGTTGTAGAGCCAAGCGTAAAGGGAGCAAACGCTCCGCTTATCATCGGAATCTGCATCGGAGCCATAGTAATAATTACCGGAGTCATTTTGCTGGTTGTATTTAAAAAGAGTGCAAAAAAGAAGCAGGATAAATAAAATAAGCGAATATATTAAGATTAAAATATAAAGAAGTATAATTTATTGATAAAAAGTTCTTGCGTTCATTTATATCTTATGGTATAGTTGTATCGCTGTCTGTGGTTCCATAGGTAGTGCGGATTAAAAACGCTAATATACTTTTTATAGAGAGGTGAAAATAATGAAAGAAGGAATTCATCCTGAGTATTATCAGGCAACTGTTACCTGCAACTGTGGCAATACTTTCGTAACCGGTTCAACCAAGCCTGAGATTCACGTAGAAGTTTGCTCAAAGTGCCATTCATTCTACACAGGCCAGCAGAAGACTGCTAGAGCCGATGGTCGTATTGATAAGTTCAATAGGAAGTACGGTCTTAAGTAAGAAAAAAGGTCAAGGGTTGAGGTTAATTCCTCAACCTTTTTTTCTCTTTATAATTTTTCCAGTACATTAAAGCGAGGGTATTATGGCAGAATCTACTAAAAAAGGTTATTCGGGAATCGGCGGTCAGGCTGTGCTTGAAGGCGTCATGATGAAAAACGGAGAAAAATATGCTGTTGCGGTTAGAAAGCCCGACGGCAATATTACCGTTGAAGTGGAGCATTATTCGGGTATTTTGCACGGATCGGCCATTAATAAAATTCCTTTTGTCAGAGGTATTTTTAATTTTATCGATTCCATGGTTCTCGGAATGAGAGCTTTGAATTATTCTGCATCTTTTTACGATGATGAGAGTGAAAAAGAAGCAAGAAGAGATTCCAAGAGAGTAAAAAATGACAGTAAATCAAACGGATCATCTGTAATTATCTCAATCATCTCACTTATTATAGCTATAGGACTTTTTGTGGTTTTGCCCACATATCTTGCGGGACTTTTCGATAAATTCGTAAGAAACGATTCACTTGTTGCCATAATTGAAGGCGTTATAAGGATTGTTATCTTTTTGGGCTATATAATATTTATTAGCTGCCTTAAAGATATCAAGAGATTGTACGGATATCACGGAGCGGAGCATAAATGCATTAACTGTATCGAAAGAGGAAGGCTTCTTACCGTTAAAAATGTCACCAGAAGCAGCAGATTCCACAAAAGATGCGGAACAAGCTTCCTTTATCTGGTAGTATTTATAAGCGTTATATTATTTATCTTTATAAGAGTGGATACCATGTGGCTCAGACTTGTTGTCAGGGTTGCCATGATACCTGTTATTGCCGGAATTTCCTACGAAATTTTGAGACTTGCCGGCAGATATGACAATGCCTTTATTTCTATTATTTCCGCTCCCGGATTATGGATTCAGCACCTTACCACAAAGGAGCCTGATAAGCACATGATTCAGGTTGCCATATCATCCGTTGAGGCTGTATTTGATTGGAAGGCTTATCTTAAGGAGTACTACGATTACGAAGTTACCGACGAAATGCTCCGCGAGGATGAGGAAGAGGACCACATCAAGCTTAATTACAAATCAAAAGAAGTGGAAAAAGATGAGTTCTCCGCTCTCAAGAATCCTGATGAGACTATTTTGGAAGAGGATGACTGGGAGGACGGACCTGAGCTTGACGAGCCCGATGAGGATGACTGGGAGGATTAGCGGTGACGGTATCTGAAATATTTGAAAGCGTTAAAGATTCGCTCTTTAAGGGCAGCATTTCAGAGCCGGAAAATGAAGCGAGACTTTTACTTGAAATTTACTGTGATATAAACCGAAGCGATTTGGTCTTGAACAAGGACAAAGAGATTTCGGAAGATAAATTGGAGGCCCTTAGAGGTGCCCTAAATCAAAGAATCACTCACAGGCCTTTATGGTATATAACGGGCAAGGCTCCGTTTATGGGACTTGATTTTAGCGTTGATGAAAGAGTGCTTATTCCCAGAGCCGATACGGAGATACTTGTGGAGGAGGCTTTGAGGGATCTAAGAGACGGCAGCAGGATACTGGACATGTGTACAGGCAGCGGCTGCATACTTATAAGCCTTTTAAAATATTCGAATGACTGTTCCGGAGTTGGAGTGGATATATCAGAGGGCGCTTTGGAGGTCTCAAAGCAAAATGCAGCCGATATTCTCGGAAAAGAGGTTGATATAAAATTTGTTCAAAGCGATTTATTTGAAAATGTGGACGGCACTTATGAAGTGATCGTATCGAACCCTCCCTATATAGCTTCAAAGGAAGTGGATGGTTTGATGCCGGAGGTTAAAGATTACGAGCCCAGGATGGCCTTAGACGGCGAAGAGTCAGGACTTGTTTTTTATGAAAAAATCATCCCCGAGGCTAAAAAGAGACTTGCAAAGGGCGGAAGCATTTATTTTGAGATAGGCTATGACCAGGGAGAAGCGGTAAGAGAACTCCTTGAAAAGGAAGGCTTTATAGAAGTAAGGATCATCAAGGATTATGCGGGACTTGACCGCGTTGCATGTGCGGTTAAATCCGTGCTGGATGACTGATGATACCTCGGTAAAAGCAGATATTTTGTGATAAAGATTTAAATTAATTACTTAATAAAGATATATAATCGGAGACTGTTATGTTTGATAAGTTAGAGGATTTATTAATTAAATACGAGGAGATTATGGAGGAACTCCATTCTCCCGATGTTACAAATGATACCAAGCGCTTTCAGAGACTTATGAAAGAGCAGAGCGATCTGACTCCGTTAGTGGAAGCTTACACCGAATACAAAAAGTGTAAGACCGATGTACAGGATTCGCTTGATATGCTTGAATCCGAGAGCGATGAGGATATGAAGGAAATGCTCAAGGAGACTCTTAATGAGGCAAAAGACCGCATTGAAGAGCTTGAGCAGGAGATGAAGATCATGCTCCTTCCCAAAGACCCCAACGATGACAAAAACGTTATCGTGGAAGTCAGAGCCGGAGCGGGCGGAGATGAGGCTGCACTTTTTGCGGCTGAAATCTATCGTATGTATGTACATTATGCCGAGAGTCAGGGGTGGAAATCACAGCTCATAAGCATGGATGAGATCGGTATAGGCGGTTGTAAGGAAGTAACATTCCAGATCAACGGTCAGGGAGCATATTCTAAGCTCAAATACGAGTCAGGTGTTCACAGAGTTCAGCGTGTTCCCGTTACGGAGAGCGGCGGAAGAATCCATACTTCAACCTGTACAGTAGCGGTTATGCCCGAGGCGGATGAGGATATCGACATTGTGATTGACGAAAAGGACATCAGAATCGACGTAATGAGAGCTTCCGGAAACGGCGGTCAGTGCGTAAACACCACCGACTCTGCCGTAAGACTTACTCACTATCCCACAGGAATCGTTGTATACTCTCAGACTGAGAAATCACAGCTTCAAAACAAGGCAAAGGCATTTGCACTCCTTAAATCAAAGCTCTATGATATACAGCAGCAGGAGAAGCATGATGCTGAGGCAGAAATGCGCCGCAGCCAGATTGGTACCGGCGATCGTTCCGAAAAAATCAGAACCTACAATTTCCCTCAGGGAAGAGTAACCGATCACCGTATAAATCTCACTGTTTACAAGCTTGATAAAGTTATGAACGGTGACATTGCCGAGATAGTCGATGCATGTATCGCAGCCGATCAGGCGGCAAAATTAGCCAAGATGAATGAAAACTAAAGCTATATGTTTGTGAATTTTTTCAGCGTTAAAATACTTACATTTTAAAACTATTTCTGTTATAATAGTTTCTACAGTTATGTAAACGATTTTTGTTTTGAAATGGAAGTGTTTTTATGTTTAATATCGGAGAATATGTAGCTTGCGGAAATAAAGGAGTCTGCAAGATTGATCAAATCACCACCTTGGATATTTCAGGTGTTGATAAGGATGAAAAGTATTATATTTTAAAACCGGTTTACAGTGCCGCAAGTACTGTGTATATTCCGGTTGCGCTTGCGGACGAGTCGGTGAGACCGATTCTTACCGGTGAGCAGGCAAAGGATTTTGTTTCTGCTATTCCCGATATAGAGTGTTTGGATATACCTAATGAAAAAATGGTTGAGGGTTTATATAAGGGTTGTGTCAGAAGTAATGACATGAAACAGCTTGTAAGCCTTGTAAAAACCATATATGAGAGAAGACAGAAGCGTATAGCGGCAGGCCGCAAGGAGACCGCTGTTGATGCCAAATATTATCGCATTGCTGCGGAGTTTCTTTTCGGTGAACTTGCAATTTCGCTTGATGTTCCCAAAAACGAAGTTGAGGATATCATCACAAAGAGCGGCTGGAGCAAGTAAAGCATATCAGTAATAACAAGATATCTTCAAAATGATATCAGATAGAATAAAATATGAATTTAATGATACAAAGACAGGAGAGGCGTTCTCTTGTCTTTTTTTTTGCACATTGATATAATCAACCCTGTAGGGTAAAAAGTAAGTCGGTTACTTTTATAAAGAGGGATAAAAATGTCATTAAATCTTAAAGATCTTTTAGCTTTTTCCAATATAGTAATACAATGTCATGACAACCCTGATGCAGACGCTTTGGCAAGTGGATTTGCGCTTAAGTGGTATCTTGAGAAAAACGGTAAAAGCCCCCGCTTTGTATACGGAGGAAAGTTTGCCGCGTCAAAAAGCAATCTTGTTTTGATGATAGAAAATTTAAATATTCCCGTGGAGTATGTCACGGAACTCGAAAAGCCGGAGCTCCTTGTCACCGTAGATTGCCAGTACGGTGAGAGCAATGTGACAAAATTTGATGCGGAAAACATAGCCGTTATTGACCATCATCAGGTATCGGGCTCTCTTCCCAATATGAATGAAGTCAGGAGCAATTACGGATCATGTGCAACGGTAATGGCGGAGCTTCTTAAAAAAGAGGGGATAGATTACAACGAAGATGTAAATATCGCTACCGCTTTGTACTACGGCCTTTTGACCGATACAAACGGATTTGCGGAAATTTCTCATCCTTCCGACAAAGACCTAAGGGATTTTGCTGCGTACAATACCGCTGATATAGTTTTGTTTAAGAATTCCAACCTCTCAAGGGAAGAACTGGTTATTGCCGGGGATGCCCTCAAGCATGCTAAATATAACGATACATACGCATACTCTGTTGTGGAGGCCAAACCCTGCGATCCCAATATTTTGGGAATAATAAGCGATATGCTTTTGGAAGTGGATAGCGTAAAAACGTGTCTTGTCTACAGCGTGCTTCCGTTTGGAGTAAAGATATCAGTAAGAAGCTGTGTCAAGGAAGTGAAGGCAAGCGAACTCGCGGGATATATTGCGGACGGACTGGGAGGCGGCGGAGGCCATTTGGTAAAAGCAGGCGGTTTCCTTAAAAAAGACCTTATAGAACAAAAAGGGACAAGCTACGATACCGACTGTATCAAGGCACTTATGAACGGCAGGATGGAGAAATACTTTGAGACATCTGAAATAATCTATGCCGGAATAAAGGATGAAGATATTTCCGGATACGAGAAGTATTTAAAGCACGAAGTCATGGTCGGTTACGTTAAGTGCAAGGATATTGCAAGCCCCGGAAGCAAAGTTATGATCAGGACCTTAGAGGGAGATGTGGACATAGTTGTAGAGGATGATGTCTATATCGTAATAAATGTAGAAGGCGAAATATATCCCATCAAGGAATCAAAATTCGAGAGGTCATATAAAACTTCAGACGAGCCTTATACCTACCCGGGCGAATATTCACCATCGGTTATTGATTCGAAGAGCGGAAAAAAATACGAGCTGTTGCCGTATGCAAAGAGTGCAATAGCCGGCGGAGGAGAAGGCATTTACGCAAAAGTGATAGATCACAGAGTAAAGGTATTTACAAGCTGGGATCCCGATAAGTATTACCTTGGCTTACCCGGTGATTATCTTGCGGTAAGAACCGACGATCTGTCGGATATTTATATTATCGCAAAGAACATATTTGAAAAGACCTATCATAAAGGCTAATATGATATTGCTTTATATGATATTGCTTTATATGATATTGCTTTATTTGATATCATTTTATATGATGCACAGTGTTTTTACATATTAAGGTTAGCAGGACATAGAACATGAGATATGATGCTTTTATAAGCTATCGTCATACTCCGCTTGATATGGAGATGGCAAAAAAAGTACACACCGGTCTTGAGACTTATCATGTGCCGGCGGCAGTACAGAAAAAAACAGGAAAGAAAAAGATTCAGAGAGTTTTCAGAGACCAGGAGGAGCTTCCTATCGGAAGCGATTTAAACGACAATATTTCAGGTGCTTTGGAGCAGTCGGAATTCCTTATAGTCATTTGCTCTCCGAATACTCCGGGCTCATACTGGGTCTGCAAAGAGATTGAGACCTTTATACAGATGCACGGCAGGGAGCATATCCTTGCGGTGCTTATTGAGGGTGAACCCGATGAGAGCTTTCCGTCGCTTCTTCTTTCGGATGAAAACGGAAATCCCGTGGAGCCTTTGGCGGCAGACGTAAGAGGAGAGACCGCAAAGGAGAGAAACACCAAGTTTAAGACAGAGATACTAAGACTTGCGGCGCCGGTTCTCGGATGCAGTTATGACGATCTAAGGCAGCGCCACAGAGAAAGAATCATAAAAAGGACAATAGCAACCGTATCTTCGACTGCCGCTGTGGTGGCACTTGCGGGAGCGGCTTTCGGTATTTATAACGCCGGGGTTGCAAAAAAGATGAAAGCGCTAGCTGACGAAAAGGCGCAACTTGCTGAGGAAAAAAGTGAACTTGCCGATGAAAAGACCCGTCTTGCGGATGAAATCTTAAGAGAATACAAGGAAAAGCAAGTAAACCAGGCTAAGTTTTACGCAGAAAAATCTCTTTCGCTTTTAGGCGAAGGACAAAGAGCTGATGCGGCCCTGGTTGCAATAGAGGCTCTCCCTTCGGAAGAAAACGACAGACCTTATGTAGGACAGGCAGAGTACGCACTGGCACAAAGTCTGTATGCATATTCTACCGGCGATTACTATTCATTTGACAGAGTTCTTGAGCATGATTCTAAGGTGAAATCTTCAAAGATAAATGCGGACCGCTCGGTTTTCCTTGTGCTTGATACCGCTATGAACGTATATGCAAGGGATGCTAAAACATTTGAACTTAAGGTCAAAATACCTGCGTTTGTAGACGAGAACAACAGCCGCGAGGAGGTTAGAAATTACGACGCCGATGCTGACGGAGTATATATTGTCACAAACGATGCCCTCTATAAATACGGGTATGACGGAAGTCTTATTTACAAACTTGCCGAAGGCAAAGAGCTTTTAGGCAGGAGCGATTTAAGCAGCTGCAGCTTTGATATAAATAACGGTATTGCAGCTTTGACGTGCTGTAAAGAGGTTGTTTACGACAGTGTTGAGCAGGAGATATTCGCTATATTTGATAAAAAGGATTACGTTGTCGATATAGTGGATTTAAAGACCGGCAAGGTATTAAAGTCTATAGATTATCCAAAGGGATATGAGCCCTCCGGCAAAAATGAATTTTCAAAAGAGGGTAAAACGCTTTTTGTGGAAAACCGGACAGAAAGCGGTGAAAATACCACTGCTACACTTTTTAATATAGAGGATGGCAGTACAAATATAGTAGAGCTGCCGGTGTCTTATATTTCCAAAATCGAGAAGCTTGAGTCGGGAGATTTTTGTCTTGCTCTCGGAGCGGACATTTTAAGTGATGAGAATTTTCTCAAGGTTTGTGTTATTGATTCACCTACCGGTCGGGTCAAATGGATAAAAGATGTCGATATAGAAAATACAAGATTTTGGGTTTACGATGTCAATCTTAAGTCACATGTATATGAAGTCGGAGATGCAAAGAAAAAAGAAATCGTAGTCACACACGGTTCGTATGCATACACTTTAGATGAGGAAAACGGAGAAGTAATACAAAGCCTGTTTTTCTCGAATTCTATCGCTTCCCTTACGCTATATAGAAATAACGGAGGAGGAATTGCCGGACTTTCGGACGGCCAGATAGTGGAAGCGAATTTTAACACCGGTGAATTTACCGGGCGCTCTGTAGATACCGGAAAAGCCATTACCGATGTGGTTGGTTTTGATTACTTTATCACGGTAAACGAATCGCTTAGCTCAAATATTTATGTTTTGACACAACATCTTGCACCGGATCTTGAGACTATCAGAAAGTCAGAAACTGATGCATATATAGTAAGAGCCACAGATGACGGAAAGTATTTGCTATTGCGCAGCTTCGATGAGGAGGCATACATTGTATGCGGTCCCGACGGAAATGAGCTGTACAAGATTACTGATATAGATACGGTTGCACCAAAACAACTTGTAACCAATGGTGACAAGCTCATACATATAAGTTCAAAGCTTTTAAAGATCTTTGATTTAGAGACCAAAGAAGATAAAGAGATAGTTTTTGAAGACTATATAGACTACTTCACTTTATCCGGAAGCTATATTACAGAGAACAGAAAATACGCCCTCTTGTGTGGATACAGATCCGTGATGATTGCGGATCTTGAGAAATTTGAGATTGTATATTCGTTAGATGATTCCGATCTGTTTGACAATAATATGATTTTGAACGCATGCATCTCAGAGGATGGAAAAAGTGTCTATGTATCACTCGATAAGAGTGGACTTACAAAGATAGATATTGAAAGCGGAAATATTACAAAATTTGAAAATGATGATTTGATACAGTCCGATGTCTCCAGATTCACAAACAGTCTTACGATAAATAAGGACGGTAATATGATCGCTATGGGATGTCTTGACGGAAATATCAGGGTCTTTGACGCGGCTACGGGTGAATGCAAGGACATAATCCCTTTAGAGACAACCTACAATACTTATTTGAATTTTATCGGAGACGGTAAATATCTGCTTTCCCAGAATGACGATTATTCTGTAAAGATAAGGGATATTGAAAAAAATGAAATCGTAGGAATCGTCAGCATGAACGGACAAATAGATTTTATTAGCGAGGGTGACGGAAAAATAGCGCTGAGCGGAAGCAGAAAGGCTGTTGTTATGGACGGAGACAGCTTTGCAACAATAGCCGAAGCAAGCGGTGACAGTACGGTTGTATATTCCATTGCCAACAAGGCATTTTATATAGCCTACACCAATCAAACGGACAGAGTTTTTTATAAAGATTATAAGACTTTGATAAAGATGGCAAAAAACGAATTCAGTGATGCTGTCTTAACGGACGAAAAGAAGGTTCGTTATAATATTCAGTAGAGCAGAGTCTGCAGTACATAGTCTGCAGTACATAGTCAGTGTAATCTGCGATTAAATTGCAAATTAATTGCAATTTAAAAGGTTTTTGCCTTTACTTTTTTTCTGAGGAGTATTAAAATTAAATTTGCTATTTTTTAAAGATTTCGCTTGTTCAAAGCAATAAGCGTTTATTTAGGAGGAATTACTGATGAAAGTTGTTTTCAATAACGGCACAAACGGAGAGTGCAGCCCTGAGGAAGAGCTCCATATAATCCGTCACAGTGCAGCCCATATCCTTGCCCAGGCTGTAAAGAGGCTTTATCCCGAGGCTCATTTTGCATACGGTCCTGCGACAGAGAAAGGTTTCTATTACGATATAGACCTTGGCGAAACAGTAATTTCCGATGAAGATTTCCCCAAGATCGAAGCTGAAATGCAGAAGATCGTTAAAGAGAACCTTCCCTTTAAATCTTTTGTTTTATCCCGCGAAGAGTCCATAAAGCTCATGAAAGAGCGCGGAGAGCTCTACAAGGTTGAGCATATCGGAGACCTTGCTGACGATGTTCCCATCAGCTTTTATCAGCAGGGCGAGTACATCGATATGTGTGTAGGACCTCATATTTGCTATACAAAGGCTTTAAAGGCATTTAAGCTTACCGGTATTTCCGGAGCATATTGGAAAAACAATTCAGAGAACAAGATGCTTACCCGTATCAACGGTGTTGCATTTGCTTCCAAGGATGAGCTTGAAGCGTACGAAAAGGAAATGGAAGAGGCGAGAGCGCGTGACCATCGTAAGATCGGTAAGGAAATGGGCCTTTTCATGACCGACAATCTCGTAGGACGCGGACTTCCCATGTTCCTTCCCAAGGGATATACCGTATGGCAGGAGCTTGAGAATTATATCAAAGAAAAAGAGCGTAAGCTCGGATATCAGCATGTTATGACTCCTTGTGTAGGAAGTGTGGATCTTTACAAGACTTCAGGTCACTGGGATCATTATAAGGACAATATGTTCCCTGCAATGGAAGTTGAGGGAGAGTCATTTGTACTTCGTCCCATGAACTGCCCTCACCACATGATGATTTATGCCAACAAGCCACGTTCATATCGTCAGCTTCCCATCCGAATCGGCGAAATTGCGCACGACTTCAGATTTGAAGCCAGCGGTACACTTAAGGGAATCGAGCGTGGCAGACATTTCTGCCAGAATGATGCGCACCTTTTTGTTACTCCCGACCAGATTGAGGGAGAGGTTAAATCGGTTGTTGACCTTATCTTTGATGTATATAAGGATTTCAATATTACGGATTATCGCTGCGTGCTTTCGCTTCGTGATCCCGCAGATAAAAAGAAGTATCATGACGATGATGAGATGTGGAACAAGGCAGAGGATGCACTCCGCCAGGTATTAAACGACCTTCACATCGATTACACCGAGGAGATCGGTGAGGCAGCATTCTACGGACCTAAGCTTGACGTTAACGTTAAGCCCGCAGTAGGTGCAGAATATACACTTTCAACCTGTCAGCTTGACTTCTGCTTACCTATGAAGTTTGACCTCAAGTATATTGATTCTAACAGCAATGAGCAGACTCCTGTTGTTCTTCACAGAGCAATTCTTGGATCACTTGACAGATTTATGGCATATCTTATCGAAGAGACCAAAGGTAAATTCCCCTTCTGGGTAGCTCCGGTACAGGTAAAGGTTATCCCTGTTTCAGAGAAGCATATCGACTATGCTACAAAGGTATACGAAGCTCTTGACAATGCGGGAATCCGTACCGAGATTGATGCTTCAAACGAAAAGGTAGGATACAAGATTCGTGCCGCTCGTCAGGAAGACAGAGTTCCTTACATGCTTATCCTTGGTGAGAAGGAAACCGAAGCCGGTACTATCTCCGCACGTGACCGTGATACCGATGAAACTACCGAAATGACTCTTGATGAGTTTATCGCAAAGTGTAAGGATCTTAAGGCCAATCACAAATAATAATGCCTTATTATCATTGAATGTAAGATAAAAATGATATACAATATAATCAAATTTTTAATATGCGTCTCTTGAAACACAGGGGCGCATTTTTATTTTAAATGTTAAATTAAAATAGTATATTAATTCTTTTTATCTGATTCTTTTTTACGACTTGGATTTTATCGGGAAGATGTTCACGTTTCTATACTTGGGAGATTGCGTATGAAAAAGAAACATAGCCTCATAGTAGAACTTTCTATTATATTTGCGGCTTTTTCCGTAGTCGTTCTTGTATCGACTTTTATAGCCACATACCATACTCAGGTTAAAACATTTAATGAACTGAGTATTGAAAGAATAAAACAGACGGATGAAAGACTGAATGCTCTTATAATGCAGGAGGGCGATTCCTTTTTAGAGTTTAGGGATTATTATTTATTGCACATGCAGGAGATGGTAATCGAACCTATTGATTTTGATGAGTATATATCTGCAAGAGAAGAGTTTTATGCGGCATTTGCAAAGGAGTATCCCGGAAAAGGTTTTGGCAGTGATATAAAACCATCCGAGATGACGGATGAATTACAGAATTTATATTATGTTTATCTTATGAAATACTGGTTCCTTACATTTGAAGATACCAGAGATTCATTTGATCTTTCGTTTTGTTATTTTCTTGCCTGCAATGAAAGCGATGGGTCCGCATACTATATGATAGAAGGAGCGAGAGAGCCCAGTGAAGACAACGCGGGAGCCATGAATATCGACTATTTGGCAGATTACAGCGGAGATGAATACAAGCTTTTATGGCGCGTGTACGATGGAGGAGAAGTACTTGACGAAGTAAAGGAGTGGGACAATGAATACGGTCACACTTATTCATATTTTTATCCTCTTATTATTAACGGTGAAAAAGTCGGTATTATCAGTGCCGAGGTAGACGTGGACAGGATAAACAAGGAGGCTTTGCTTCACGCGATAGATTTGGGTATCAGAATATCCGGAATCATAACATTGCTCGAAATACTGATGCTCTTTGTAATATACAGATTCCATGTTTCGAGACTTATATTTCTTACTAAAAACATTAGTGAATATGGTATTACAAGAGATAAAAATATCATTGATGAAATAAACGGACATAAATTCGGAAAAGACGAGGTGAGTATTCTTGCAGAAGAGACTGCAACCATGATGACAGAGCTGAAAGCACATGAGGCCAAGATAAGGAAAGCTGCCAAAATGAAATCAGACTTCCTTGCCAACATGAGCCATGAAATGCGCACGCCTATGAATGCGGTTATCGGAATGGCCGATCTTGCACTTCGTGAAAAAACGATGGAAAGCGCCGGTAA
>JAIKXH010000140.1 GCA_024684215.1 Lachnospiraceae bacterium
CCCTGTTTGATTCAGGGCGGCATTCTACACTATTTCAATATTTCTCTATCTGGAAAAATACTGTGCAAGCCACAAAGGTCCGTACCAGGGAATTGTCTCATCGTATAATTCAGCCATTCTCTTTCCGGTTATCAATACATCATATTTAACACCTTCATAGGTATAACTGAATTCGATAGATACATTGGGACAATCTTTAAGCTTAGCCATAACAAATTCCGGAATGGAATCCCCTCCACTATAGACTATCGTAGTATCACTGTTGACACCCAGCTCTCCTATATAATCACTTAAGTCGGATAAAGTATCCATATATTTATCATTGAAGCTTTTATTTCCTGAACCACTCTGCTGTCCTTCTTGATTGTCCTGACTGTCCTGGCTGTCTTGATCGGCAGGTGTAGGAGTTCCGTCTCTTAATGCAATTGCATAGTTGGAGAAACTGCTTGTTTCAAATACAATTGCGTTGTACTCCGATATATATTCAGTAGGTATAACTTCATAGGTTCCGTCTGATAATTCATGGACTATTACTACTTCTTTTCCTGAAACATCTTCATTAAGTGCAAGCGAAATGGTTGCTTGACTGCTCAGGCTGTTTACCGGTGTGATCCATGCATCTTCTGTAGTTCCCTTGCATACTTTATTGAAAAGTGAAATATCCACATAGCTTGATACTTCATATTCGCCGGCAGCATTTGCAAAGTTTGCTACCTGCTCCTCGGATACGGTTACATCCTCAACTTCAAGTAGTGCACTACCGATAGACATTGAAGAATCGCCAGCTCCTATTTCTACGGCTCCGGCACTGATTCCGCTTGCAGAATCCGTTGCAACTTCATTATCTACCTCATCAACTCTGGCACCTACATGATAATTTCCTGAAGTTACCTCAAAAGTAAATACAGCAACATCATCAGAAGTTCCGAAATCATTTCTTGTGATAGAACGATTGTTTATGGTAAATTCAGTAACCTGATAACCAAAATTAGGTGCAACACCCATAGTTACGATACTTCCGACAGGTATGAGCATTCCGCTTCCCCTGTCGTTTGATTCATATAAAACATATTGGGCACTCTTTTGAGCTTCGGTATACCCTGCCTCTGTTTGAATAGTGCTAAAACTATATGTCTGTCCTCCCAAGTCAGCAGGATATTGAACGGAATATACGGTCAAGGTAGAGTTACCTATGTAGGTATCCTCATTAGGATCAGTGCCTCCCCATCCATAGTTGGCAATATAGCACTCCTCAAAATTTGAAGGACGGAAATTACATACTATGTTTAACTGAGCAATGCCCTGGCCATCTATGTTTGCAGGAACATTTGGAATAGTGAAAGCCAAACCTCCAAAATCTACATTTCTGTCAAAGATTAAAGCATCAAGCCATCCTGCTTTGGTGTTTAAATCTACATATTGATTAACATGATAGTCTGTATTATTAATTTTTATAACCGGATCATCTCCATAAGGACGATACCCAAAATTAAATTTAAAAGTAAGATCTACTGTACTGGGATCATCCTTTGCATCATAATAAATATCTCTCTCATTTACAGCTTGTCCGTCTTCCTCAAAGCCGGCTCCGGAGCGCCATTCATTATTATTGTTTACAAACAAAGAGACAAGTCTATATGAGTTTTGTGCCTGGCAGTTCCAGTCAATTGACATATCCTCATAATAATTATAATTCTCCCGAACGCAGGGCTGACCATGCCAGTCGCCACCATCGCTGGACATAGTGACATGCGCTTGGGAATTTCCACCGGCTTGACCGCCTCCTTCACCGCCGCCGGAGTTATTGTCTTTAGCAGCTATATGAAAGGTAATAGCTAAGCCGACAGGCAGGCCAAAGTCACCTGCAAATGTTCCTTCAGTGCATGTCAAATTACCTTTAAAGCCATCAGAGGCCTCAAAGTATGCCTGCATAGTTTCCGAATTAAATCCGGAAACGTTCGTTACAGCTTCATTCAACGCTGCAACTATTGTACTTGCTTGATCATTTGTAATAGAAACCTTTCCATCATTATCAACCCTGCTTTGATCAAATGTAAGTATGACATTTTCGTTACCTATAGGATAGGTAACCGTACCGGTAGCATCATATCCGTCTATCGTAAAATAAGTAACCGTATCCGCATAAGCCGCCATCGGCGCTAATCCTAGGCCTCCTGCGACCATGCCGACCACCATTGCCACCGATGTAAGCATAGCCATCAATTTCTTTTTCAATTCTTTCAACTTTTTCATTTTTCCTCACTTTCACACTTTTTTGCGATAGCTTTTGAAATAATTAAGTAAAAAAATTTTGCCCATTAGCAATAGAATGTTATCATATCTATATATACTTTTTCATTTGTTTTTCCGTTCTGTCATTGACACATTGTCAAATATATCCTTTTACTCATATAAATAGTATAAAATACAAACATCATTAGGAGTAGATCTATCAGTTATGGCAATTAGTGATAAATTAGAAAAATATATGGAAATTCTAGGCTGCAGCGCCCATGACCTGTCTGTCGCTACAGGGCTTTCGGACTCAGCCATCTCAAGATACCGTAACGGCAGCCGTGTTCCGGACTGTGATAGTCAGGAATTCATTTCCCTTGTCAAGGGTCTGGAAAACTTATTTATAGAAGCCGGGATAAATCCCCCTGAAAGCATTTACGATTCCCTTTTAAATGAGATACCCTCAGCCGGGATCAATAAAAAAGAATATGCCAGACGCCTTGGCATCCTGGTCGGCCTTTTAGAGATCAGCCGATCCAAGATTGCTTCTATAACCGGTTATGATGCATCTTTTATCACCCGAGTTATCAGAAACGAAAGAGCCCCATCGGATTATATCAGTTTTACAGCAAAAATAAGTAAGTGCATGGCCTCTAGCTGCACCGAAGTGCAGGCTATAAATGATCTGTCCAAGGCCATCAGCTGTCCCTCCTCCTCCCTCGGCACCAACGAAGGGCGAGCCCTGAAGATAGCAAATTATTTGCTATCATTAGATAATTCCGGTTTTTCTGCAGATTCGGATAATATTTCATCCGATAAGCAGGAAAGCATAGGCAAATTCCTTTCAAAACTTGATGAATTCGATCTAGACGACTATATGAAGCAGATTCACTTTGACAAGATCAAAGCTATCAGCACTCCGCTTAAATTCAGTGGGTCAAAGCACTACTCCGGCGTTGAAGGCATGAAAAAAGCTGAGCTCGAATTTATAAGGCGTACTGTCCTGTCTTCTTCAAAGGATCCGGTATGGGAATACTCCGACCTCCCTATGGAGGAGCTTGCCTCTGACAAAAAGTTCTCCAAAAACTGGATGATAGGGCTGGCAATGATGCTAAAGAAAGGCTTGAACCTTCATATAATACATGATCTGAACCGGCCTTTTAATGAAATGATGCTGGGGTTAGAGAGCTGGATTCCCCTATATATGACCGGACTCATAAGCCCCTACTACCTTATCTCTGAACCGGAGAGCGATTTTCAACATTTAATTAGGATTTCAGGTAATTGTTCTTTAATAGGAGAATGCTCTTCAAAAAATCTTAAGACAGCCTTGTTTACACTCAGTTCAGGACCTACAGACCTAAAAGCGGCGGAAGCGAGGCGACTTTCCTTGTTTTCGCGCGCACTGCCACTTATGGATATATATGGGGAAGATAAAAATAATGAATTCAATGCACTTTGTCAAAAAGAAAGAACGCTATTAGCGACGAATTCTAATATCGAGCCTGTAACCCTATCAGATGACAAAAACCATTATTTCAAGAACATAAAGATTACAAAATACGGAGAAACATTGGTGATAATATCAAAAATGAACGCCCCCGAAATTCACTTTGTGATTAGGCATCCCCTTTTGGTAGAGGCTATCATCTCCTTATTTTAACAGGCTGTGTTCAAAACAAACACTAACCGATTAAAAGTACACAATATAATACACTCCTATGGCAAAAGCCGATACAATTGTTTAAAAACATTGTACCGGCTTTTGTTTTGTGTTAAAATAAAAATGTTCCGCGAATAGACTTCTCAGCCTTGCTGAGGGATTATCATAGAACATAGGAGATATGATGATGAATTTATTATCGCTTCTTTCAGGTTCCGCCACAAATGAACAGGCTATGCTCTTTATGCTTTTGGGAGGCGGACTTATAATTATAATAGCAGTTGTTATTGTAGCTGTTATAACAGCAGTCACTTCAGCTGTAGCAGGCGAAGCCGAAGATAAAGAGGACTGATTCGCTAAGCCATCCTTTACTTGTCGCCTATTATATCATTCCATTTCGGGATGAATCGAGCCACTATTTAGTCCAGTGCTCCATATGTAACTGCACGAAGTTTTCTGACAAGGGGTGTCGTTCCGGCGCCCCTTCTTTGTATAAAGTATAATAACGCCAGTTTCTTTTCGGGATCTATGCACATATAGTTGCCCGTCCATCCGTCCCAGCCAAACTCTCCAAGTGACGCCTGGCTTCCCGCTCTTCCTTGATTTACAAGCACTCTCATAAGGCAACCATATCCATAACCCCTGTTACTGTCCCAATCAAGAGCTGCAGTCTGTTCTGAGGTAAGATGATTTGTTGCCAAAAACTTTACGGAAGCGGAGCTGATAATCCTTTGTCCCTTATATATTCCACCATTAGCGAGCATCATTGCAAAATGAGCATAATCGTCGATTGTTGAAACCAGACCGCATCCGCCGGCCTCGTACGCCACATCCTCGTGATAATATTCCCCAAGATGACATGAATCTGCCGCCACAAGCTCAAACTCATTCTCTCCGGTTTTCGTTTCCTTCTTAGGAATATAATCGTAGCTCATGGCAAATCTGTCCCATTTTTCCTTTGGAACAAAAAATCCTGTATCAGGCATCTGAAGGGGATCAAATATTTCTTTTTTCAGAAATTCTCCGTATCTTTCCCCTGTAGCTACTTCTATAACAGCCGCAAGTATATCTGCCGACAGCCCGTACATCCATCTTTCACCCGGCTCAAACATCAAAGGATTTAAAGCTATACGTCTTACAACCTCTCTTGTGGATATCCTCTCACCCTTATTAATACCATCTATGATCTCGTCAAAGATGACCTGCATTCTCCTGCCTACCTCGCTGCAGCCTTCCCAGTCCTCGCCGTAAGGAATACCTGAGGTCATAGTCATAAGATTCATTATTGTAATGGCCCCGGACGCAGGCACCTCCTCATAAGAAACCACCTTGCCCTCATCATCCTTTACTTCCTTTAGTACATTCATATTTGCATACTCGGGAAGGTACATGCTAACAGGATCGTTAAGATCTATGAGGCCCCTTTCCTGAGCTATCATAGCAGCAACGGCGGTAATAGGTTTGGTCATGGAAAAAAGTCTGATTATGGTATCTCTTTTCATCGGCTTTTCTTTTTCCGCATCAGCATATCCGAATTCTCCGTAATATACTTCCATTCCGTTTTTAAAGACAAGAGCTGAGTTCCCTTTTACCCTGCCTTCATCAACTTCGGCTTTCATAATTCTGTTCATTGTCTCTGTATAGTTTTTCATTTTTAGCTCCGTATATTACATTTTATTCTTAATTCTGGATCTGATTATTATAAAGATTCCGCACCCAAGTAAGGCAAGCAGTATTATAACGACCGGAACAGGAATATTTTTTGCGTTAAAGCATCTTACATTTATCCACATCCTGTTGACCTTGGCATTGGTGCCTGAATCAAAATACAGCATAACCGCACTTCTTTTCAGCACATCAGAAGGCGGATACTGCGCATAAAGCTGCCTTTTTGTCT
Source organism: Lachnospiraceae bacterium (assembly GCA_024684215.1). Lineage (GTDB taxonomy): Bacteria > Bacillota > Clostridia > Lachnospirales > Lachnospiraceae > AC2028. Next base: position 5,796 of record JAIKXH010000140.1, read on the forward strand.
GATCAAGACTTGTAGTTATTATATAATCTTCATCACCCACATCACCGCTAAAGTAAAATCCCAAAGGATACTCTACCGTCTCTTCTTCCTCTTCCGGATCAGCTTCGTATGTCCACTTTATATAGTCGTAAACGGTATTGTCATCCTCACCGCCGGAAATAACGGAACTGTATCCGATATAGTACATATTTCTAACCACATTTTCGGGTTTAGACAGGAAATTAACGAATTCCTGTGCGGCATGCTTTTTCCCGGGATTATCCTCCACACCGTTTTTGAGCATTACCCATCCGTCAAACCATAGATTGGTTACTTCCTCGGGTACCGCAAATTCCAATATAAAGTCATCCTCCTCGGCCTGATCCATCGCATAGACCGCATCACCCGACCACTGGTAATTTGCTATAACTTTTCCGGTGATCATGTCGGATTTTCCGCTGTCAGTCTCAAAGGAATACAGATTATTTTTTGCGTTCTGGAGATAATCCTGTACTTTTTTAAGCGTTTCATCGGACACATCGTTCATCTGCTCCATAAGTCTCTCGGAGTAATCGGGTGACTGAATGAACTCATCGCTCAAAAGATAGTCCGACTTAACCGCACCCATAGCGGCGAACATTGCATCACGTACGTTATCTTTTATTGTAATGCGCCTGTAGACATCCTCATCAGTATATATCTTCCAGGTTGAGGCAGCCTCTCTGTCAACATATTCCGGGTTGTATATTATTCCTGTAACACCCCACATGTATCCGGCGGCATATTTACTCCACTTTTCTCCGCCTATCTCATTTTCTTCAAAAACATCCCTGATAAAAGGAGAAACACCCTTTACATAGTAATTGTTTTCAAGCGATTCATCAAAAAAACTGTTGTCGAAAGGTTCCAGCATGCCCTCGCTCATGAGCTTCATTATCATATAGTCAGAGGGGCAGACCAAATCATACTCATCTCCTATGGTAAGCATACTGTACAGTTCTTCGTTTGTTCCAAAGCAGCTGTATTCAACTCTTACTTTTTTACCATAGTTTTCAAAATACCATTCCTCGAAATCTTCTACAAGGGAGTTGTCCCCTCTTATATCTCCGCTTTCAAGGTCTATGGTTTCGTCATCATCCCATCCACCCTCATCTATATACTCTTCCCAGTTACATACTTTAAGGACTATTTCCTCGCCGGATTTTTTTGATTCTTCAGTTAAAACCCCGGATTTCTCTGCAACTTCCGATATTGAAGCCGCCTCAGAATACATTGAAGGGCCATAATTTAAAGTTGCAATAACGGTAGTTATCAAAAGGACAGAAGCTATAAATTTTCTCATGCTGCCTCTCTCCTTTCATCTTCTTCATTTTTATGGCGATAAATATTCATTCCCACAGCCGCCAAAACAACTATCAGGAAAATCACGGTCGAGAGCGCCCATAAAGCAGTTTTGATCTCAGTATGAGAACCCCTGGTCGCATTTACAACATAAGTGCTGATTGTATCAAAAGTAGCAGGCTTGGTATATGTGGCAATAAAATAATCATCAAGTGACAGGGTTACTGCCATGGCAAAGCCCGATACTACGCCCGAGAAAATCTGGGGCAAGATAATCTTTCTTAGTGCCACCGCCGGTGAAGCGCCCAGATCAAGTGCCGCCTCATATAAGCTGGGATCCATTTGCTTAAGCTTAGGTGTTACGGATAAATATACAAAAGGTACGCTCAATGTGACATGTCCGACAATAAGCGGAATAAATGTGTCCTTGCTTACGCCAAAGACAACGACAAGCAGTATACAAAGTGAAAAGCCCGTCACAACATCTGCATTTACAACAGGAATCTGGTTAACTATTCCAAAAGCGCTGTTCATTCTCTTTTTTGAATAAAAAGAGCCTATTGCGCCCAATGTTCCAAGCACAGTTGCTATAAGAGAGCTTACAAGAGCAAGCGCAACCGTTCCCCAGATCATGCTTCCAAGCTCAGGCGTTGTAAAAAGAGTAATATAATTCTTTAATGAAAATCCTCTGACAGCTCCTATTGTCGTCGCATCCGTAAAGCTGTAAAGAGACAGTATCACTATGGGCGAATATACAAATATGAGTCCTAAAACTATGATAACGGGGCCAATAATCTTTTTCATAGCAGTGCCCCCCTATTCTTATCTTCCTCCTCGGTACCGCCCGTCAGAAGCGTAAAAGCAACTATAATAAGTAACAGTACCAAAGCTATCATCGATCCGCTGTGCCAATCATAAGCCGAGAAATAACTTCCGATGAGACTGCCCATTATATATGTACTGTTATAGAGCATATCAAGTACAACATAGTTGGTCATGGCGGGCAAAAATACCATCGCTATACCGCTTACGATACCGGGCATTGAAAGTGGAAGAGTAATTTTAAGAAACACCTGTTTCGAATCAGCGCCCAGATCCGATGCGGCTTCCATAAGGCTCAAATCAAGCTTTGATATGGTATTATACAAGGGCAAAATCATAAAAGGCAAAAAATCATAGGTCATACCTATAACCGAATTAATAAAGGGATGAAATGCGAGGTTTCCTTCTATAGCGGTAAGTATTTCCTTTAGCGCTGTAAGCCTCAATGTAAAGTTTATCCACATCGGCATAACAAAAAGCATGACAATAATCGCCTTTGAGTTAAAATTACTCATGGCGAGACTATATGCTATGGGATATGCGATTATAAGGCATACTATCGTAACGGCCAAGGCTAATCCCAGCGAATACAAAAGTGTGCCTATAGTATTGGGATCTGTAAAAAATCCGACCAGATTTTTTACGGTGAACTGTCCCGTCGAATTGGTAAAAGCATAATAGATAAGTACGAGGAGCGGCGCAATCACGAACAGGATCAAAAAGATCGCGTAGGGAATCCCCAGATACTTTCTTGCAAAAGCCTTTTTCATTTGGATTCTCCTATTTTCTAACCGCGAAAGTCATTTTTTCTTCAGGCAGGATAAGCCCTACCATATCATCCATATTCCACAGATATTCATCATCAACAATGAGATCGTGTCCGTGAATGGTTCTTACCACATAACTGTAATGGTCTCCCTTGTATATAAGGTTAATAATGTTTCCGCTTGTAAGTCCGGCATCAACATCATCACTCATCTTTATATCTCCGGGTTCTATGGAAACCATTACCTTTATATCCGAAGTGTCTATCTTTTCACCGCTTTGATCCAGCAGCTGTCCGTCCACTATGCGTGAGCCTGCAAAAAGCTTTGTGAGGTCACACCTTATACTGTGATCGGAATAAACAAGATTAAGGTCGTCACCGATCTCAGCTTCAAACCTTGTAGTATGGTCCTCCGCTATCATAATATGTATTCCGTCCGGATCAAGCTTCATGCCTATCTCATCCCCTACTTTTGCGGACTTCGTAGACTGTATCACCATCTCATATTTACCTGACTCTACAGTTATCTCATAGTGGATTCCCTTAAATATAACAGATGTTACTTTTCCTGAAATCGTTCCGTTTTCGGGGCCGGTGATAATAACGTCCTCGGGTCTTACAACCACATCGACCAAAGTTCCTTCATGCACATCGTCCATACACTCAAACTCTCCGCCGGCAAATCTGGCTTTAAGATGACCTGTCATTATTCCCTTAAAGATATTACTCTGGCCTATAAAGTCCGCAACAAAAGCGTTACTGGGCTCATTATATATATCCTCGGGAGTACCTATCTGCTGTGTTCGTCCGTTGTTCATTACCACTATCTTGTCGGACATCGTAAGAGCCTCTTCCTGATCATGAGTAACATATATAAACGTAATTCCCAGCTTTGCATGCATATTTTTGAGCTCAAGCTGCATCTCTTTACGCATTTTAAGGTCCAAAGCTCCGAGCGGCTCATCCAAAAGCAGAATTTTAGGCTCGTTAACAAGCGCCCTGGCAATAGCTATACGCTGCTGCTGGCCGCCGGATAAAGTCGATACCTTTCTTTTCTCAAATCCCTCTAAATCAACCATTTCAAGGACATGTGACACCTTTTTTTTAATTACCTCGGGTGACATCTTCTTTAATTTGAGTCCAAAGGCTATATTTTCGTATATATTCATATGGGGGAAAAGCGCATAGCGCTGAAACACCGTATTTATCGGTCTTTTATTTGGCGGAAACTGCGCGATATCCTTTCCGTCAAGCAGTATCTGCCCGCTTGTAGGAAGTTCAAATCCCGCTATCATCCTTAATGTAGTGGTTTTTCCGCATCCGGAAGGTCCCAGAAAAGTAACAAATTCCCCACGTTTAACCTGTAAATTAAAATCTTCAACTGCCGTGAAACCATTGTCATCGTATGTTTTGGTAATGGATTTGAGTTCAATAATATACTCTTCAGACAACTCTCTAACTCCTTTTAAATTGTTAATAAACACCAATGCTTATTATACAGTATTTATCAACAATAAAACATAGAAATTATTTACCTCACTTCATAAGAGCCTCAAGCTCACCCTGAGCCAGAATAAGTCCGTCCTCAAGGCTTACTTCTCCCATCATGATGCTTCTCATCTGGTTGCCCAAAATAGTGTAGAATCTGCTCCACTCCCGGATTACGGGTCTATAGACACCGTTTTCAAGCGCCGTACATATTACGGAAAAATGTGGATTTTCCGCAACTATATCAGGATCTGTAAGCGATGAATATCTGCACGGTACTCCGCCGTATTCAATAGTCTTTTTCTGTACATCCTTGTCCATCAGATATTTTAAAAGTTCGCAAGAGAGTGATTTGTTTGTGGAATTGGCGGGGATACCCAGTGTCCAGATTCCGTATATATTAGAATTATGTTTGTCGCTTCCCTCAGATATTTTGCCGGGAAAAGCGATATATTCAGACTCCTTTGCGTTATCGGCGTCATACCAGCCCGGCCATCCTACCGCGCATGCAGCCGTTCCGTCTTCTATAGATGTGATCAGTTTATCCTTTGGATAAGAAGCGCCTGTTTTTGAAAGCTCCATATAATACTCCATTGCCTTCTTAAACTCGGGAGTATCAACGGTCGGATTGTTGTTTTCATCAACCACCCATCCTCCGAAGGCGCATAAAACCGGCAAAAAGTCTACCACAATATTATTTTCCGTATCTCCTCTTAACGTAAATCCGCCTCTTCCCGCATTTTTTGAATCCTCGCAAAAGTCCTTAAGCGCATCCAGTGAAGTGAAATCTTCCGTTTTATATCCGAGTTCATCCGCAGTCTTTTTATTGTACATCATAACAGTAACATTTCCGTAAAACGGAACAATATATGTCTTACCGTTTTGAATACAAATAGTGGTTGTCGCCGGAATAATATCATCGTCAAGGCTGTATCCGAGCGCGCCCAGATCCGCCAGTACCTCCTCGGCTACATACTCGGAAACCCATGATCCGTCTACCATGCACAGGTCATACGAACCTTTACTTCTTACCGAATCATTCAGAATATAACTGTGCAGATCATCCTCGGAAAGTTCTACAACCTCGCAGGTGATACCATGAGCCTGTTCAAAATCTCCCAAGCATGCTTTTATTACTTCCGAATAAGTTCCTTCTCTGAGAGCCAAAACCAGCTTATCCGAATGTTTATTTTCTCCGCACCCCGCAAGTCCCAGCATCATCGTAAGAATCAAAGTAATACAAATAATTTTCTTTTTAACATTCATCATCCTATAATTTCCTTCATTAATTCAATACATGCGTCGGCATCAATATCCTCGATTGCCCCGTATAATTTTTCAATAAGCTCTGCCCTGCTCTCATCATAAGAATAACTCTTGAGTTTTTCGGCACAAGCTTCCATTCCGTCCATCTCAAGATTATCACATGCATCAGAAAGCTCATCAAATATGGTTTTGAGTTCATCATCTGTTATAGGCGGCAGTTCTTTCTTTTCCTCCTCCGGGAAATATTTTGCCAAATCTGCCAAAAGCTTTCTGTATGTGTCCATGGCTTCACCATGATATCTTGAAATCTCCTCATCATCCTCCGCTTTTCCGGCATACTCCAGCTTTTCAGCCAAATCTCCAAGCTTTGTCGCTCCGATCTGCCTCGAACTGCTCTTTAAAGCATGGGTTTTTATAGCATAATCGGCATAGTCATTGTTATCGTGCGCTTTTTCAATCTCTGACAAAATCGTATTACCGCGTTTATAATATTCACCGACTATCTTTTGGAAAAGCACTTCAGACCCAAGTCCCTTGATTGCTTTTTCACAATCAAGACAATCAAAATTAATGTAATCGGAATTAGCCTCCCGTTTTGCGGCCATTTCGTTATTATCCGGCTTTTTCTTCTTACCGTCAGGAATGAGCGTCGCCATTTTACTGTATAATTGCTTAACCTCAATCGGCTTTGCAATCATATCTACCATACCGGCATTTAAGAACAGTTCTCTGCTTCCTTCAACCACATTTGCGGTAAGCGCAACTATAAGCGAATCCTTTGCGTTCGGTAACTTCTTTATTTCTTCTGTCGTCTCAATGCCGTCCATTCCGGGCATCATGTGGTCCATCAAAATGATATCGTACTTGTAATTATTAACCTTTTCGATGGCCTCCGGTCCGCTCTGTGCCACATCTGTCTTAACCTTTAGAGGCTCCAACAGTCCAACCGCAATGCTGAGATTAATAGTATTGTCATCAACCACGAGAACTTTAACATCGGGTGCGGTAAAGCTTATATTTCCTTCACTTCCTGACGCAAAATTCAGGGAAGAAATCTCTCTGTTGTTTAATATAAGGACCATAGATAAAGTCGTCTGAGGCTTGCTCATTACGCGAACATTATCATTATTCGGAATAAATGTCGAACCAAATCCGGTAAGTATAACTCCTGTAACAAGCGGATTATCTTCAAAGAACTTCTCCATTTCAGGTGTATAGAACCTTTCTTCTATAAACAGATAATCCTTCTTTCCCGTAGGCTTATAAAGACTTAAGTCGGTAATGATCTTGCTGCCGAGTCCCAGCGCTTCCATTTCCTTTTCAAACTCAGTGATCATAAGATTTCTTTCATTCAAGCAGAATGCGAATTTATTTTCAGCATCCTCTACTTTAAGATCGTGTGAGTCATCTGCGATTTTTTGCGGAATATCAAACCAAAAATCAGACCCCTTACCGTACTCGCTTTCCACGCCAATAGTACCGTTCATTGCCTCACAAAGTCTCTTGGAAATAGCTAGGCCGAGACCGGTGCCCTCCACATTTCTGTTTCTCTTGGAATCTACCTGCTGGAAGCTTACAAACAGCTTTTCAAGATCATCCTTCTTGATACCCTGTCCCGTATCGATAACATGGAAATGAAGCATCATCTCGTCCTCTGATAATCTCTCACAGGCAAGCGATATTTTAATGATGCCTCTTTCTGTAAATTTAATGGCATTGTTGGCAATATTTATAAGAACCTGCCTGATCCTCATAGCATCGCCCACAAGCTCATGCGGCAGTGTCGGGTCTACAATAAAGAAAAGCTCTAAGTTTTTCTCTCCTATTCTGGTCTGCAGAATATTTGAAATATCGTTAACCTCGGATAAAGGCTCGTATTTTTCTTCCACGATCTCCATCTTGCCGGCATCGATTTTAGAATAATCAAGTATATCATTGATTATATTTAACAGATTTCTACCCGAATGATTAATCTGATTTAAACAATCTCTTACTCTCGGACTACTCTCTTCCCTTAAAGCAATCTCCGCCATTCCGATAACGGCATTCATAGGTGTTCTGAGCTCATGGGACATATTTGCCAAAAAGTCGGACTTCATCTTTGATGTTCTCTCAAGCTCATCGTTAACCTTCTCCATTAACCTGATCTGGTTAATGGAGACCGTTGTATCATGCAATATATATACTGTTCCTATAGGCCTTTTATCGTTTCCGACCAGAACTTTCCGGACAATGAAATAAATATCTTCACCGCCTTTTTTGTATGGCAATGTCTCTATGTTCTCCACAAGCTCCACCTGTGAAACCCATTTTTCCAGTTTTCTGATATCATTTATCTCTGTAAGGAATCCCGCATCTAAGGTGTTTTTTACAAGATCGTTTACATGTATGAGTTCATTGTATTTATTGTACAAAATGAGTCCGTCACTCATATCGTTGGCAAATTCGGTAATGACCTCATTTTTAAGCCTGGAATCCGAATATATAAATACATAGTAATATGCAACATAGCTTACAATATTGACCATGATCGTATATATCCAGATAGGGAGCCTGTAAAGGTAATTTAATACAATAAATGCGGCAAGTATAAGTTGCATAAAAATAATAACCCTATACTCGCCTTTCATCATTTTGGGAACTTTGGCATGACATATGAAACAAATTCCAATTACGGCAAGCCCGGATAATACCGCCAGATAATTAAAAGTACTAAATGTCAAGAATCCTTTTACATCCGATACTCCTTCCGCAACTCGCCAAAGGCGGCCGAAAAGCAGCCTTTCCTCGAATGTTATTAACATTCTGGGCCCATTAAAACAATATAAAGCCAGAAAAGTTTGGAATGCGCTGATTATACCTATCGGTATAAGCGTAAAGTTGAGTTTTTTAATTGCAGATATCCTTATTATTGTCCATGCCGTAGTCACAAACATCCAAGAATAAACAATATAATATATAAGGAGCAGGTTGCTTATGGTCTTAAGCTTGCCCCCTTTAATTAGATAGACTCCAAGAAAATTACATACAATTAGAAGCACGACTGTGAGAATATATCCCATGTTTACGTGCTTCGCCCTGATGCTCAATATTAATAGAAATATACAAATCAATATCGCAATGATAAAAATCACTTCCAAAACCATATAACTTCCTCCGCGGGAGAATCTTGGAACAGTTTTATCTTACAAAACTATTGTCTGTCTCTCATTTTTAATCTTTTTATAAGTTTATCAGCATCGTAGTAATGTTGCAACGGGAAAATATAGTATGATAATATAGAAACAAACAAATAAGTAGGTGGAACTATGCTGACATTTGAAAAAAAATTCCTTTCTTTTACAGAAAACAACATAAATCGTTTATTCTTCCCGATATGCATCGTATTATCGTTGCTTTTAAGGCTGGCAGCTTTTAATTTCATCAGTTCTGACATGGAAGGATTCTTGCTCGGATGGTTCGGTCAGATAGAACAGCTCGGCAGATTTCATGCGCTAGATACACAGGTCGGCAATTACAGCGTTTTGTATCAGACGCTGATTGCAATAATGACATATATCCCGATAAATCCATTGTATCAATACAAGTTTTTGTCGGTTATTTTCGACTACTTGCTGGCTTTTGGCATATTCTTCCTTGTAAAAGAAATAACTGCCAAAAAAATATATTCATATATCGCTTTTGCTCTCACCGTTTTTTCGCCCCTCGTTTTTATTAACTCCGCAGTATGGGGGCAGTGCGATTCAATTTACACATCTCTGGCAATATGGTCACTTTATGCTTTTATAAAAAAGAAATATCCTCTTTCGATGATATTGTACGGCCTGTCTTTTGCTTTTAAGCTTCAGGCAATTTTCCTGTTACCCTTTTATCTTTTTGCTTATATCAGAAAGAAAGACTTTTCAATTTTTAATTTCCTGATAGTCCCGGCTACAATGGAAGCGGTATGTATACCCGCAATGATCATGGGACGAGGCTTTAAAGCGGCATTCAGCACGTATTATTATCAAACGGAATCCTGTGATAAAATGTATTTTTCTTACCCGAGTTTCTGGTCGATTTTCTCTGTACACGCTGATACCGAGTCAAGAATCAAATTCATAGAAGGCTTCAAACTTCCTGCCGTCATTATGGCCTTCTCGGTTTTGGCTCTTATGATGATTTATTTAAGCTATAAAAAGATTGAGATCACGTCAAAACAGGCTATATATATATCATTTATATTTATATACAGTTGCGTTATTTTTCTGCCCGGAATGCATGAAAGATACGGATTTATGTATGAAATTCTTGCTATAATCATCATGTTTATGATTCCGAAAACAGTTCCGCTTTGTGCGGCATTAATGTGCCTGTCTCTTATAACATACGGCTCTAACCTTGTATATAATATTGACGTAAATTCCGTAATGGGTATTATAAACTTTTTTGTTTATATATTATACATTTTCCTTTTGCTGAAAGATTCCGGGATCGTAGGACTTAAAACTAAAAATGAAAAATAAATCTATTTATAAAATATATTTAAAAATACTGCTCACGATAAGCCTAATCACGCTTATTCTTACTCTTATTCCGATGATTGTGCTTGGTTTTTTTGCCCATCCTTTGGGAGATGACTTTTATTACGGTCTTCCCGCAATGGAAGCTATTCGTAACGGCAAAAACATATTTGGTATTTTTAGCGCCGCTCTATCCGGCACAATTAATCAGTACAAGATCTGGCAGGGGACATACTCTGCCATGTTTTTGATGCATTTACCTCCACAGATTTTCGGTGATATTTTTTACAGACTATATCCGGCATTTATCATTTGCCTCTTCGCAGGGAGTATTTTCTATGTCTTAAAGCCTTTTATGCACGTTGAAAACAAAGACAATTTGATTCCCTATATAAGCACTTCATCACTTATAAGTGCTATATGCATTCAATTTGTTCCCCTTTGCGGAGAAACATTCTACTGGTTTAACGGTTCGTTCTATTACACCGGTTTTTTAGCCCTCACACTGTTCTTTTTCGGTTTTATAGTCAGATATCGCAGATCTCATAAAAAGATTTTTCTTATACTGAGTATTATCGGAGGATTTTTTATAGCAGGTGGCAATTATGCCTCTCTTCTGCCCGCAATACTAATAACCGGCCTCACTCTTTTAAATGATATTATAACTTTATCCAAAAATAAAAAGTCAGATAGAAATCCGGTTCTTCTTATAAGTGATGCGCTTATCCTTTTTTCACTTCTTTGCGGACTTACCATCAGTGTACTTGCTCCCGGGAACGCCCTTCGCCAGGCCACCAGTTACGGTACTACCCCGGTTAAAGCTGTGATTAAGTCAATACTTCAATGTATAAACTATACAGTTCATTGGACCCCTGCCATTGTTTTTGCGGTGCTTATTATTCTTACTCCCGCATTTATAAATATCGTTAAAAGCAGCACCTTTGATTTCAAGTACCCCTACTTAGTGTGCCCTGTTATATTCGGAGTTTATTGTTCCTGCGAATGCCCTACTTTCTATGCGCAAAATAACGGCGGTGCCGCAAGAGTATTTGATATCTGCTTTTATATGATGCTGTTTACTGTTTTCTTTATATATTTTTATATACTTGGAGCAGTAGTAAAACATTTTGAAAATAAAAATACCGGCCACGCAAAAAAATATATTATCTGCATAGCCGGAGTAGTTATTATTTGTTTGATTGTTTCAGTTTTAAGGCCTTTAAACGAGACATTCCCCAAGCCTAATTCTTCAACAGCTTTTGCCGAACTCGTAAACGGTGATGCCGCATATTATGATAAACAATACTCAAAAAGGGCCGCCATAATTGCTTCAAATCCCGGCGGCGATGTTACTGTCCCCCTCATAGATGTCCCCGAAAATCTAAAATACTTTATAAACTGCGGAGATATCAGTACGGACAGTTCAGCAAACCATTTTATTGCAGCTTACTATGGCCTTAATTCAATTACAGCATATTCTCAAAGCAATTAATTGTATCGTGGCTTTAGGATTTCGTACACAAATCCGTTAGAAGTTATAAGTTCATCGACTTTTTCCACGGTAGAGCCGGGAAAATGCTCATCAAAATAATCATCCAGAAATGTTCTGTCGTAACCTTCCGAAATCTGATAAATGATAAACAGATCATCTCTCTCAAGTAGAGATATGGAAGGATCTACTATTCCATGTGCCTCTAATTTATCATTATACCAGGGTGAATTGGTGATCCAGCTTCCCATGTATAAATAGTTTTCATAAGGAGATTTTCCAAACCCCAGAGTTCTCTCCCTGTAATGAAGGTTTGACATATCAATGAAATAAAAATTGTCGGGATGACTTTCCAAATAGTCCTCAAGTTCCACAAAGCAAACACTCAGCTTATCAAAGCCATTTACCTGATTTTTCACATTGTTCATAACTGGTAATCCAAACCTGATTGAGATAAAGACAACCATTAAAAGCGAAAGGATAAATACAGGTGACAGCTTTAGCTTAGATATAATCTTTGGAAACGCTCTTTCCCATAACTTGTATTTCATAATTACGGCTATAAGCGCAAAAAGCTCTGCAATATATATTATCTGGGTAACTCTGAACGGATACCTTCCGAAATACACCAGATAAAACCAATCAAACATTCTGGCAACTATGATAAATGCCAAATCTCTCAAAGCCAAAAACTTTTTAGACAATAGAGAAAGTATCACCACTGATAGGTATATGAAAAACACAAATACATTTATCGGCCTGTCAGTGTAATCTTTAAGATTTCGGTTAATTATGGACACTGTGACCTCTTTTATCTTGGCCACTACATCCTTATTGGTTTCTTTTCTGATATTTTTGTTAATCTCATCAAGAGCCGTAAAGCTTTCCTCATTAATATTTTTATCCAGGATAAGATTATAATGCTCTGTCAGCGCTACATAAGAGGATTTCTTTATCCCAAAGCTTTCATACACGTCTCTGTAAGTATCATAGTCCGGAAAGCCTTCATAATCCACCATATCAGCGTGAGCTTCATTATATCTGTCATAGCTTTTCCAATCATCTGCCGAATAAGCAATTTTATTTGCCGCAAAATTTAATGCAAATGTGGCAACTATTATTACTGCGCAGGCAAACAGTACTGAAAAATACCTCTTCTCATTTCTTTTAAAAATAAAATCAAAGAATTTTCCAACAAGTACCATTCCAAGGAACGGTATAACCATATAAAATGCACTGCTTCTTACTGAATATGACAAAAGTGAGAATATCCCCAAAAAAAGCAGATTAAAGATATTGTCACCAATGGTTTTTTTAATGTCTGTCATACAAAGCGCAAATACTGCTCCAGCGCCGAGTATGCCTCCCACTATAGTAAACTGTGTTTCAGCAAAGTACCTGTAAAAGACCGAAGAAACAAAAAGCATACTTACGGTTGCAACCGTTAATGCCGTAAACCATCTTTTGCAGTTTTTTGTGATACCAAACAGTACATACCAGATTACAGATCCCATATATAAGCAAAGAACAATTCCAAACCAAGGGATACCATTCCCTGTAAGTTTATACAGCGAAGATATGATTATTCCGGTTATGGACCCTATATAATAGGCGTGCATATCCGGAGTTCCGGTCATTTCCCCCGATAAAACGGTCTTTAGATATATATTGTCATTATCTATGGAAAAAGGCACCAAATGATTGGCAATGATTATAAACGCTATAATGAGGCACGCATTCACCGCTGCCAACATAAACTTGCTACTGCTCTTTGTACTCATAAATTCCTCTTTTAAACATATTTGTACTTTTATATTATGACTTTAGTTCAAAACTGTCCACCATCTCCTGGAGCTCTAAAAAACGTTCCATCTTGCGCTCTATTTCGGCATCGGTTTCTTCCTTTTGCTTTGTAAGCTCAATAAGCTTGGGATAGTTGGTTACGGCGCCTGCCATCAAATTCTCAAGTTCTTCGCTTTTAGCCTCTAATTTCTCAATCTCCGCTTCTATACCGTCGTACTCTTTTTGCTCATTGTATGAAAGCTTCTTCTTTTCTCTGGGTGCAGTATACTTGCTGCCCGCAGATTGCTTAGGTGATTTATCATCTCCCTGCCCGCAGCCGCCGCGATTTATGCCGCTTTTGCCGCTTCCCGGAGCACTATTTACATTTAGTCCGTCAGAGACATTCGCTGCACTTTTGTGAACGAGGTAATCGGAATAACCGCCTTCACTTTGATGAAGTTTTCCGTCTTTTTCAAAGGAAAAAATCCTGGTCACAACACGATCTAAGAAATATCTGTCATGACTTACGGTAATGATTATTCCCGCAAAGCTGTCGAGATAATCCTCGAGTATTCTTAATGTCTGGATATCGAGATCATTGGTCGGCTCATCCAAGATAATGACATTTGGCTGTTCCATCAATACTCTGAGCAGATAGAGTCTCCTCTTTTCACCGCCCGATAACTTGGATATGGGCGCATACTGCATATCGGAACTAAACAAAAATCTTTCACACATGTTTGAGGCCGATACCTTACCATCCGGAGTTTCAATATACTCCGCAGTATCCTTGATATAATCGATCACTCTTTTGTCCAATTCGAGCGCTTCGTTCTCCTGCCCGAAATAGCCGATTTTTATGGTCTGACCAATTTCTATAGTTCCTAAATCAGGCGTTTCTTTTCCTATAATGCATTTTAAAAGAGTGGATTTACCGCACCCGTTCGGTCCGATAATACCTATTCTGTCAAGCTTTCCGAAAGTATAAGTAAAACTGTCAAACAGAGTTTTTCCGTCATAACCCTTGGTTATGTTGTCGAGTATGATGGTTTTATTTCCCATTCTGGTCGGAAGAGAGCTCAGCTCTACAAAGCGCTCTTCTTCGGGACGTTTTCTGTCGCGAAGCTCCTCAAACCTTTGAATATGCGCCTTTTGCTTCGTTGATCTTGCCCTGGCTCCGCGAAGCATCCATGCCAGATCTTTTCTGAACAAAGATGCCGCCTTTCTCTCCGCGGCAAGCTCATAATCAAGGCGCTGCTGCTTCAATTCCAGATATCCGGAATAGTTGGACTCATACCTATATCCACTGCCTTTATCAAGTTCAAAAATGCCGTTGGTTACCTCATCCAAAAAATACCTGTCGTGAGTTACCATCAAAAGTGCACCTCTGAAGCGCTTTAAATAATCTTCAAGCCATTCAATCATCTCAGAGTCAAGATGATTGGTTGGCTCATCCAAAATAAGCAGGTCCGACGGCGTCATAACTGCTGCCACAAGAGCCGCTCTTTTTTTCTGGCCTCCCGACAAAATTGCCGGGTTGCAATCCGGATTATCTATTCCAAATTTGGCTAAATTTGCTTTTATCTCCCCAATTTTCTCCCAGTGCTCACCACCGGCATATATTGTCTCCGCCACATTTTCAAGCACTGTTTTATTGTTATCAAAAGTCGGGTTTTGCGGAAGATATGAGACGCGCAATCCGTTCCCCATAACAACTTTTCCGCTATCAGGAGACTGCGCTCCTGAAACAATAGACAAAAGTGTTGATTTTCCTGTACCGTTTGTACCGACCACGCCTATCTTATCTGAATCGTCTATTCCCAGTGACACGCCGTTTAGAACCGGCTTTGACATATATGTTTTTGTAATGTTTTCTATATTTAAAATATTCATTATCAAGCCTTTAAGTCTTTTTCCAGGGCCTTTATATTTTGAGTCTTTATATTTTGAGCCTTTATATTTTATGGCCTAAATATCTTATCACAGATACCGGCTTTATCAAAATAGGTCAAGCGAACTGTCCAAATAAATCTCTTCCCTAACCTTTATCCGGTGCTCAGGCTTTGTCATATAATAAAGCAAAAACTCAAGCACCATAGCACTCCCCAGACTCCGTCCCTCTATTTTAAAGTTTGAAAAGCCATTCGGCATATAGACATCCTCTATATCCTTAAGCCCTATAAATCCCGGATTTTTCATAGCGTCCGAAAACCTATACCCTATAAAAGCATAAGGCGATGTACAAATATGGTCCTCACAATCCTCACCCAGACTCTTTCTGCTCACATTTTCATAACATGCCTTACGATCACTACAAGCAAAGTTACAGCATTCGTTACATAAAAATTCAACTTTATTTTTCAGATTATCAGGTAAGTCGAACAACCTGTCAAAATCTTTATTAAGTCTAAAGTCCGGCACAACATATCTAAACTCTTTTCTCTTTAACTCATCTTCAAAGTCGCTAAAATCCGTCAAAACTTTTGTCGTTGATGACACAAAGTAAAACCCGGAAAAATGCTTTTTTATATATTCAAGAAGTAGGTCAGAATATATGATTATACCGTTTCTTTCATTCTCAAACAGAGCACATAATCTGTTGCATTTTTTGTCAGCCAAATGCTCTTTTCTAATCAGGCTGTTGCTAAAGGTGAGCCTCGCGGAAATATCATACTCTTTCATAAGCGCAGCTACATTTCGCTCATCTTCCTCTCCAAAGCCCACTCTGCCGCCGCCCCAGATGCAATCAGCAGGTGCACCATATACAGATCCTATCTCACAAAAATCATAAAAATACTCTCTGTACTTTCTATAAAGAGGTAGAAATACTTTATATAATTCATAAAATTCAAACAATCCCGGAAGGTGATAATATGCTTTCATTAATTTATTTCTTTGGTTTTTAATATGCTTTCTTAATTATTTATGTTATAGATTCTAAATATGCTTTGTTTTCTTGCTTTTTGATTAATTGATTTTTTATCAACAAAAAAGCCCGCATACTTACTCAACAAATTATATTATATAAAAAAGACCTGTCCCTCGCCAGTCATTTATACATGTCCCTTGCCGGTCATTTATACACCGGGAGATTGTTCGCACATTTTTGATAAATAATCTATTTTGTCTGAATTTTACCGCGCTTTAGTATTGTAAACTGTCAAATGCATGCTATTATAGATGTGTAGGCGGTGTCGCCCGTTTTTCATATGGAGGTATCATATGGGTAAATTTGTTTTATCGGAAACTAAAAACGGCTTCAAGTTCAATCTGGTTGCAGGCAACGGGGAAGTAATTGCCACAAGCCAGGTTTACAAAAGCTCTGCAACAGCAAAGAAGGGTATTGCAAGCGTTTCAACCAACGCCCCGATAGCTAAAATTGAGAATCAGACCGAGAAGGGTTACAAAGCAGAAACCAATCCTAAATTTGAAGTTTACAAAGATAAAAAAGGTGAATTTCGCTTCCGCTTAAAAGCTAAAAACGGCCAGATAATCGCTACCGGCGAAGGCTATTCAAAGCTTGACGGATGCTTAAAGGGCATCTCTTCAGTTCAAAAGAACGCCAAAGACGCCAAAATAGTTTAACAGCTTTTATCTACATTTAAATCTAAACCGATGTTTAGAAAGAATATAAAAATCCCTCCGCTTCTTTGATATACATCCGAATTCTCGGTACATATCATTTGCGGAGGGATTTTCTGATTTATAAAAAATATTAATAGAGTTTTTCCGATTATCCTATAACTGCTGCAAATTTTTTTCTGCTATCCTCTACCTGCTGCAAGTTTTTCTGTTATCCTACAACCGCAGCAAGCTTTTTACCTAAAAATATTCCAAATACGCAGCAGCATACACTTAACACCACATACAATCCACCTTGTGCATACGCTTTATTTTCAAACAATTTGTACGCTTCAAGAGAAAAAGTAGAAAATGTAGTAAATCCTCCACATACTCCTGTCTTCCAAAACAGTACCGTATTTGGTGATACATCACCCTTTTTATCTGTCAGTCCAACAATAAAACCTATCAGAATTGCACCGATTATATTTGTAACCAATGTCAATATAGGAAACTGTGTTTTTACCGGTATAAGACTGATTGCATATCTCGCCATTGCACCAAGCGCACCACCAAGCGCCACAAAAACAAAGCTCATTCTTTATTTCCTCTTTTTCTACATAATTCCATGCACTGCCCATCTGTAAAAAGAATTGTTATTGATATGCTTGTTGTTCTTTCAATTCTCGGTTCCAAATCATAAATTATCTCAGCTTTTCAAAAAATCCGCGTGTCAGCTTCTTAAAAAACCGGTTTAAGCATCTCCTATATTTAGTTATATATCAATACGTAAAAGAATTCAAAAATTTCTTTAATCTCTCTGTTTGGGGATTTTCAAAAAAGGAGACCGGATCGCCCTCCTCCACTATTCTGCCGCCGTCTATAAAAATCATGCGGTCCGCAACAGCCTTAGCAAAAAGCATCTCATGAGTTACGATTACCATGGTTCTGCCCTCTTTTGCAAGGTTTATAACCACATCCAATACTTCCCTAACCATTTCGGGATCGAGAGCTGCGGTAATCTCGTCCAAAAGCAGGACCTCAGGATTCATCATAAGCGCTCTGACTATAGCTACCCTCTGTTTCTGGCCTCCCGAGAGCTGGTGCGGATAGCTGTCTTTTTTGCTAAGAAGCCCTACCCTTTCAAGCAAAACAAGAGCTTCCTTTTCTGCGTCCTTTTTCTTAACCTTTTTTACCTTCATGGGCGCCAATATCATATTCTGCAAGACGGTTTTATGAGGAAAAAGTTCATAGCTTTGAAATACCATGCCTACTTTTTCCCTTGTTTTATTTTGCTTACCCTTGGACGGATTGATACTTTCACCGCTAAGAAGCACTGAACCGTCATCAATCTTTTCAAAGGCATTTATGCATCTTAAAAAAGTACTCTTTCCGCATCCCGAGGGACCGACGATCACAACGACCTCACCCTTTTTTACGTCCATATTTATATGGTCGAGCACCACGAAATCGTCAAAGGTCTTAGTTAAATTTTTTATGCTTAAAATCTCATCCATACTAGCTTTCCCACTTTTTTTCCAGATATTTAGAAAGAATACTTATCGGCCAGCAAACCAAAAAGTATAGAATAAAAATTGTTGCGTATACTCCAAACGCTGCATTAGGCGAGCTTTTCCTGTTTGCCTCAATAATTTGCTGTCCTACCTTTAATACCTCCACGATTCCAATCATCATAACAAGACTTGTGGTTTTAATCATTCTCGTTACAAGATTGATGGAAAGCGGAAGCATGCGCCTGATTATTTGCGGAATGATGACGTGAATATAAGTTTGAGCTGTTGTCATTCCAAGAGAAAAACTGCTCTCGTATTGTATTTTAGGTATTCCGGACAGCGCTCCGCGCACCAGATCCGACATTTCAGCCGTTCCCCACAAAGAGAACACTATAATAGAAGCGGTATCAGCTGACATGTTGATTCCCAGTGCCTTTGTGGTACCGAAAAAAACCAAAAACAGCAAAACCATCTGGGGCATGATGCGGATAAATTCCAAATATATTTTGCTGACAACCTTTATCACCGGATTTTTAAGTGTCATAAGGCTTCCCAAGATCACTCCAAGGACTATACTGATCGCCACCGAGATCATGCTGATCCTCAGCGCAACCGCCAGTCCCACAAGAAGCCTCGACATATTGCTTCCTTTTAATAAAACTTCAAATCCCATATTCACACTCCGAACATTTTGTAGTGAACCCTTTTTTCTACCATATTTCCGACTATAGATACCGGAAGAATCATCACCACATAAAAAACAACGAGCAAAAACAATGCTTCAGTCGTATTGTAATACAATCCAATAAGGTCCTTTGCCGTAAACATCAGGTCCATCAGGCTTATCGCTGAAAATACGCTTGTCTCTTTGAGTAAAAATATTACATTGGCAACGATTGCTGGGACGCTTAATGAAAATGCTTCAGGAAAAATAACATTGAAAAACATCTGACTTTTCGTCATACCCAAAGCTAACGCTCCCTCATTTTGCGAACCCGGCACCGCGCTAAGGCCGCTTCTGAATCCCTCGGCCATATAGCTTCCTCCGAGCAAACCGATTCCGACTACGCCGCATACCTCTGCCGATATTGAAATACCCAGCTTCGGAAGTCCAAAATAAATAAAAAACAGCTGTACAAGCAGCGGTGTATTTCGAAACAGCTCAATATAAGCGCTAAAGATAAATGACAGGATCGGTACTTTAAAATAAACAATAAACGCCGATATTATACCCATCAAAAACGCTATCCCGATACCGATAACTCCAACCCTTACCGTCAGGAAAAAGGCTTCAACATACTTCGGAAAATAAGAGATCAAAACATCTAAATCCATATCTAATTTCCTTTTCTTTTTCTGCGGTCAAGTCCGGTTGCTATCCTGGTACCTATCATCTGTATTATCTGGAATATGACGATCAGGAGAACTACCGTAATTATCATAATATCCGTCTGCCAGCGATAGTATCCGTATCTGACAGCTATATCACCCAGTCCGCCTCCGCCGACGGTTCCCGACATTGCCGAGTATCCGAGCAGTATTCCCGTTGTTATGGTAAAGCCCGATATAAGTGATGTTCTGGCTTCTACCAACAGTACCTTCACCACGATTTGAAAACTGTTTGCACCCATAGCTTTTGCGGCTTCTATCACCCCCGTATCCACCTCATTTAAAGCAGCCTCAACCACTCTTGCTATATATGGTGCGGAGCAGATAACAAGAGGAACTATCGTTGCCGTAGAGCCGTAGCTTTTGCCGACTATCATCCTCGTAAAAGGTATCAATAGTATCAGCAGGATCAAAAAAGGTATGCTCCTTATGATATTGCAGATAAAATCAACAACCCTGTATATAAAGCGGTTGGGATTTAAACCTGCCTTTCCCGTGACATAAAGAAGTATTCCGAGAGGAAGCCCTATTATATATCCGATAATAACGGAGCCGAGAGTCATATATAAAGTATCTTTAATGCCTTCGAGAAGCATTTTTATAACTTGCTCATTCATTTATTATTCCCTCCGTTACCGTGAGTCCGGCCTCTCTGAAATACTCTGTGATCTCCTTTGATACCCTCTCATCGCTTGGCAATCCCAAGATCATCTCACCAACGGCTTTTCCTCCTATATTCTGAGTATTGGCCTTCAAAATATTTATAGGGTGTCCAAGCTTAAGGATTGCATTGGCAAGCACCGGCTCATACGCCGAATTGTCTCTAAATACGATGCGTATCGTATCCTGTGCAGCCATCTGCTTTACCGGCGTATACCTAATATCATTTCCGGAAATAAGTTCCTTAGCTGCATCTGACTTAGGAGATGCGAAAATATCTTCTACCACTCCGGACTCAACGAGTTTTCCACCGTCAATGATAGCAACCTTTCCGCATATCTTTTCAACGACCGACATCTGGTGAGTGATAACAACTATGGTGATTCCGAGTGACTCGTTAATCTCCTTTAGCAGTTTGAGTATCGATGCGGTAGTCTGAGGATCCAAAGCGCTCGTAGCTTCATCGCAAAGTAAAATCCTTGGATTTGTAGCCAATGCCCTTGCTATGGCAACTCTCTGTTTTTGTCCGCCTGAAAGCTGCGAAGGATACGCTCTTTCTTTATCCTCAAGTTTAACAAGCTTAAGAAGTTCCCTTGCTCTTTTACTTGCTTCCTTTTTGGATACACCTATCAGTTCGAGTGGAAAACATACATTTCCGATTACGTTTTTTTGCTCCAAAAGATTGAATCCCTGAAAGATCATCCCTATGCCGGAACGCATTTTTCTCAGCTTCCTTGCGCTTAGCTCCGAAAGGTTAACTCCGTCTATAAGTATGCTACCCTCCGTAGGCTTTTCCAGATAGTTGATAGAACGAACTAAAGTACTTTTTCCCGCTCCGGACATACCGATGATTCCGTAAACATCACCTTTTTCTATAGAAAGATTGATGTTATCAAGAGCTACCACCGTATTCCCTTCCACCTCATATTTTTTTGTCAGATTTCTGATATCGATTACGCTCATATATGCTCCATTACCAAAAGTGGGAGAGCAGAACGCTCTCCCACCCGTTTTTTATCAATCTTCAAAAAATACTACGGCTCCGTCATAGGTATCTTCGATAAATTTCTTGATAGCGTCCGAACGAAGAACGGTTACAAGTGCTTTTATCTTATCGGAGTTTTCATTTCCTTCAAGGACTCCTATGATGTTTACATATGTTTTTGCAGCCAGTGAATCAGAAGCTTCATATGCAATTGAATCTCTGCTTACAAGATATCCGGCTTCAAGTGCATAGTTTCCGTTTAATACCACATACGCAACCTCGCCCACAACTCTTGCTACCTGAGCTGCTTCGAGTTCAACAAACTCAAGCTTGTAAGGATTCTCTACGATATCATTTACGGTTGCGGTAAGTCCTGCACCATCCTTAAGTGTAATGATTCCGTTGTCCTGTAAGAGAAGTAAAGCTCTCGCCTCATTAGTGGTATCGTTAGGTACCGCAATGGCGTCACCCTCAGCTATTTCATCAAGTGATGACTTTGTTCCGGGATAGATTCCGAAAGGCTCGTAATGAATTCCTCCGGCATTTACAATGTGTGTTCCCTGCTCTTCATTGAAGCTGTTAAGGTAAGGAATATGCTCCATATAGTTAGCGTCAAACTCCTTGGACTCAACTACAAGGTTGGGCTGAACATAGTCTTCAAATTCTACAATTTTAAGTTCGTAACCGTAATCTTTAAGTATGTCTGCTGCCACTTCGAGGATCTGCGCATGAGGAACAGGAGATGCCGCTATCGAAATGGTTTCACCGTTTCCGGGTACAATATCAAGGGCATTTTCCTCAGCTTTTTTATCATCGGCTTCAGCTACATTACCGGCTTCGGCTACCTTACCGCCTTCCACTACAAGTGTTTCCTCATAATCGGCACCGTAAGTATCAATAAGAGTTGCTTCATAAGCTGCGTGGAAGAACTTCTCGTTTCCAAGGCTCTCAATCTCACTGTTAAGCCAGTCAAGGAGTGAACTGTTGCCCTTTGATACTGCGGGAGCGATGGTGTCCTGACTTCCAAGTGAAGGAATACCTACAACATAACCTTCATTTTCAAGAGAGTATGCGATTACTTCAGTATTATCATTAGCCCAGGCAACACCGGTTCCGTTCTCAAAAGATGTCTTAGCCGATGCGTAGGTGTCAAACTTCTGGAGGTTAACATCAGGATAGTTCTTTTCAAAGTAAGTCTCTGCTGTTGTTCCTGAGATTACGATAACCCGGTCATCCGAGGTGATCTGACTGACATCTTCGATTACTCTGTCTTCCTTGGAAACAACGCCTAAAGCAACGTTCATATAAGGAAGTGCAAAATCAACTTTTTCTGCTCTTTCCTCAGTTACTGTGAAGTTTGCAAGAATAATATCTACCTTACCGGTCTCAAGATATTCTACTCTGCTAGCTGCTTCGGTAGATACATAATTGATATTAACTCCGAGATCCTTTCCGATCCTCTCTGCAAAGTAAACATCGTATCCCTGATACTTGCCGTTCTCATCAACATAACCGAAGGGGTTCTTGTCTGAGAAAACACCGATATTAACTGTTCCGCTTTCCTTTATCTCATCCAGAGTTCTGTACACCCTGTTTTCTAATTCGGCGGTCTGCGCACTCTGAGTCGAGCTTTCTGCAGAAGCCTGATTCTTACTTCCGACCGTTCCGCATCCGGTGATTGCCGTAGCAACTACGCCTATAGTTAATAACCCTGTGATAAATCTTTTAAACAAATCTTTTTTCATAATTCTTACCTCCATAAAACTCATTTTCTTTATACAGTACTGTCTCTCTTTTGAATGGGTTTATGATAACAAGATATTATCGCTTTGAAAAATCGTTAGTATTTATCGTTGGTGATAAGCATCGATTATAACAAAAAAACACCCCGGAGCAATTGCTCCGGAGTGCGATCCCGGTAGAGGTCGTTTAACACAGGCTCAATGCCAAAGAAAACAAGGAAAAGCCATGATACATATTCTCGGCCGAAATATGCCCTATATTTTCTTTCTCCAACTGTGGTATGAACGCATCATGACGAACAATAGGGCCTGCTACCAGTTGGGGAAAGAATGTTACATAGAACACGTAATCAATCAGGTTATAGTGTTTGCTCTCGCCTGTATATCCTGCCTAAAAACTTATATAAAAGGAACCACCCTATCAGTGCAATGGGTAGGAATAATGCGATAAAAATCACAGAATTATAGAGCATATCTAAATAACTCCTGTAAGGAACTTTTTATCAGTTTTCTTTTTTTGCCTTCTCTGACTCAGGATCTATGAAAACATAGGAATTCATATAATTCTCATATTCCTGCATGGTAATCTTTTGACCGTTATATGTGAAATCACTGTTTTCATCATATACATCATTTTCAGAATCCCAGTATTCCGCATTGATGGTTATTGTCTCTATGACACTTCCGTTTTTATCATATCTTGTAAGTGTCAAAAGCTTCCTGCCCGCATGAGAAAAGTCACTGTGGCTGACATAAACATGGCCATTTCCTTCGTACACACCGCATACTGCCGCCGTTCCGTCACCGCAATCCAACAATACCAATTTCCCATCTCTCACATCATAGATGTTATAGCCATAGAAAAATGTTGACACAAGCAGCTCATCCTTACCATCCTCATCAACATCATAGTAGAATGTCGTCGGATCCATGTCAAAATCTTCTTGCATAAAGCTGAAAATTTCCGAGAATGTTTTTCCGTCCAGCTTCAGCTCATCATTAATAAACTGCTTATATATGTTGTCATCCGTTTTTAATCCGCATCCCGGTATAAGCATAATAATCGCAGCTGTTGCAATGCCTATCAAAAATTTTAATTTTTTCATTTAAAACCCCTTTCCTTATTTGAAAAATCGAAATTCAAAAGATCAAGATAAACAGTCTTACTCTGATATTTCTTACTATCGCATCAAATACTGGTTATATCAGATAGTAATCACGCTCCTCTTAAGATATTATACACGTATTTCTTGCATCCTGTTACAAATTCACACATTAATTTATCAACGCTTACCAGCTATGTATCATTTAATGTATCGGATTAAAAAATCAGTAATTCCTATAATAGTGAAGCCATTTTCATCCATGGTTTCCTTAATTGGCTTATTTACAAAGAGTATCTTTTGTACCTGATCATTCAGCTTAAAATATTGTTATAATCAACAAAGTTGTAGAATTCTACAATTTACTGATTACCATAAAGCAAAAAAACCCCAGGACAGTTGTCCTGGGGTGTAATAAGTCGTATATGATTGTCCAAAGACGTAATACGTTGTGAAACGATTATCTCTTTGTTAACGCTTGCATAACGCAGGACCGCGTAAATAGGCACTTTTGTTAATTTGTGGGTGCTGTACGGGCGCTACGCAACAAGTCTTACCTGCACTCACACGTTCTTTTCACTCAAGAATATGTCCCACATGACGCTCTTCGAAGAACATATCCTTATTCGCGATGACTATTATGACCGTAGCAATAAAGACGATGATCGTCTCGACACATTTGGTCTCAGGAGTCATGGCAATCTTCTCCTGCATGAAATTAACGAAAAGATGGAAAATGATACA
>JAIKXH010000154.1 GCA_024684215.1 Lachnospiraceae bacterium
CAAACCGGGGTCATTTGAAGCAGCATGTGCCACAAACACTGTTGCTGTATTATCCGCCCGGGCATCTATCGTCAAAAGCTCACTTTGAAATCCGACTACAGTGAGAATAAATGACATAGCAATTGATGCTATTTTTCTGAAGAAATTTTTGTTCCCTGTAAATTTTTTCATACTTCTTTATCTCCTACTCAAATATTCTAGGTGCATTTTTATTCAAGCAATAGTTCGTCAGTATATACATTATAATTTAATATATTTTAAAATTATGTTACCCTGCAGGCAAGTTTGTTTTATGATAGGGAGGGCGTATTTACGCGGTTTTGTTTGATTATTTACTTGTAATATGGTAAAAAAGATATAGAATTATAGAAAGATTTTCTGATTAAAAATATCCTTCTCGGAGCAAAATAATATGACAGTTTTACGAAAAAAACCTTGTATTTTATATTCAGCTATTATAGCGGTTTGCTTTCTGTATACGGGTTCAGCGTACATGTCTGAATTCTATCGTTTAATGAATCTATATGACGGAGTAACCGTTGACCTCATTACCGGGGTATGGTTTTACCTTCTCCAAGCCTTAGGAATAGGCATTTTTGCCCTTGGACTTGCAAAAAAGCCGGAGTTCTTCGGAAAAAGAATATTTTTTGCAATTCTACTTGCAACAGGCTCTGTTTTCATGACTCTGGCGCAAGTTATATCTTCCCCCACGCTTATTACAGTATTCAGTTGTGTATTTCAGCTTCATATAGGTATATATTTCGGGTATTACCTTACCATGCTCAGCAAATATATCCCTGCCGAACACGCAGGACTATGTTATGGAACCGCTTATGCAATAGGCAGTATTGGTACTTATTTGTTTTCACTGATCAGAGATGGAAGTTTCTTCGAATCAAAGGAGATTAGCCTATTGTATTTAGGCTTAGCTGCAATAACCATCTTATTGGTAATGTCTGCTGAAAACATAAACAGTGATAATGAAAAATCCGAAGCCCCCGGTACTTTCACCGGACTTGGCTATTTAATACCCATAGTGGCTATAATCATGATCATATCTTCTATCGGTTCAGGCCTGTATTATTCAATACCTCAAGCCGAAAACGTTAATTGGAACCTGATTCGTGCCGCTTACGCTTTAGGGCTCATTCTCGCAGGCTTTATAATGGACCGAAAGCACCTTGTGGGAGAAATATGTGCTATCGCCAGCTTAGCTTACCCTCTTATCGCTATTGCACTTATCAATGGTGGAGTTACCAATACTTTGGCTTTGTCATTAAGCTATATATGCCGAGGCTTTGTATCCGTTTATTACATAATTCTGTTTACCGATATGGGACGTAAAAACGACCGGCATCTGCCCTTTGCACCTTTGGGCCTTATGACTTCGCGTCTCACGGAAGCTGTTTTTACAATATTCATCCTCTATATACCTATGCCAAAGACTTTTCAGATGATCCTATCTACGCTTTGCTTTGTTCCTCTGCTACTGATCTTTGTCATGTATCAGATTAAAAAGCTCACTATTTTAACTGCAGATAACAACCACGATAAACAGACAATCGATTTTTCTGAAAAATACAAGCTGACTGCACGAGAAACGGAAATTCTGAATTATATGGCAAACGGCCTTTCAGATGAAGAAATTGCCGAAAAATGCTTTATTTCGAAGAACACTGTCAGATTTCATATATCGAATATATTTAAAAAGACCGGCCTTACATCCAGAATAGACGTAATCCGGTCACTGAAAATACATTAATTATTTTTCAAGCATTTCCTTTAAGGTGCGCCATCCTAAAACAGCGCATTTTACTCTGGCCGGCATGTGAGACACACTCTCAAGTATGCCGGCCTCTTCTAATTCTTCTTTTTCTTCCTCTGTGATTCCTTCTTTTATCATACGCATAAATATATCCGCAAGTCTGAGGGCTTCTTCTTTTGTTTTGCCGATCACAAGGTCCAGCATTATATCGGCGGATGCCTGCGATATCGCGCAGCCCTCGCCCTCAAAAGAACCGTCGGTTATGGCACCGTTCTCCATCTTGAGATTTAAAACTATATCGTCTCCGCATGAGGGATTTACACCTTCCAAAGTAAAATCGGGATCGTCAATATGATGCTTATGATATGGTCTTAAATTATGTTCATTGATTATCTCATTATAAAATGTATTGCTCATATTTCCATCCTTAATTATCCGGCTAATCCCATAGCGATACGGATCCTTGAAAGCACCTCCAAAAATGCGTCTATTTCTTCCTCGGTGTTGTAAAAAGAAAGACTCATTCTTGTAGTTGACATAGCCCCCAAATACTTGTGAAGAGGCTGAGCGCAGTGATGTCCGGCTCTAACCGCTATATTGTTATCGGAGAAAATCTGCGCCACGTCATGCGGATGAACCCCATCCACCTGAAATGCTATTATTCCGTGGTGGTCTGCTGCGTCATCTCCGCCGATGATTTTTATATAAGGGAGTTTTTTCATTCCCTCAAATGCCCTGCGCGTAAGCTCATCTTCTCTTTCTTTTATATAATCGATTCCGTATTCGTTTATAAAATCAATCGCAGCCTTAAGACCTACGGCATCTGCGGCGCTTACGGTTCCGGCCTCAAATTTATGAGGCACCTCGGCGTAGATTGCTTTTTCTTTTGTAACGGATTCTATCATCTCGCCGCCTGTCAAAAACGGAGGCATCTTTTCAAGAAGCTCGGCTTTTCCGTAAAGAACTCCTATGCCCATGGGTCCGTACATTTTATGGCCGGAAAATACGAGAAAATCAGCGTCAAGTTCTTTTACATCAACGGCCATATGCGGTACGGACTGAGAACCGTCGACGACGATAACTCCTCCTTTTTCATGGATAAGCTTTCCCATAGTCTTCACATCATTTATTCTTCCCAATACATTTGAAACCTGGGTTATGGCCAATAGCTTTGTTTTATCCGTTATAAGGCTTTTTAGTTTTTCTGTATCAAAAAAGCCCTTCTCATCGCAGTCATACCAGACTATTTTTGCTCCTACAATTTTGGCTGCCTGCTGCCAGGGAAGCATATTGCTGTGGTGCTCGGCCACGCTCACTATTATTTCGTCGCCCTCTTTTATGAAATTCAATCCGTAGCTGTACGCCACAAGGTTTAGACTCTCTGTGGCATTTTTTGTAAAAACTGTCTCTCGGGGAGAGGCGTTTATAAATTCTGCCACTGCGCGTCTTGCTTTCTCGTACTCCTCGGTCGCACATATACTTAAATCATATAAACCTCTCATGGGATTTGCATTGTTTTTCTCATAAAAGCTTTTTATGGCTTCAATCACACATTTCGGTTTTTGAGAAGTCGCGCTGTTATCCAGATAGATAAGAGGCTCCCTTTCGCTTTCTCCGGCTACATTATTTACGTATTCATTTATAAGAGGGAAGTCTTCCCTTATCTTTTTTTCCTTATCTGAAATCATTTACTCTTCTCTTCCCAATCTGTTAAGCGTTCTTTCGTCTGTAATCTTGCCTTCCACTGCGGCAATCTTGCTCCTTGCAATCATTCGGTATATCTCTTCTTCTGAAAGTCCTCTGGATTTCATGTAAAAAACTATCTTTTCATCGGGCTTTCCTATCGATGCTCCGTGAGCTCCCTCGACATCCTCTTCATCGCATAGGATAAGCGGAATAGTCTGATTGATACATTCATCGTCCAGTATAAGGACGTCTTCAAGCTCGGCACCCTTTGCCCCTGCGCAGCCTCTGTGAAAATCAATGGTTCCTCTGAAAAGCTTTTTTGCCTCTCCTTTTAGAACACCGCTGACATTCATATTGCTTTCGCTTAACCGGCCGTTATGGTTGGCCACATAGTTCATATCCAGACTTTCCGTACCCTCAAGCTCGTATGCAAGGTCAACATTAAAACAGCTTTTTTTGCCGCCCAGCTCGTTAAAGGCTCCGTATGCATTCTTTTTTCCGCCGAGTATCAGCTGTATGAGATTAAAGGAGCCTTCATCCTCCACCTCTCCACCGATATCATTGTAAAAAATGCAGGTATTTTCAAGCATCTGGACCTGTATAAGAGTAAACTCTGCA
Organism: Lachnospiraceae bacterium; assembly: GCA_024684215.1. Classification (GTDB taxonomy): domain Bacteria; phylum Bacillota; class Clostridia; order Lachnospirales; family Lachnospiraceae; genus AC2028. The sequence goes on from JAIKXH010000154.1 coordinate 4,070, forward strand.
CCCTTCGAAATATGGTACCTGCTCTGGACCATAACCTCGCTGTCTCCGGCGTCTTTAGAGGTTACAAACTGTATCGCACAGGCCTTTGCACCTTCTTCAATCTCATAGTGGAACACCTTTGTATAGCTTCCCTGTTTTGAGAGGTTAAAGTCCTGGTAAACCGGTGTGTTTTCGGAATTTTTCTTAAAATACACGATCCGTATATCATCTGAAAGAGCGCTTCCCAATTTTTGGTCAAACTCATTTCCAAAGCCTGTTCTGAGCGGGACTTTCCCTACGTTTTTTAATCTTTCGGGAATACCCGGATTAATATTTGCTTTTGCAAAATCCGAAACATCAAAAACCCCAACCCCCTCAGGGATTTCTTCTTTATATTCAAATTCATCATGTCCGATACCCGGATCAGCCTCATAATCGTTCATTCTAAGGTGATTCCAGGTCCTGACCGGTATTTTATTTATCTTCATCAGCCGATACTACCTTTCATTTCCAAAGTGATCAGATTATTCATTTCTACAGCGTATTCGAGCGGCAATTCCTTGCTTACGTTATCTGCAAAACCTCTTACTATCAGGGCCTTTGCTTCCTCCTCCGACATGCCCCTGCTCATGAGATAAAAAATTGTCTCATCGCTTATTCTGCCAATCCTCGCCTCATGTCCCACGTCTGCGTCTGCGGTTCTGACATCCATCGCAGGAATTGTATCCGATCTGCTGATATCGTCGACCATGAGAGATTCACACGAGACCGCCGATTTGCTGCCCTTTGCTTTGGGGCTTATGGCAACCTCACTTCTAAATGTGTTGATTCCGCCGTCCTTGCTGATCGACCTGGTGTTTACGTATGAAAATGTATCCGGTGCATTGTGAACTATCTTTGTTCCTGTATCGAGATTTTGTCCGTTTCCTGCAAAAGTAACTCCGGTAAATTCGGACCTGGCTCCCTTTCCGTTAAGTATACTCATTGGATAGAGGTACGATGTATGAGAGCCAAAGGATCCCGATATCCACTCAATCTTTCCGCCCTCGTCAACTATGGCCCTTTTTGTATTTAAGTTGTACATGTTTTTGGACCAGTTCTCTATAGTGGAATATCGAAGTGTTGAATTTTTTCCAATGAAAAGCTCAACCGCGCCTGCATGGAGATTTGCCACATTGTATTTTGGAGCCGAGCATCCTTCAATAAAGTGTAGATAAGCATCGTCCTCCACTATGATAAGAGTGTGCTCAAACTGTCCCGCGCCCTTGGCGTTTAATCTGAAATACGACTGAAGAGGGATTTCCAAATGGACTCCCTTCGGCACGTACACAAATGAGCCTCCGGACCACACCGCTCCGTGAAGAGCCGCAAATTTGTGGTCTGTCGGAGGGATCAGCGTCATGAATTTTTCTCTGATCATGTCACCATACTCGCCTCTTAACGCACTTTCAATGTCTGTATATACGACTCCCTGCTTTGCCACTTCGTCCTTAATATTGTGGTACACAAGCTCGGAGTCGTACTGAGCACCCACTCCGGCCAAAGATTTTCTCTCAGCCTCGGGGATTCCAAGCCTTTCAAAAGTATCCTTTATATCATCCGGAACATCATCCCAGCTGGTGTGCATTCTTTCTGTGTTGGGTCTGACATAGGTTACAATATGGTCCATATCCAGCCCGTCTATGGAAGGTCCCCAATCCGGAACCTTCATTTTGTTATATATTTTTAAAGATTTAAGACGAAGCTCCTTCATCCACTCGGGATCGTTTTTTTCTTTAGATATCTGAAGGACTATTTCTTCTGTGAGTCCCTCTTCCACTTTGTAAAAATCTTTATCGTCGTACCTAAAGTCGTAGATGCTTCTGTCTATGTCTTCTACATGCGTTTTTTCCTTCATCTCACCTTGCCTCATATTTTTCGAATCCGTTTTTGTTCACTTCATCAATAAGCTCGGATCCGCCCTCGCATACAACCCTTCCGTCCACGATAATATGTGTCTTGTCCACCTTTAATGACTCTAAAATCCTAGTGCTGTGGGTGATAATTATAAGAGCACCGCCTATAGTACTTCTGTATTTTTCTATTCCTTTTGAGACTACATGCACCGCGTCCACATCGAGCCCCGAGTCTGTCTCGTCAAGGATCGCAAGGTCGGGTTTTAACATAAGCATCTGTAATATTTCCGCTTTTTTCTTTTCTCCTCCGGAAAAGCCCACATTTAAATCTCTGTCCGCATAAGACTCATCAATCTGCAAAACTTCCATCGTTTCTTTTAGCTGCTTTTTGAAGTCCCAGAGCCTGATACGCTGTCCGTTGCGCTGTTCTAAGGCATTTTTTATAAAATTGCTCATGGAAATACCCGGCACCTCTATTGGATTTTGAAATGTCAAAAACATTCCCAGCTTGGCAATCTTGTCTGCGGACTGCTCCGTTATATCCTCGCCCTTAAAGATTATTTTTCCGTCAGTCTTTTCATACTCGGGGCTGCCTATAATAGCCGAGCCGAGAGTCGATTTTCCGGCACCGTTTGGACCTAAGATTACGTGCACCTCCCCCTCATTTACTTCGAGGTTTATGCCTTTTAAAATCTCTGTTTCTTCTACCTTTGCTTTAAGATTTTCTACTTTTAATAACTGTGTCATAGCTTTTTCTCACCACACTCCTCTAAAATGGCTAAAGTTTTACCCGACCTATAAAAAGGCCGGGCGTCAAAAGGTTACTCCTTACATGTACTTTTTGTGTTTTTTGCAAGCATTCCGCACATGCAGTTTTTTGATGCGTTCTCGCAGACGGAATAGTTTCCTCCCTCTATAAGAAGCTTCTTGCCGTTTACTATTGCATCCGCAATCTTCTTTCTCGCCCTTTCGTATACCTCTGTCACCGTAGTCCTCGATACCCGCATGTGAGCTGCGCATTGCTCGTGGGTAAGACCTATGTAGTCAACCATTCGGATTGCTTCGTATTCATCGAGAGATAGAGTTACAACCTTTAAATCAGTGTCCTTAACCGATTCGGCCGCTTTGTCAGCTAAAGGCTTTTCCGTTATTGTCCTTAAAGGCGCAAACTCTCTGTATAAAGGCTCTCTGCATATCCTACGGTTTCTCTGTGGTCTGGGCATGTCTTTCTCCTTATCGCATCAAAATAAATTTGTTTCCGACATATGTCGATTATACCACATGATAATGATTGGTCAATATCAAAAAAATAAATATTTCATAAAATCATAAAGCAGTCATTTGTTAGATTACTTTACGAGTTTTCTGAATACTGTTATAATTTCCCTATATTTAAGGCTTGATTACTGTAAATCGGTTTTAAAGAGGTAGAGGAAAAATGATCAATATTCTTTTATATGAGTACAAACGCCACAAAAAGCTTATTATCGGCTATTTGATGGCATGTATCGTGTTATCCTTTTTTGCGGGGTCCATATTTTCCCGTCCTGCGGATAACACTGCAGTGGCTGCGGAAGTGGCTTCTTCTGATGCATTGCTTCAGCTTAACGATGCGGTGCTCGGCGATAAGTTAAACAACCTTGCGGGGGACTATTCCGGCGCTGTCTCCATTTCAGCGGAGCCATTTACCGCCCTTTTGTTTTTAAGCATAGTTTCAAATATCAATAAGCTTGCCCACGATCCTTTGAATTTGCCGGAGCTTCCCCTTGATAAGCCTTGGGTGCTCGCTATTATTGCAGTGTTTTTTGTCGCAAGCAAATTTATGAAATCCAACAGCACCACCAGTGTTTTCGGCATATGTACGCTTGGATATCTCGAAAAATTCCTCGGAACCGTGTGCATCCTCGCAATAGGCATCATAAGTGTTGTCACCATATCTACTCAGACAAGTAATGCCGTTGCGGCTAATCTCGATATGTTAAGTGCCGGTTCATCTCTCGCACTCGCGGATGCCGGCGCCGGAAATATGGTAGTCGGAGCTTTATCCGCACTGTTTTCAGCTGTCATGGGATTTTTGTCTCTTATTGTCAATTTCATAATCAAGACGGTTTTCAAGGGACTTGAGGCACTGCAGGTAATTTTGGGAGCCGTCCCATTTGTTGCATTTTTATGTGAGTTTGGTAAAGCCTTTTTGGTCCTCATCCTCTGTGCCATAAATGTCTGGTTCCCTGTAGCCGGATATGTTTTGAATATTATATTTTTGATAGTCTGCATTTTACTTTTCAGAGTATGCTATTACGCTTCAAAATATTTTGAAAACATTTACTTCCTACCCTTTGTACACAAGATCTTTTCGATGAGGGACAAGACTACTCTGATACCGAAGCGCGTACCAAAAAGGCTTCGCACCGCTTTATCCGAGGCAGGTATCGAGCCGGGATTCATAATTCCCACATTTGTAAAGCGCCGACACAGAAACTCCATCCTTCGCATCAGACCTTTAAGAAAACTTTATCTTGTACACGCCGAGGACGGCAGAACTCTGCTTTTCTTTAAAAAGTACAACAGGAACAAAAATTACTTCCTGCCCTTCGAATCCTCCGAGGAAGCAGAGATCTATTTAAGAAAGGGCCTCTCCCTTTACGAGATATACAGATATATTCCCACAGAGAAAAACATGAGCAAAAGAAAGCCTGTAAAGGATTTCTCTCTGGTATTTTCCAAGGATTATATCTCTTATATAGATACAATCATCTCTCTTACCGGCTATACCGATATAAAGCAGGTTCTGGCCGATGAAAAGGCTGAAAAGAAGGAACAAAAGGCCTTACTGCGTGAACAAAAAGCCGCAGAGCATACGGAAAAAATGAGTAAAATGTTTTCTTTCATTAAACATAAGAAGAAAGAAGTATAAATATAAACATTTCATAAACAAAGAAAAAAAGGCTGGACTTTTTTGTGGGTTAACAAATATAATACAGTTAATCTACAAATTAACCTTCGATTGAACACACACACATTAGACAGGTCGATTTCGATTTGCCACAATAAGGAGGTTTTTGTATGTTAGATTTAATCATTATAGGCAGTGGATCTGCGGGTTTATCAGCTGCTATCTATGGCATTCGTGCCAATTTAAAGCTTCTCGTTATTGAGAAGGAGTTTGAGGGTACAGGTCAGGTTGCCCTCAGCAGCAAGGTTGACAACTATCTCGGATTACCCGGACTTGACGGCTACAGCATGGGCGAGCAGTTCAGAGAGCATGCCGTTAATTTTGGAGTTGAATTCCTTGAGGCTTCCGTTACTGAAATTTCCAAGGATGACAATAGCAAAATCTTTACTGTGAAGACTTCAAAGGGTGAAGTTTATGAAGCTAAGGCTGTAATTTACGCTGCCGGAGCTGTTCACAGACATTTAGACGTTCCCGGAGAGGACGAATTTGCTTCAAAGGGCGTTTCCTACTGTGCAACCTGTGACGGTGCTTTTTACAGAGGAAAGACCACGGCAGTCGTAGGCGGCGGAGATACCGCACTCGATGATGCTTTATATCTTTCAGCTCTTTGCGAAAAGGTTTACCTCATCCACAGAAGAGACGAATTCCGCGCTGCAGAAATTACCGTTAAGAGAGTAAAAGAAAAAGCTAATATCGAGCTTGTACTAAATTCTCAGGTTGAAGAGATTCTCGGAAATGACAGAGTTAACGCCGTTAAGTTAGTTGGCGGAAAAACTATTGATATCGACGGAATCTTTATAGCAGCAGGCTCTGTTCCCGTAAGCAAGGTTGTGGAAGGTGTTGCGGATCTTAATCCCGCCGGCTACATTATCGCCGATGAGAACGGTATCACAAGCACTCCCGGATTCTTCGCAGCCGGCGATGTCAGAACCAAAACCTTAAGACAGGTTGTTACCGCAGTTTCTGACGGTGCCTGCGCAGCAACCGCTGCAGCTCACTATATCGAGAGCCTGTAGTACATACAGACATTTAATTTTAAATATATATTTGATACGCATTTTTCATATCAAATTAAAAAATATTAACTGATAATTCAAACTATTTAGGAAAGATAAGAGGATAAAAACATGGCAGAAATTACTTTAACTCAGGAAAATTTTGAAGCAGAAGTTCTTAAATCAGACAAGCCGGTTATCGTTGACTTTTGGGCATCTTGGTGCGGTCCTTGCAAGAAACTCGGCCCAATCATCAGCCAAATTGCTGACGAGAAGGAAGGAACCGTTAAGGTTGGTAAATTAAATGTTGATGAGCAGATGGCTGTTGCATCTAAGTACAACATTATGAGCATCCCCACCGTTATCCTTTTCAAGGACGGTCAGCCTGTAAATACTTCTGTAGGATACAAGTCAAAGGAAGAGCTCCTTTCATTCTTTGGAATTTAATCTAGGAGTATCCTATTCTAAAGTCAGATATGCTATAATCAAGCGAGGGCAAAAGCTCTCGCTTGTTTTTTTTTATTTTGGTTTTTTATTTTACTTATTGTATTTATTTTATTTTTAATTTTTTTGTAGTTTGATATTGTTTCTTTAGGAAATATTGAAATAATTATAAGGAGATCCTATGAAATACACTCTTGAAAACGATTTGTTAAAGGTAACCTTTGACTCTTTCGGTGCGGAAATAAAGTCCGTTATCGGAAAAAAGAACGGACGCGAATATATTTGGAACGGTGACCCTTCATACTGGAACCGTACGGCTCCCGTGCTTTTCCCTTTTGTAGGCTCTCTCAAAGACAATAAATATATTTTCGAGGGAAAGGCCTACAATATGACTTCCCACGGATTTGCGAGAGATTTAGAGCACGAAATGGTTGAAATTACAGATACTTCAATCAGCTTTATTCTGAGAGACAGTGCTAAAACCTACGAAAATTATCCTTTTCATTTTGAATTTAAGAATACATACCAGCTCGAGGGTGACACTATTACCGTTACCTGGGCCGTTACAAATCCGGGCCAGGACAGAGATGATAAAACACTTTACTTTTCCGTAGGTGCTCACCCCGCCTTTATGTGTCCCATTTACGGAGAAGCCGATAAATCCGGCTACAGACTTTTCTTTGACGGAATAAATGAGCTTCACCACCACGGTAATCTCACCGGAACCTGTACCCACGAAGACCTGACGCTTACGCTTACTGATAACAGAGCGGTTATTACTCCTGAGTTTTTTGACCGCACAACTTATATTGCGGAAGGAAATCAGACCGGCAAAATAGGCCTTGAAACCCCTGACGGGAAAAGGATAGTCACTGTTACTTTCGACGCACCTTTATTTGGAATATGGTCTCCCGAAAAAAAGAATGCTCCTTTTTTATGTATCGAACCCTGGTACGGAAGAGCCGACTACGACGATTATAGCGGCGACCTCACTTCCCGCGATTACTGCAACAAAATAAGCGAAAACGAGGTATTTGAAAAGTCCTACAGGATGAAATTTGAGTGATTTTATCTAAGAAAAACAAACACTTCGCGAGACTAAAGTATTAACACAAACGATGAATACAAACGACGATATCTCAGTCCTGCAAAACAGGCTGCGCGATCTGGCCGACAGATCCTACAATCAAAATATATATACATTCAGCTCCTTTTTATCTCTCGGCGAATTGGACGCCTACTACAAGATTGAAAAAGAGCTTTCATTTGCATCTCCTGCTTTGCTTGGAGGCTACAAGGATGCAGAAAGGTGCCTCATTCGTTTCGGAAGCGTAGAAGCTTTGGGCTACGAACAACCGGCACCTATCGTATGCATCCATATTACGCCGCTTATGGAAAAATTTGCGGACAAGTTAAGTCACAGAGATTTTCTTGGAGCTTTAATGAATCTCGGTATTGAAAGAGATGTTCTCGGTGATATAAAGTGTGGAGAAAAGGAAGGTTATCTTTTTTGCCTCGACTCTATCTCTGAGTACATCTGTGACAACCTGGATAAAGTAAAGCACACCAATGTTAAGTGCACTGTTGTGGAAGAGATGGCTGCCCTCCCGGAAGAAGAGCCTGCTGAAATTACCGTTCTGGTCTCCTCTGAAAGAGTGGACGGCATTATCTCCAAAGTGTGTAAACTCTCAAGAAGCGAGTCCCTCGATCTGTTCCGCGAGGGAAAAGTATATATTAACGGCAGACTTTGCGAGAATAATTCAAAGGCCGCCTCAGCAGGTGATGTCATTAATGCCAGAGGGTATGGAAAGTTCACTATATTGGACAACCCGCAGCTTACCAAAAAAGGCAAGCTTTCACTCAGAATAAATGTGTTTAGATAAATAGTATTTTTATAGGCAAACATCCTTGCCGCATTTTCTGGCTTGTCTTGCCACCTAACGTAGTTTGCCAAGTCACGTGTAAAGCCGTATCATTCTCACTAGAGTTTCCAAAAAGGAGAAAAATATGGCTATTAAAATACTTACTGACTCTGCATCCGACATCACACAAGAAGAAGCTGCAAAGCTTGGTATTACCGTAATTCCTCTTGTTGTTACCTTTGGCGAAACATCATACAGAGATGGTGTTGATTTAGACCATTCAGGCTTTTATTCAAAACTCATCGAGACAGACGAGTTTCCTAAAACCAGCCAGGTTACTCCGTTTGAATTTGAAGGGTATTACAAGAAACTGACCGAAAATGGTGATACTGTTTTATGTATTACTTTATCAAGCAAGCTTTCGGGATGTTTCCAGAGCGCAAATATTGCCGCTGAGGATTTCGAAGGAAAGGTTCGCGTTATAGATTCTTTAAATGTTACCGTCGGTCAAAGAATCCTCATTGAGATGGCTTTGGACCTCATCGGTAAAGGACTTTCAATAGATGAAATCGCGACAAAGCTTGAAGAAGAAAAGAAATATATACACCTTATTGCGCTGCTTGATACTTTGGAGTATCTTAAAAAGGGCGGACGTATTTCCGCTACCGTCGCATCCGCCGGTACTTTGTTAAATATAAAGCCTGTAGTCGCCGTTGTGGACGGCGAAGTTATTTTCCTCGGTATGGCCAGAGGTTCCAAAAACGGAAATAATAAGCTTATGGAGCTTGTAAAAAAAGAGAACGGCATCAATTTTTCCAAGCCCTTATCCCTTGCTTATACCGGTCATTCCAGAGCTATGCTTGACAAATATATCGAAGACTCCACCTCTATTTACGAGGATTACATTAAACAGGGCAAAGAACTTCCGATTCATACGGTAGGATGTACCATCGGTACACATATCGGTCCCGGTGCCATCGCTCTTGCTTTCTTTGCACCGTAACTTTTAAAAACATTTCTACTGTGCATTGCTAATCTTTTTATATTATTAATCTGAAATTCACTTTACATCGGGGAGAGATAAAAGAAACCGGTCCATACATTTGATATGGACCGGTTTCTTTATGTTACATTTTATTTGTATTGTATTTTGAATCTTTATAAGGCTCTTTTAAAAAATCCTTTATATAATTCTTTTTTAGCCTTCATTACTGATCAAATCTTGAAGAACTTAAGCTCTTCGTCAAGCTGTTTTGCTATATCGTCAAGGCTACCTGCAGATGCTGCAAGTACATTAACCGTAGCATTGAGTTCTTCCATGGAAGCACTGGTCTCCTCAGTTGAGGCTGCATTTTCTTCCGATATAGCGGAAAGTGAACTCATGGCATCAACGATTTCATTCTTAGCAACATTGCACTGTTCCGTAAGTGCCTTAATGGTGCTTACTCCGTCAACGGTGGTATCTACGCCGCCGATAAGGGTCTTAATCTTGTTAACTGTATCAGAAAGAACATCGTTAACTTCATCACCAATCTTTGATACTTCCTCAGTCTTTTTGGTCGCTTCATCAGCCTGGACGAGCAGATTCTCCATCTCCTTACGGATTTCATCCGCGGTGGTGGCTGACTGCTTTGCAAGAAGTCCGATTTCCTCAGCAACAACCGCAAATCCACGTCCCGCATCACCTGCTCTTGCTGCCTCGATAGAAGCATTAAGTGCAAGAAGATTGGTCTGTCCCGCTATTGCCGTAATACCGTCTACCTTGCTGTTAACATTCTGAACTGCCAATCCGGTAGCTTCCATTGCCGTAGAAATCTCTGTAACAGAGCTTCCCATCTTTGTCATGTTTTCAAAGAGCTGGTCAAGTGCCTTTGCTGAAGCTTCGCTCTCTGCGCTCATTCCGTCTGCAGTACCCGCGAGATCCTCAGATCCGTTAGCAACATCTTCGATAGCATCAGTGAGAGAACCAAGGTTTACAGTAGCATTTTCTACTGTATTTGCCTGCTCGGTTGCGCCCTTTGCCATTTCCTGAACTGCATTTGAAACATCATCGGCAGTTCCGCTGATCTGATTAGCAGACTCCGCAAGCTCCTTTGCCTGATTTGAAACAGTGTCTGATGCAGTTTTGATATTCTCGACAACATCTTTAAGTTTATCTATAAGTGCATTGATATTTTTTACAATGTCGCCAAATTCGTCTTTTCTGTTTACAAGTCCTTTATTTGTAAGCTTCTCGAATTCTCCTCCGGAGAGCTTATCAACCGCTTTGTTAACTGCGATAATGGGCTTTGTGAATGAATTTGCCAAAATAACCGAAATGATTATAGCTACTACCAAAAGCACAACGCCAATGATTACCATGATAGTAATCATCATATTGGCATGAGCCATTTGGTCATCTATGTCACTTGCTACAACAGTGGTCCATCCGGTGATGGGCTCTCTCTGATAAGACATTGCCCAGTCTTTACCCTGGAATGAAGTATCGTAGGATCCTGCAGCTTCAAGGCTTGACCTAGACTCTGTATACCACTTCTGTGATGAAAAGTTTACCGGTTCTCCGCCGCTTAAATCCATTGAGGTGTGCGCAATGAGATCACCGTTATTATCTCCGATAAAGATGTCCTGATTCTTATCGGACAGCTCCGCTTTCATAAGCTCGGTAAAATTATCGAGGTTAAAGTTTCTCTGAACGGCTCCGAGAAATTTACCGTCGGTATCATATATCGCATGGATAAATGCACAGGTTCTTTCTCCGTTCTCGGAAATAATCTCATCGGATACACAGAAAAGCTCACCGTTTAATACTTTCTGGAAATATGCTGTATCATAAACATTTTCCGGCTCTCCTACGGTTCTTACAATCTGATTTCCTTCCGCATCAACGATGATAAGGCAGTTACCGTCACCGATTTCATCATCTACTGCGGTAAGCCATGCATTGATAGCCTTAGGGAAAGTAGAACCCTTTAAAATCTTGGTTGCTGAGTCCGCATTAGCTACTGCATTCAGAGCTGTCATATTTTTTTCGACAACTGCCTTAAAATCGTGCTGAACAAGGCTAATCTGAGCGTTGTTCATTTCGTTCATGCTGCTTACTGCTTCGTCATAAACTATGTAATAACTCATAATAACCGATACAATAAGCGGTATCGCCATAATCGCAACAATTATCGAAACAAGCTTTACTCTGACGCTCTGAAATACATTACGCTTCCCCTCCGTTTTATTCTTTGTCTTACTGGATGCCATACTACATTCCTCCCATTTCATAGTACTTCCAAAAAAAGGATAATATGGATTCATTATAGCTATTTTTATAAAAAAAATAAACAAACAAAATGCCGATAAACTGTTACGCTTATCGGCATTTTAACTATTTTATAAAGTAAATTAACTTAAAAATATATTAGAACTTACCTGCCTTTGCAGCCTCTTCGATAGAAACTGCGGTAGAAACGGTCATACCAACCATAGGGTTGTTACCTGCACCGATAAGTCCCATCATCTCTACGTGAGCGGGAACTGAAGAAGATCCTGCGAACTGTGCATCAGAGTGCATACGTCCCATGGTATCTGTCATACCGTAGGAAGCAGGACCTGCTGCCATGTTGTCGGGATGAAGGGTACGTCCTGTACCACCACCTGAAGCAACTGAGAAATACTTCTTGCCTGCCTCAAGGCGCTCCTTCTTATAAGTACCTGCAACGGGATGCTGGAATCTGGTAGGGTTGGTTGAGTTACCGGTGATGGATACGTCAACGTTC
>JAIKXH010000014.1 GCA_024684215.1 Lachnospiraceae bacterium
TCGCATTATAGCACGAATTTCGCTGTATGTGAGAACATAATCCGCATTGCCCTCTATATGTTCGTCCACTATCTCAGACTTTTTGGCAATGCAGGGACCGATAAATACTACTACCGCTCCCGGATGGTCTCTTTTTATCATACGTGAAGTAGCACACATTGGGCTTACGGTGTTAGAGATAAGTCCTTCCAAATCGCTGAAATGTCTCTTTACAAAATTAACAAACGCAGGGCAGCAGCTGGTAACCTTTTTTTCACCGTTCTTTACGGCCTCGAGCCACTCCTTCGCCTCTGCGTAAGCGGTCATATCGGCGCCGAGTCCGACCTCGAAAAATCCTGTAAATCCAATCTCCTTCATGGCCTTTTCCCAGCTTGCAAAGCCTCTGTCGGGTCCGAACATTCCCTCAGACGCGGGTGCAACGATAGCATACACTTCTTTATCGGATTTGAGAGCTTCTATTACAGGCACGATAAAGGTCTTGGAACCGATAGCGCCGAAAGGACAGCTGTGGATACATTTTCCGCATCTTATACACTTGCTCTCATCGATAACGCTTATACCGTCTTCGTCATAACTGATTGCTCCTACGGGGCATGAATTTTTGCAAGGTCTGACCAGATGGGCTATCGCGTTGTAAGGGCATGCTTCCGCGCATCTTCCGCACTCCTTACACTTTTGCGCATCGATATGCGAACGGATTCTTCCGGGCTCGACCGCACCGAATTTACATGCATTTACGCAGGCTTTACCCATACAGTTTTGACAGTTTTCCGTAACAGTATAGCTGGAGATCGGACAGTCTTCGCAGGCCGATCTGATAACCTGAATGATGTTTTTAGAACTGTTTCCGGACAAAGTCCTGCCTATGGCAAGCTCTATTCTCTCTCTTGCGATCTCCCTTTCCCTGTAAATACAGCATCTATACTGTGGCTTGGGCCCCTTGTGCAGCTTATAGGGCAAATCTCCCTTTTTCTCCTCAAGCTCCCCCGCAAAGGCAAGTTTAGCTACCTCATAGAGGATCTCGTGCTTAACCTTAATTACATTCTCATCTGCAAACATAAATCTTCTTCCTTAAAACCTTTTATTTCTTTATATCTTTTTATTTCTTTATATCTTTTATTTCTTTATATCTTTTTATTTCTTTATATCTTTTTATTTCTTTTTATCTTTTTATCTTTTATATCTTTATATCTTTTTATCTTTTTATCTTTTATTTCTTAATTTCTTTTACTTTACTTTTCTATGATTCCAATCCTCACCAAAAATTCTTTAACATGCTTTGTGTACGATTCCTCGTCGGTAATTATGCTCATTGCATGTCCCGCTCCGGGTACAAGGTGTAACTCCGAATAGCCCTTATTTGCCTCATGCAATCTTTTTGCATGTTCGCAGGGAATGAAATCATCATCCTCCCCATGGAAAAAGCAAATGGGTATTTCATTTTCCTTAATCTGTTCTATCGGCCTTACCCGGCCAAAAAAGTATCCGTACATGATCCTTGTTGCAAGGCTTGCAAACACCTCCAAAAATCCGGGCAGATGAAGCGTTTTATTTACCAGATACTTAAGCAGATACGGTAAGTCGCAATAACCGCAATCGCTCACCACGAAGCTAACCTTTGGTGAATATTTGAGAGCTGTATTGGTAAGTCCCGAGCCCATGGATTCTCCGTGAAGTCCGAGCGTAATATCCTCTCCGAATCTGTCATACACATAATTTATGACAGTTAAAAGGTCCCTACTTTCCCTGAATCCCATGGTGCAGTAAGTCCTCTCATTGCTTCCGTGTCCTCTGTCGTCGTACATTACTGCGTTAAATCCAAGCTCGTGGAACAAATGAAGGTACTTTACGCTTCCAAGCCTGCATCCGCTGTATCCGTGGGAAATCACAACATATTTATCGCTCTTTTCCTTTGCCGGAACGTAGATGGCATTAAGCTTATATCCGTCGTAGCTTTCTAAGAGAAACTCTTCCTTTTGGTACTCCTCATAGTTCCTCCACATACCCTTTTCTTTTTCATAATTAATCTCATCCGGTATGGAGATGATATGCGGCCATGCCACCATTTTTGAAAGTCCCACCGCAAAAATGATGAGAAAAATAATTAATAATAAAACTATAACCCCGATAATTATTGCTATAATAGGAAATTCCATCAAATACCTCGTTTGAATTGTGTTCATTGTTGGTGTATGATAAATCATTATACTACTAAATTTATGTTCTGTGCTATTATTTTGATAATTTTTTAACAAAATATTTTAAGGCACTGATGAAAGGATTTTTTATGGCAGTTTTATCTAATATCGAACCTAAAAAAGTGTTCTATTATTTTGAGGAACTTACAAAGATTCCCCACGGCTCATACAACGTGGATGCGATAAGTGATTTTCTTGCAGATTTCGGCAAAAACCGCGGACTTGAAACCTATCAGGATGATTTAAAAAATGTGATCATGATCAAGGAAGCCACCCCCGGCTACGAAAATGAGCCCGCTCTCATACTCCAGGGACATATGGATATGGTTGCGGTCCATAAGCCTGAGCTTGATATCGATATGAAGACAGAGCCCTTAAAGGTCGCTGTAAATGAAAAAGAAGACTATATCTATGCAGAAGGCACTTCCCTCGGCGGTGACGACGGTATCGCGGTAGCATGCGGCCTTGCTCTTTTGGATGATGATACTTTAAAGCATCCCCGCCTTGAAGTCGTTTTTACTACCAATGAAGAAACCGGAATGGAGGGGGCTGCAGGAATCGACCTTTCCATGCTGAAAGGAAACAGGCTCTTAAACCTCGACTCCGAGGATGAAGGAATCTTCCTTACAAGCTGCGCAGGAGGCCTCAGACTTAATATTCATTTCCCCGCAAAGGAAATCTCTTATAAAGATGCTGCAGACTTCACTCTTTATGATGTGGAGATCGGCGGACTTTTGGGCGGCCACTCCGGCGAGGAGATCATAAAGGGCAGAGCCAATTCCAACAAGCTCGCAGGCAGACTTTTATACTCTTATATGAAGGATCACAAAATCTATATTTCAGACATTAACGGCGGTCTTGCGGACAATGCTATCCCCCGCGTAACAAACCTTACCGTTGCTGTTTCAGACGGACCCGCTTTTGAAGCGCTTGTTAAGTCATTTGAAAACAATGTAAAAAAAGAATTTGCTTCAAAAGATCCCGGATTATATGTGAAAGCCTGCAAGAAGAATAATTCCGTTTCCGGCGGCAATCCTACAGACGTAGCAAATAACGGTTCAAAAGAATCTAACGAGTCTTTAAAGCTCTATGATGCTGAGGGCGCTATTAAGTTCATTTTTACCTGTCCCAATGGAGTCCAGGCTATGAGCGGTGATATCGAAGGACTTGTTGAAACTTCTTTAAATCTTGGAATAGTTAAATTAGAGCTCGGAGAAAATGCTCCCAATATTCACGCTACTTTCTCTGTAAGAAGCAGCGTCGGAAGCTCCAAGGAAGAACTCACCGAAAAAACCGTACTCCTAGCTAAAACCTACGGAGGCATTTGCGTTCTCTCCGGCAACTATCCCGGATGGGCATTCAGATCCGACTCTCCTCTCAGAGACAAAATGTGCGCGCTCTATGAAAAAATGTACGGCAAAAAGCCCGTCCTCAAAGCAATCCACGCCGGCCTCGAATGCGGTCTTTTAGGCAACAAGATAAAAGACCTCGACTGCGTATCCATCGGCCCGGATATGAAAGATATTCATACCACCGAAGAAAAACTTTACATCTCTTCATCAAGACGCGTTTACGAGTTTGTGCGCGCCCTTATAGAGAGCAAGTAATTTCGTTTT
>JAIKXH010000048.1 GCA_024684215.1 Lachnospiraceae bacterium
AAGTCATCATCAACGATGATATCGTACTCGATGCCGTTAAAGCCGTCGAACTAGCCCTCTTCCTTAAGCTCGTACTCCCCGCTTCCGGGCTTAGTTTCCACATAGTACTCGACTGTAGCCGCAGCGGGAGTACCTTCCCAGTGAAGATATACTGTGCGGCTCATCTTCATTGTATTAAATCCGAAGGAAGTATTCTTGTATGTGAACTTTACTTCTCCCCAAACCTCATTTGTCAGGGTGTTTGCGGGCTTAACAAGTACTTCGTTTGTAGCGGGAACATAGATAAACGAGCAGGTATCCAGCTTATTTCCATCCTCATCCGTATCATAACACTCAATATAGAAATTCTCTTCATCGTACTGAGTATAAGTACGTCCGCGCATCGTAAAGGATGTGCCCTCTCCGCAGCTTTCCTGGGAATCCACATTTTCTTCAGAGACTTCGCCGGACTTCATATCCATCATATTGATCTTGTAAAGATCCTCGGGAAGGGAAACATAGTTCTTACCCTCGGGATATTCTATATCAAGATCGTCGCTGTACCTCTCGATGGTAAAATCAAGAGGTACAGACTCTGCTCCTAATTTTACAAGTGGCCATGTATTCTCGTAGAGGGAAATCTCCTTCGAATACTTTCCATCTCCCAACTGAGCTACAAAATTGATCTCCAGATAAATACCTACTTCAAAGTATACAGAGCCCATAGCTCCCGACGTAGAGCCCTGTCCCGAAGTCCACTCATACCAAACGTACAGGAATCCGTATACTTCTGCATACAGACCGATCTCGGCTGTAACGCCTATAGATGCAAGCTTTGTAGAGATGATACCGAGACGTACATCAATCCTGATACCGACTCTGATACCGATCATACCAAAGGCATAGAAGTCTGCTCTGAAGTGAGGCGTTGCAAGGTCTGCCTGGCTGGACTCCTTCTCATCCTCGCCCCTTGCGCATACATACTTTCTTACATGATAGGTAAACTGCTTAGCGTTCTCGTAGGATACGCCGGTACCGATCATCGCATTAAGCTTAAATGATACGACAAAGTAAGCGCCGATACTGAATTCAACCAGATGGAAAGGATCAACGGGCGTAGCGAATGTACCGATTTCTTTGTTTACAAGATCGATATACGCCGCATCATTTCCAAGCATTGCGGAATACTTATCGGGAAGAGATCCGCCGACTCCGGGAGACTGGTTCTCCATAAGAGGACCGTCTTCATTTTCCTTCTTCTTTCCGCCTTCCCACTGGCCTCCGGCGCCTGACTCCGCACCTTTCTTAAGGTCTGCAAGTTTCTTTAAAGAATCTCCCGACTTGATCAGATTCTTTACCGTATCTTCCCGCTTATACTTTCCGTCTCCGGCGTTGTCGTTGTACTCCTTGACCATATCGGCAAACTCGCCGTCTTCATCGTCCTCTTTTTCGGTGGTCATAATAGTAACGTTAAGTCCGAAACCGGTATAAGTACCGCACTCAAAAGTAGGATCTATATCAATATAAGCAAGATAAGGGATGAATCCAAGCAAATATCCCCACTTACCCTTTACATTTATTGCAGGGCTTATAAGAACCTCCTGCTCAAACACGATCATAGGTGTGATTTCGATGTTTCCGGCCTCTCCAAGAGATACGGTAATCTTTAAAGATACCGTTACCTCCGCGCGGAGTCCGGCTTTTCCTTCAAAATGCTGAAGCGCGCCGCTTACAACGAAGGATACGTTGACATCGCCGACCTCAACCTTCTTTCCCCCGCCTGCAAGCTTTCTTACTTCATCAAAAGTAAGCTCGTCGCCGTCTCCGGTCTTGAACTTCATAGCGGCTAATTTATCTCTGTTTTTATAATTGGACAGATCAGCCTCATCGGTAAGAAGCGCGTCGCAAAGATAATCGCTCGCCTCATCAACCAGATTGCTTCTCTCGATCTCATCAAGCATAGACTGCTTGATAGCTTCTTCATCAATCTCGGCAAGCTCTGGTGCTACTTCACCTGTCTTCATATAAAGATTGACTGATGAAACAACTTCCTCCGCGGAAGCATTCTCAAAGGTTACCTTTAACTTTCCGCCTTCTTCAGATACGGATAAAACCTTTGCATATCCCTTAAAATCAATGCCTTCCGAAGAATCGATGTCTTTTACTTTTGAAATATCTCCCTCATAAAAAGCAAGGTAGTCTCCAGGATCAATCTCCGCAGATTCGCCAAATCCAAGTACTTCGCTGAATCTCTTTTCAAACTTAAGATCAGTTTTTGGAATAACCGCTGTCATCTCTTCGCAGATTCTCTCTGCTTTAATGGGGATGATCTCCGGCAGCGCCAAAACGTTTTTAAGGTCGGCGCTGCGATAAGCATACTTACCTTCTCCCTGGTTCTCGGTAATCTCAAAGTATCCGACTTCACCGTCTACGCTTCCGTCGTCGTTAAGAGTTCCGTCATAAACCGCAATAGTAGAGCCTACGTCTATTTTTTCGCTTCCTTTATACGTAAGGACGCCGCTTATATCTCTCTCGGTAGCGGTCTGGTTTCCGTCCTTATCAACAGAGACTTCAAACATACTGCCAAGGGTTACTCCGCTTACCTGCGCGGAAGGTATAAAGATAACCTTACTGTCGACGGTGAGATTTTTCTTTTCCTCTGAGTGGGTAGTGAAGTTGTAGTAAGTAATATACTTTGTGCAGACTTCATCTCCGAATACAAAACGAAGTCTTTCGGTGTTAAGTATCTCAATCTGGAAGAGGTCACCTTCAGCCCAGCCCTCTTCTCCGGGTTTTACAACAAATCTGGATGTCTCCGTAAATACAGAGTTTGCCTTTACAACATCGCTCAATCTGAGTACATCTTCAATACTGTAACCAAGCTCTTCGCGCCAGTATTTTTCAAGGCTCTCATCCTCTTCTAAACCATAAAGAGCCTTAAGCTCATTCTCTGTTTTGTTTCCGATACCGATGATCTCAGACTCTGCGAAGCCTGTCAAAGGCTCATCTCCGGTCTTCTTTGCAGTCTCGTTTAAGAAAGAAACTCTCTCTTCCGGAGCATATATTAAAACAAGCTTGTATACGCTTTCGGTATCAAGTTCAAGGGCGGTAAGGCCATCGGAAAGATTAATCGAAGAATCTGCCCTGTTGCTCTCGATCAAGTTTTTAACATAAGGAATATACTTCTCTGAAATCCCCAAATCTTCAGGCAAATTGGCCGTCTTTTCCTCAACAAGGAAAGGAACCTCTTCTTCACCTAAGGATAAATCCTTTAATGTGACCAGTTCTCTCACTTCAGCCTCTGTAAGTCCGTATGCCGCAAGTTCAACGGTATAATCCGAGGTAACATCCTGACCCGATACAAAGTTCATATCGAATACATTGGTCATTCCTTCGGATGTTTTAAAAAGCGGATAAAGCGTAAGGTCTTCCTCTATAGAATCACCCTCATCAGCTGTAACAAGACCTTCGGGATCATAAGAATATCCCATGAAAATACTGCTTGTGCGGTTCGATTCAGGCATAGTCGCAACAAGCGTTCCCTTTTTAACCTTTACAGGTTCGGGAAGATAAGTTTCCTCCTTATCAAACAAAGAGGCGTCATCCGGCAAGGCAAAAGAAACCGTTACCTTTTTCTTAAAGATATCGAAAAAGCTTCCGTCTCCGTTACCGCACCCTGTAAAGCAGGTCATAACCTGAGCGGTTATAAGTAATACAGATAAGATTCTTTTCAGCTTAGTTTTCATCTTTCCCACTCCATATTCAATAGTTATTCGGACTCTAACTCTTTCGCGTAAAGTGCTATGTTCAGATTCTGTCCTTTTTCATAAGTTCCTATCACAATTCCCAAAAGCTCACCATTTTTATCAAAAACAGGTCCACCGCTGTTTCCGGCTGAAACCGGTGCAGTAAAAAGAAGATAACCCACGCCGTCTTCGCTCCAAGAGCCGCTTATTATCCCGGTTGTAAGTAGATTAACAAGACCGGCCTGGCTTCCTATGGTAAAAACCTCCGTCCCCCTTTTAGGGATGCTGTCTGATACGGTGACCGGAGGCAAATTAATATCCTTCGGAAGGTTAAACATCGCAATGTCTTTATCTTCGTCCACGAAAGCCGCCGCGTCATCTACTCTAAAGGAATCTCCGGTGTCAGTATAAGCTACAAAATACTTCATATTGACTATTACATGAGCCGACGTAACCAGCTTCCTATCGCCATAGGAAAATCCGGTACCTGTAGAAATCTTGTTGTCTTTATCATCGTAGACTTCAAGCTTTACAACTGAGGACGCGATGGAATCTATATCCGTATTTGCTGCGTCTTCGCCAAATATCCCGGCTTCGGTTTCAAAGCTTATTGTTTCCGGACTCATTATGTCGCTTGCAGACTCTTTTGAGCATCTGACATTTCTGCAAAATAAAAATAAAAGAACGACTGCAAGAATAAAAGCGGCTGCAAGCGGAATAATATTCTTGCTCATTTCTCATCCTCCGGATCATTACCGTTTTTGCTGTTTTTACGCCTGCGCCAGAGAATGATCAGAGTCACTGTTACTCCAAGTACAAAGGCTATAACCGCCGCGAGCACATAACCACCGGCTACTCCCGGTACAAGAAAAGAACCGTAAGCACTGCTCTCAACATCGAATCCTCCGTTTTTGTAAGAAAGGATTCCAAGCCCCAGTACCGAAATCAAGCACAAAGCTCCGCAAAAAGAAATTACGGCATTTTCAATACGTCTGACCTTTTGTTTTAATTTTTTGCTCCGTTTCATGATTTCTGAAACAGCTTCATCTTTTGAATATTTCATATGTATGCTCCCTTCATACTTATTAATTGCAGGTTTTCTTAAAATTACTCACAAAAAAATAAAAAAAAAGCCACACCTTTACGGGCGCGGCAGGTAAAAATCAAAAATCTTTTAGATGTTTCTTGTATGGAATAAGCATAATAACAGCAGATAAAAGGGGCAAAGCGTAACCGATGTAGGAAGATATTCCGCTCTCCGAAACAAGCAGATTATATAGCGCATGAAAGATCATTGACAAAGAAAGGGCTCCGGCTACCCCCGCTACCGACAAGACCTTGAACTTTCTAAGAAGTATCATCGCCAGGGCAAGCATTACGGTACATACTATATGCATTACCCCAACGGCAAGGCCTCTAATCAGGATAAAGGGAAGCTTATCTGCGCCGGAGGAAAGTATATAACAGCAGTTTTCAAAGGTTGCAAAGCCCGCTCCTATTCCGATGGAAAACAGAAGCAGATAGCTGTTTTTCGGAGCAAATATAAGGAGATAGAAAAGTACAGGTACGATTTTCATACTCTCTTCAACTATAGGAGATAAATAAACCGCGGCCTCCCCTTCCTGCATTTTCGAAGTATAGTCTATAAATCCGCTGATATACGCGGATATAAGACAGATTACCATTCCTATCACAAAGGCGGATACAAATCTTTTAGCGCTCTTTGTAAGGAAAAATAGAGATACTATTAAAGGTACGGCAATACAGATAAGGATGTTTTCAGCGTATATCATCAGGCAAGACCTCCCTTCTGATTGTTAAAAACATAAGTATCCCAGCTACAGAAGTAAGAGCAAAAATTACGCAATAAACTATACCCGGACTCATATAAATCCCAAAAACGCCGCACAAAAAAGCCGCGATGCTGAGTAAAAAAGGCTTTGTTTTTACCTTTCTTCGCATATAAGAAACCGCAAGAACTATAAAAAATACAACTGCAGCGAATATGATCAGATAGCTGATATCTTCAAGAATTCTGATGAATATACTATGCCAATAAGTTGAAAGCGCCTGGAAAAGAATTACAAAGAAGGCTGATAAAGACATAACCACCTTCACGTAAGCTTTCAGCATCTTCTTTTCTTCGCAAATCTGTAAAAAAGTCGAAAGTAAACCAAATAAAGAAATACCGCATACAATATCCTGCAGCCACTCTCCCGACCAGATTATCCAAAGAGCAGTATTCGCTACCGTAAATATGGATGCAAAACAAGCCGCAAATACGGAGATTTGCTCCTCTTTATCTTTGTACTTGGAAATAGCTGTCGAAAGCAAAAGAAACATTGCGCATTCGCCGAGTTCATTGGCCGCAAGTGGCATATGCTCCCCGGAGCGCAATACATCGAATGCAAGCCAGTAAAGATCGCTTAATAGCCAACTTACGATTGAAAACAAAAAAAGAATGGTAAGAAAAATATTGTTTCCGCGCTTTAAAAGCCTGACGGAAGCAACTATTACGAACATCAGTAAAACAATCTGGATTACAAGATTTATACTGTCTAAAAGAGCCATCTCATTCCCCTTTTTAGGTATTAGTATCGGTCCTGTCTAAACCCGTTTCTCTCAAGTACAGTCTTAAGAGCCTCTCTCCCCCTGGCTGTCAAATTGTAGATCTGTTTGATATTTTTGTTTAAAACCCGGGCTATTTCCTCGGGTTTCATATCTTCAAAATATGTAAGATAAAGCACCTGTCTGTAATCTTTATTGATCTCAGAAAGGGCTTTGTATAGTTCTTTTCGCTCTTCTTTTTCAAATACCTCGGACTCCGGAAGGCTGTTGTCCGCCAAAATCTCCTCGTCTATGGAGGTAAAAACGAACTTTCGCTTACGAAGAAGCATCCTTGCTTTATTTCTTGCGATGGCAAAAAGCCAGGTTTTAAAGGTACTGTCCTTTCGAACGGAATAATGCGCCGTCCCGGAAGCAATAACAGCAAAACTGTCCAGCATCAGTTCCTCTGCATCTTCCATATTTTGAACCATTCCGTTTATAAACAGCACAAGGCTTTGTCCGTGTCTTTCCAAAAGTTCCGCAAGCAAAGCCTCGTCCTGTTCCTTTAAGAAGCGGCTGTATATAATTTCATCTGCTAACCCATGGTATGGTGATGTCATATATATCCGTGTCCTTTTATATTAAAGAATACTACCTTACATTATAAAAAGATTTTATCATCCTACCGCCACATTACAAGGTCTAATTCAAAAAAAACACCTACATAAGTAAGTGCTTTTTCAGCCATTTACGGCGTTTAGTAAAAAGTGGAGACAATCCGGTGGGAGTCGAACCGACGGGTTCGCCCAGTGTCTCGTCAAGTGGAGTAGACGGGAGTCGAACCCGTGTCCAAAGACCCATTCCCTGTACTTCTTCTATCATAGTTAATGGTTTCGGATTGCTCCATTTCCTTCCCTGTAAGCCCCATTAACAAACCTTACAAGAAAGTAGCTTCATAATACGCCCATGCGCGCAAAGCTTAACGCAAGTCGTTTCTCACATGTTTGACGCCTGTACCCCGACGTGTGAGTGCACCGGGACAGACGAGCCGCATAGGCGGCGTCACTTACAGCTTACGCTGCAAATGCGTACTGATTTTCGTCAGCGTTTATATTTAAGCTTGCGATTAACGGATCGCACCGGATAGCTTCTCCAGCTGCAAAGCCCCTGTCGAAACCTTTACTACCCCATATTCAATTGTATATACTTTATATCGGCGTGATTCTTTATAAATAAACCACGCAAATATTTATACCTAAATCAGATTTTAAGAGAAACCTTAAAGTCCCTCTCCGCCTCTCGGCGCTGGTCCTTTTTGGCTAAATCTTCACGTTTATCGTAAAGCTTTTTACCGCGTGCAAGACCTACTTTTACTTTAACCTTGCCCCTAGAAAAATATACTTCGATGGGTACAAGAGTGTAACCTTTTTCTTTTGTCTTTCCTACAAGCTTATTTATCTCGGCTTTGTGAAGCAAAAGCTTTCTGACTCTGAGCGGATCCTTGTTAAAAATATTGCCCTTTTCATAAGGACTGATATTCATACCGTAAATCCAGACTTCCATATGGTCATCTACTCTTACCCACGCTTCCTTGATAGAGCATTTTCCCATACGAAGTGATTTAACCTCAGTACCTGCCAGTGCTATACCGCATTCATAAGTCTCGTCGATAAAATAATCGTGAAACGCTTTTTTATTGTTAGCAATGAGTCTCGAAGACTCTTTCTTATCTCCCATAACAAATCCCTATATCTATCGGTATAACATCAACTATTATAAAGTGCAAAGCACGAAAAAACAACCGAATGCATTTGGATTCAGAAATAATATGTATCAATTCAAAAATACATATTCATTTGCAAAATGCTTTCATAAAAAAACACTCCCCGTCACCGAGGAGTGCTTAAATATAATCTCTTAGAATACGTTAAGATTAAGGATAATCGCAAGTAAAAGGAAAAGTACAGCGAGTGCCTTTGTAATCTTAACAAGATTGCCCTCCATGGAACGGCCTTTATTCTTGCCCCAATAACTCTCGGCAGCTCCGGCTACAGCGCCAAGACCTGCAGACTTACCTTCCTGAAGAAGTACGATAAGAGTAAGGGCAACACAAACTATAATAAATACAACTGTAAGAATGATTCTTAATACCATTTTATAATCCTCGTCCGAATTTATCTAAAGCTGATTTACAAACATCAACTAAGATAGATTACCACAGAAATGCAATCTATGCAACCTCTTTTTCGCTTATTTTACGCTAAAAAGTTCCATTATTATATGCAAAAAACATATAAAATAGGTTAAATGTCGCTTAGTGAACTATAAGTGACTTTCCGGTCATCTCAGCAGGCTGCTCCTCTCCCATTACCTCAATAAGAGTAGGGATAATATCTGCAAGACATCCGCCCTCACGAAGCTTCACATCACCGGCACCGATAAGAATGAAAGGAACCGGGTTGGTGGTATGTGCAGTCCAGGGCTCTCCTGTCTCATAATCGATAAGCTGCTCACAGTTACCGTGATCGGCACAGATAAACATTGCTCCGCCTACTTCGTTTACAAAATTAACAACCTCTCCTACGCATTTATCGATGGTCTCAACAGCCTCGATTGCAGCGGAAAGAACGCCTGTATGTCCAACCATGTCAGGGTTTGCGAAGTTACAGATGATAACATCATAGTAAGGCTCGCCGTTCTCATCCTTTTTGGTAATAGCCTCTGAGAGCTTATCACATACGGTGTAAGCGCTCATACGGGGCTTTTTGTCGTAGGTGGGAACATATTTGGGAGAATCAACAAGGATTCTGTCCTCGCCCTCATTAGGGGTCTCTACGCCACCGTTAAAGAAGAATGTAACATGAGCATACTTCTCGGTCTCGGCGATACGAGCCTGTCTCTTTCCCTTTGCGGCAAGCCACTCACCGAAGGTATTGGTAACCTCAACCTTGTGGAATGCAACATCATGATTGGGAATGGTAGGATCATATTCTGAGAAGCAAACATAGCATACGTCTTTTCTTGCTCCTCTGTTAAACTTGTCAAAATCATTGTCGCAGAAGCAGTGAGTAATCTCACGCGCTCTGTCGGGACGGAAGTTGAAGAAAACAACCGAATCCTTGTCATTAATGGTAGCAACCGGAGCGCCGTTCTCCTTTACTGCAAAAGGAACAACGAACTCATCGTTAACGCCTGCATCGTAAGAAGCCTGGATTCCGGCAGGTGCTGATGCAGCCTCATTTCCGATGCCTTTTGTAAGAACATCGTATGCCTTTTCAACACGGTCATAGTTGTTGTCTCTGTCCATAGCATAGTAACGTCCGGAAACAGAAGCAATCTTACCTACACCGATCTTTTTCATCTCAGCCTCGAGATCCTCGGCAAAGCCCTTTGCGGACTGGGGAGGAGTATCTCTTCCGTCGAGGAAGCAATGTACATAAACCTTTTCAAGTCCCTCTCTCTTTGCCATCTCAAGAAGTCCGTAGAGATGAGTGTTGTGGCTGTGTACACCACCGTCTGATAAAAGGCCGAAAAGATGAAGCGCAGAATCATTGTCCTTGCAGTTTTTCATAGCCTTCTTAAGAGCGGCATTATCAAAGAAAGTACCGTCCTGGATTTCCTTGGTAATTCTGGTAAGCTCCTGATATACAATACGTCCGGCACCCATATTAAGGTGTCCAACCTCGGAGTTACCCATCTGTCCGTCGGGAAGGCCTACAGCCATTCCGCTGGCATTTCCCTTTACAAAGGGATAATTCTTCATAAGACCTTCTACAACGGGAGTCTTTGCCTGCGCTACGGCATTTCCCTCGGTCTTGTCATTAAGTCCGTATCCATCAAGGATAAGTAATACAACCGGTTTCTTACTCATTTTATAATCCTTTCCGAAAGCAAAGCGGCCGTTTGTCCGCTTAACCAAAACACTATTATTTAACACCCAAAATAGGGTTATACTCAAAACACGAAAAATTATACACTAGGCACGATTTTTTTGCAATCAAAAGCAAGGCGCATTATTGATAAAAATCAGCAAAGCTCCGTCTTTTACTGATATAATCGCTTCTTTTCCAATAAATTCATTGGAAACGCCCACAGGAAAATCGCTCGACAGCTCTCCGCCGGCCACTTCATATTTAAGACCGGAAATATCTACTCCTTTTGCCCCGGCGCCAAGGCAAAACACAGATATCACTCCCTTATAAGAAGCATCAAATCTTACTTCCTCATTTTTGATCACAAAGGCCTTACTTTTGGATTCTCCCAAAAGATACGCATCAATACCTAGATTTTTTGCAAATAAAAGGGTCTGGATATTTGCTATATAATGATCCATCCTGCCGCCGGTACCGCCAAAAATATAAAGCTCGTCTATACCTTTATCTGCGGCTGCTCTGATTGCCGCAATCGTATCTGTATCATCCTTTTCGCAGGGAAGCTTTACAAGCTCTATATAGGGGTAATCTTCCTTTGGAAAATAATAATAAGGACTCTCTCTAAGAGAATCAAAATCCCCTATCATCAGATCCGGAACAAGTCCTGCAGCTTTGCATACCTCTATACCGCCGTCCGCAGCTATTATATAGCATTTATTAAGTTTTTTGGTGAAAAAGGCAAGGGAGTCCGCATTGGACTCCCCCGCACATATAAGAATACCTTTATTCATTAGCTGTTCTCATTGATATAAAGCTGAACTCTGCTCTGGATAACACCGCAAACATCCTGAACCGACTTGGAGCCTGCAAAATATGCGGAAGCTTCTTCCTCGATTATGGACATGATTGCCTGATTTGTATATCCGGACTTGGTGCAGCCCTTGATGATAGTTTTGATTTCGTCAACTTCAGCCTGAGTCATAGTGGGAATGGTCTCTTCAACACCATCTACATAATATGTCTGGTCGTAGTACTGAATAATACCGTTCTCATCTTCCCATGAAGGCTTTTCCATTGCCTTTGCAACGTAAGCATCAAATGCGGTCTCAAGAATAGGGAACGCATAATCAATATTGTTCTGGTACTCAGCTGTAAGGAAGTATCTGCAGAACTCCCACGCTCCGTCAACATTTTTGCCATTGGTTATAACAAAAGGAGTGGTTCCGTAATTGATCAAACCGGGCTGCTCCATGGTTGTAGGGAATCCGCAAAGCACGGCATTTCCATTAAAGAAGCTGTATCTCTGATACTGGAATGAATTCATATCATATAAATACAAAGGGGTAAAGAGTGTCTTGCCGCTTCTGTACTGATCGTAATAATCTTCATAGTAATCACCGTATTCAGGCTCTTCGGGTAAAGATCCGGCATACTCCAAAAGCTTTACAAAATCCTCACTGTCAAAAGCACATTTACCGGTATCTAAGTTGATAAACTCTGAGCCGTCAAAATTAAGTACATAATTAAGGAATGTTGAACGGCTTGAATACTCAGAGAACTGACTTCCGGGATTAGCCTGCATAAGGTTAATAAAATCATCAACCGTGAGCGACTTCTTATCTCCGATGATAGATTTATTTCCCATAAATGTGTTGTAGTTGAACATAGGAACGCACTGATAATACTTACCGTTAATTGCAAATGCATCAAACACATTTGTAAGATACTTATTAGCGCTGATCTCAGGATCCTTTGCCATAAGCTCGGATAAATCTACCAGGAGATTTTTCTTTGCATAGTTTCTGAAATCGATACCTGGCTCAGGATTGATAAACATCATATCGGGCATATTACCTGCAAGGATATCATTATTAAGTCTGGTATATCCGGCATCCCATGCATCAAGCTCGCTGTACTGTGAATAATCCTTAACGGTTATTCTGTACTCTGCGCTTTCCTTGTTAAAGTCGACAACGTGCTTTCTCAAATCCCCGCCAAGATAGTATGCGGCAAGAGTAAGTACAGTCTTGTCAGGAATTGTAGAAGGATCTACGTAAGTAAATACCGAAACCTTGGTGGTGTAATCGGAAATTGTGCTGTAGGCAGCTATGAAATGAGTATCGTCAAAGAAGCCATATTTATCAATTCCGTTTCCGTCTAAGTCAGAGTTTACAGAATCCATAACAAGTTTAAGATCGCTGTCTCCGATATTAAATTTGTATATACCGCTTGAAGAAGCAATCATGAAATCTGTATCGGTTCCGGCTATTAAATTACCCGTGCCCATTGAATAAACGGTACTGGGAACTACAATTTCATCCCCAAGCTCTCCGGTTGAAACATCATAATTTCCTATACGAGTGTTGTACTCCTCGTCAGAATACAAACCATAATAGTTTCCGTTCTTTCCGGCAATAATTCCATAAACACTATTGCTAGTGCCAAGTTCCTTGTTTACGGTAAATGTACCATCTGCGGGATTTACGGAAGCTAAGATATTGTGATCCTGAGTTTCGTCATTGTAATACATAATAAGTACAATTCCGGAATCACTTACACATAATGCATTAACATAACCGTAAGTATAATTTAGCTGACTCTTTAAATCTGTACTCCAAAGAAGTGTACCGTCAAGATTCCAACCACAGATATAATAACTTTCCTCGTAAACATATTCTTCTTCTGAAGTCTCGGGATTTATCTTTGTATAGTTATACGAAGAGCTGCAGCCTCCGACAATAAGGTTTGAAGTAGCTTTGATATTGTCCAAGTATACATTTTCATAATAGGTATCGTCTCTCTCCTCTACGGGGACATTTGAAATCTCCGGCAACTGAAAATCACTCTTTGATACCACAGAGCCATCCATAGCAATCTGGTAAATATGATATGAGTTTCCATCGGTATCAGAATACTCTGAAACTACAGCATATCCCTTATCTCCTGAAACAGTAAGTGCAACAAGATCTGAATAATTACCGTTACTGCTCGAGAAATCAATATCCACGTCAGTATTTGAGAACACGCCCTGCTTAGCAAGACCTGAATCTGCAACTGCGTTATTTCCGCCGTTTCCGTTTCCGTTTCCATTATTGATTGCTCCGCCGTTTCCGTCTTTATTGCAAGCCGCAAGGCCAAGCATCATAACACCGCACAAAGCAAATGTCACGACTTTTTTAAACAATTTGTTTTTCATAAATCTCCTCTCTCCTTTTGAATTCTCCTTTTATAGAATGAATCCCTGATTCTTTCATACAACAAAACAAAGTTATAAGCGATGATGTCTTTATTCTGAATAAAAAGTATTACTGCCAGCACAAGGACAATACCCGCTGCGATTATTATACCCGAAACGTAAATAAATGAAAATACCGATATTTTTTCACCCTTTACTCTCGTAACATTTTCCCACCAGGGAAAAACAAGAGCTTTTGTACGCATCGAATGAAGCTTTATATCCTTTACTCCCTTAACCGCGTTTATAACACCAAATCTTCCGGTATTTTCAACATATTCTACCTCAGTGTCTTCTATGCTGAGTGCATCGGTAAGCTTTGTCATTGCATAGCCGGGTACCGGATTGGGCATAACTATCTCATAACATGAAATATTATTCAAAATACCGTGATTCAGTAAATACTCAAATGATACATAGCAGCAAAGTCCACTTGCTCCAGCAGCAGCAGAAATCTTATCGTCAGGCTGTTTGAAAACGCCTCTTATAATTAAAGGAGAATCTCCCACATAAACAGTCTGTCCGGCCACATCATTCGAACCGAAAAGCTTCCATGCAGCCTCCTCATCTATAATACAGTAATCATCATTTAGATCGCTTGCGTCAAAATAACCGCCGGTTAACATTTCCTGTTTGTGAATAAGAAAAAAATCTCCCCACACACCAATGGCATTTAACTCCACCGAAGCAGTACTGCTTGTAATATAAAGCTTACCGTTTCCGAAAAAAGTGCTGGCAATCATTCTGGCAGATTCATTTTCGCTTTCATTCTCTATTGACTCGGAATTAAGCTTTGTCTCTATCTGTCTGTGAAGATATTTTAAGGTTTCCGAATCGAGTGCGGCACTTGGGGTAAAATACGCCGAAATGTGGGAATATCCTCCCTCCGGTGACCACTCCTTTGCAACATTAGCGTAAGGCAACCCTGAAATCTCACGAACAGTAAGCAGCTTAAATATGCCGAAAACAACTAGAAAGAAGCAAGCTATAAAAAGCACTATTAACTTTTTCTTATTAAAGCCTACCGGTTTCATTATCAGTTCTCCGAAAGTCTAACCTCTGCGCCGGGTTCGATGGGTTTACTAGAGGTGGTTACAACGTATTCATATCCGCTTAAAGCTCCGCTTACAGCAGTTTTTGTATCATCGGATGCAAGTACATCAACATCATATCTGACAGCATAATATCTGTTTCCGAGAGGGCTTGACTTAGATTCGACAACAAGTACAAATTTGCCCTTATTGTCTTCTCTAACGGCGCTTGAAGGAACTATACTATCATAGTTTGCGGTTCTGGAAGATATGGTCATGGTAAGACTCTGACCTGTAGTAAGAGAACCGTTCAAATTAAGCGTAATCTCTTTCTTTCTGCTGGGGTCTGAAGGGTCGGGTCTTATGGTCGCAACAGAACCCGTCACATCCTCATACCACCATGAATTGGTAACTTCAGCAGTATCACCGATGGATACTGTTTTTGCCTTATCATTATCAAGAGAAAACTTCATTAAATATCCCTGTCCTTCAGGCTGAATAACAACAGCCGCATCATCGGTTGTAGTTTTCTTTCCGGACTGAACATTTATATTTAAAATCGTACCGTTTATAGGAGCATAAACTTCGGAAGCTCCGCTCTCCTCTGAGTATTTATCAACTTCCTTTTGAGCCTCAGCAATAGCCTCCTGTGCCTCGTTTAATTCTCTTACGGATCCGATATCGGCGACAATCGCTGTAAGTTCAGCCTGCTTTGAGGTGAGATTGTTTTGTGCATCTGATAAAGCTACCTTAGCCTGATTTAATTGATTATTTAAATTAGTCAAAGAATCACTATTACTGTTTGTTTTATTGGTAATCGCATCATTAGCGGTTTTCCAAGCACTATATGCATTGTTATATGTTGTCTGTGCTGAATCCCTGGCAGTAGTAGCTGCTGTTACCGCAGCCTGTGCAGAGTTCACATCTGCCTGTGCAGCGGCAATTTTTGCAGGTTCGTCAGCAACCGCATCATCATATGTCGCCTGAGCAGTATTTACTGCTGACAAGGCATTAGTGATCATATTATTTATAACGCTTAAATCATTTCCGTATGTGTTAACAAGAGTCTGTTCAGCATCGGTATAAACATAGTTGGGGTCCGCTGCTTTATTTGCAAACGCAGTCTCAAGTGCAGTTTTGTCATTTAACAGGCTCTGATGATCTTCCTGTGCAGATGTAAGACTTGCAAGTGCATTTGCTTTTTCATTCTGCGCAGCAGAAAGTGCATTCTGAGCAGCTGTAAGTGCAGTATTTGCGGTATCAAGAGCTTCTTTTGCATCGTCAAGTGCAGTCTTGGCATTATCAGAAGCGGTAAGCAGGTTTGCTACCTGTGTTTTTTCGGCTTCTGAAACAGATGATCCGGAAGTAATAGAAATCTGGTTTTCAAGAGCGGTTACAGTTTTTTGCTTATCTTCAACTGCTTTTTCGGCAAGAGTAATATCTGTCTGAGCAGCAGATATCTTAGCTCTGTATGAATCTATGTCAAAACTGCCTTTACTTGAAGCTATGATTGCCGCATCAACCTTATCGGATAAAAGAGCTGTATCATAAGCCTTTTTTGCATCCGCAAGAGCCTTTTTTGCAGCGGTTAATTCTTCGCTGTCCTCAGCCTTTAAAGTAAGGAGCAGATCTCCCTCCTTAACCTCCTGGCCAACCTTTACATTGATGCTTCCAACGGTTTTAACATATTTAACCATTACATTGTAAGGGTCTCCGCTTTCAACCGTTCCCTCGCCTCTAACGAGCTGAGTGATTGTGCCGGGCTCAACATATTGAACGGCCACCTTTGGCAGTGAATAGTTCATAATCGTATTTGAAAAGAAAGTAAGCACGAGCATTACTACCAAAAATACGATGATTATATTTTTGATTATATCCTTACGTCTTCTGAAGCTCTTTTCCTGGGGATCGAGTTCTTCCTTCTTTCTAATAGCTAATTCTTCCATCTCTTTTTCCTTTCAAATCCTTTAAGCCTTAACTCCGCCCTGATAGGTAATACCCTCTACCAGATATTCTTCGCCGTATAAAAACACGAGTAATGTCGGTATCAAATAAATCGTTGCAACTGCAAACGCCAGCGTAACTTCTCCCGAATTGATCTTTGAAAGATATACGCTTAGGGGATACTTTTCCGGGTCTGATAAAAGTATCAGCGGCTGCTCAACCATGTTCCAATAATCGATAAACACCAAAATACCTGTCGACATTATGATTCCCTTACTCATAGGTAAGGCGATCTTTGTAAATATCCTAAACTCTCCCGCTCCGTCAATCTGTGCCGCCTCAATACAGGAAAGCGGTATTCGGTTCATGTATTTAGTGATCAGATAAACCGAAAAAGGAGAAAAAATTCCGGGCAGCCATATTGCCCAATAGGAATCAAGTATTCCAAGCCAGCTACTTACGAGATAGTTTGGAACCAGTGTAACCTGGTATGGCATCAGCATCAGTATAATGTATGCAAAAAATATCACGCCTCTTATCTTTCCCTTATATCTGTAAAAGCCGTATCCTGCGAGAGCAGCAACGCCAAGTTGGAAAAGCATTATCGGAACTACGAGGATCATCGAATTCCAAAACTTTAATAAGTAATCACGGCTTTTAAAAAGCACCGTTGCGTACTGTGAAAAGCTTACCATGTCCGGAATGAATTTCAGGTTAACAAGTTCAGATACGAACTGTCTTCCGCCGGATTTGGTCGTAGCAAAAATCGCTCCGTAGTTTGCCGCAAACTCCGTCGGTGACATAAATGAGTTTGTGATGGTAAGTACAATGGGCATTAGGAAAAGAAGCGATATCGCAGCGGTAACTATAGTTGCGATCGTAAGTCCCACAGCGCGTAATATCTTGTTTCTCTTACCTTTTTTTTCGGGCGCCAATATGTATTTTTCGGTTTGTACTTTTTTAATTCTGTCTTTTTGTTTCATAGTATTAACCGTCCAGATCCTTGCTGAAATGCTCCTCGGCTTTGAACAAAACAACAATAATAACCACCATTACAAGGCTCATTACAACTGCAGCGGCCGAAAGCATCTGGTAATCAAGGCTCTTGAACTTATTGTTCATGAAATGCTGGAGCATATATATGCTTTCATAAGGATAATCCGTTGTAAGAAGGTATATTTCGCGGAAAATCTTAAATGAATTGATAAGCGACATGATTGTCACAAACACTATTGTACTCACAAGATATCTAAGCTTAATAGTAAAGAATATCCTTACGTTCCCGCAGCTCTCAAGCCTTGCAACCTCTATGATATCCTGGGGTACACTGGATAAAGCCGCCATAAAAAGGATCATATTGTAGCCGATGTTTTTCCACAAAAACAAAATCACTATAACTACTATAGCCAAATCACTCTTTAACCAGTCGACTCCTGTTACGCCAAATTTTGACAAAAGCACGTTTACGGCACCGTTTTGATCAAAAAGCACCTGCCATATAAGCACTATGGAAGCTACGGGAACCATCATAGGACTTAACAAAAATGCCCTGAACTGGGTCCTGAGCGGAATTTTGTGATCCAGCAAGATCGCAAGTAAAAGTGAAAGGACCACTGCCAAGGGAACCGCTATCGCTGAGAACACACCGGTGTTGGTGACCGCGGTCCTGAATGCAGAGTTTTGAAATACCGATTTGTAATTTTCAATTCCAACAAAGTGTTTGCCGATTGGATTATCCAGAACCGAATAATAGATAACAACAAGATAAGGCACAAAAAAGAACAAAGCGCAACCGGCCACACTCGGAATAAGGAATATGGTCGAGCCCCACTTTGCTCTAAGCTGATGCTTACTGTATTTATGTCTGAATTTTTTGCCTTGGATATTTGTATTACTCATATTAAAACTAAAATGACCTAAAATGACGGAGCTCCGTCACTTAACATAAACCACAATTTATTGTTTCTACGTTTTAAACGATAACACAAGATAATGATAAAATACAGTTAAGTTTTCTTAATATCTGAAAGATTTTTTAAAGATTTTTAAGATCTTTTTGCATCTTGCAAGATTTCCTTCAAATACATCTTGCGAAGATGATGGTTGTGACGGATTTTGTTAATGACTCCGCCTCCCTTATTATAAACCCAGTAAGTCTGAATCATGATATCGTATAGGAAAGGGACCTTGTTTTTAACGGTTTTACCATAGTAATTGCCGCCGGCTGCAACGTCCTTTCCGTCATTTTTGATGAATTTAATAAGGTCGTTATTGCTCTTAATAACAGCCCTTGTGGGGAAATCGGTATGTCCTAAGCCTGCGCAGTTTGCTCTGTGGGCATCGGAGCCGCCAAAGCCCGGAAGGTCATAGGTTCTTGCAAGATAATCTGCCTTGTGATTGCTCTCATCATCCTCGCAGGCATTATATCTTTCCACAAAATCAAACTGTTTCATAAACATCATCTGTTTATGGCGCTTTAAAGTATTAACGAAGCTCTGATACCTGATACCGTAAGGATGCGCCGGTCCAAGGATTCCCCCATGATGATGGACGATATCTATCAAAAGCTTAATAGGCATTCCCTTGATCTCAAGAATTTTAAGATCTATATGATTGGGAAGCAGACATAAAATATGTCCTGCATCAAGCGTGTCGTACTCTACTCCCTTTAATACCACAAAATCAGGATACTTCTCATCAAATCCCATTTTTTTGTAATATCTGTATCCGTCATAAGAATCATGGTCAGATATCATCATGCCGTCAAAGCCTTTGCTGATAAGTATCTTTATGTATTCTTCGATGGGAAGCTTTGCATCTATGGACCCTTCCTTGGTATGGCAATGCATATCGAATCTCATTGTTTGTTCTCCAATCTGGTGTAGAGGGAATTAAGTCCCTCTATTCTTAGCTGATAGGCGCTGTATTTGTAGTCGGAAATATCATAAT
>JAIKXH010000112.1 GCA_024684215.1 Lachnospiraceae bacterium
CAACGTCAACCACCTCCGGGGTACCTTAAGGGGTACCTTAAAAATTCTCTATAAATATTCACTCATTAATCTTCTCTTTTTCGGATATTAGCTGTGTCCTGAACAGCTTGTGGAAGCCACTTTTCATTAACATAATCAAATGGTATAACCAACTCTTGAATCGTCGTATGACATTTATATCTCCCTTCGAGCAACTACAACTGTGTAATATTCATCGCGCAGAGCTGAAAGATGCTGAACAATCTCCGGATTCCAAGATATTATTTGCGGAAGCTTTTCACATGGAAACTCACTGCACAAACCACAGAAACGGGCATTATGATCTTTACAACATGCGTGTATCTTACACATTCCGGATCCAGCCCATTCCGGAACACATCCATCCGCTTCTATACAGCCCGGGCAAGAACCCTCAATCTTTTTTGAACAGCCCACACAACATTCACCGCAGGCTGTAATAGTAGTAAAATCTGTCACTGTTAATCTCCTCCACCACACACTAAACTGTTTTCAGTCGATTCAGCAAATCTGCCACAACTCCCGAATCATCAATCAGCGAAATACCAAAACATTTCTTTCCGGCATCCTTTATTGAAGCTCCTATATGATAAGCAGTCTTTCCATCCAAAATAATGAATCTATCGTGAAATACTTGAGCCTTTTTTACTGTCAAGGTCGGGTATTGTGCATTAAAGTTCGCTATATCCTTATTTGTGATCGGCGCACTAGCAAATGTATACGCTTTAACATTTACGCCGGTATTTTTCTTAGCCAGAATGTTTAAGGTATCTACATCCACATATCCATCTATCAGAATGATTTCTTTCTGAGCTTTCTTCATGATGGAAGTAATCAAACTAAAAGCATCATAAATCTGTCCATCAAAGAATATTTTCTGCTCAGATTCCGCATGATCCTCTATGTATTGGAATACCTTATCAAACCTTTCATCCGTGGATTTTTGATATTCCAGTTGCTTCAATTCTATGTTGCTAACCTTTTCAAACAGCAATGCGTTATTAGCAACAAAATGTCGCATTTCTCTAAAAGCACGCATTATAAAAATGCTCTGATTTTCAGCAACCTCACCTTTTAATACTGTCGCTAGCATATAAATGCCTTGCTCAGTAAAAGCATATGGCAAATATTTTCTGTGCCTTCCTCTTTTATTCTCGCTATCGTTTAAGGTCACAAATTGTGACCTTAAAGAATCCGGTACCTCATTTTCATCAAGCCTAAACATAAAATCATCTGGAAAACGTCGAATATTCCTTTTAACCTGCTGATTAAAAGCTTTGATCTCGTACCCGTATAACCTTGCCAAGTCACTATCGATCATGACTTGTTTGCCTCTAATCATGTGAATTAAACTACGAATATCTTCAGTCTCAGGATTAATTGTAATAATGTCCATATATGTCTTCCCCCAACTTGCTTCTATCTTCTATTTTGAGATGCCAAATTTGAATCTCAAAAAAATATATCGAACATCTGTTCTTATTTATAATACCATATCCTATCTATTTAGACAAACCATTTCCGCATATTTTTTCAGAGCGTTTACGGATTAGTGCACATTGTGTCCCACATAGTTATTGAGCAGATAAGAAAATCATTTTTCTTGTTTGCTCGGGAGCAGGTAAGCCATCGGCGAGGTTGCGGTCGTCCAGTGGACGACCCTGCGAAGCAGGAGCAACGACCGAGTCGACAGACGAGACCGAGCCCTAATGAGATGCCCGTCACGGCGAGTGACTGCCCTCCGCACAGGAGTCCCTCGGAAGAGCGCCGGGCTTTTGATACGAAGTGTCAAAAGTCATAAGGCGTTACTTTCGGAGAAAGTAACAAAGCGCAGGTGGTTTGCGTGCAGTAAAGGAGCTAATTCATCTCTTCGTGTGAAACGACAATCAAATCATTTGAAAATAGATGAAATCCTAATAGTTATTGCAGAGGAAAAGAAGCTCGGGCTTATGCTCAGCAACAACCACGCATTCAGAATGGCACTGAATTCTTATGTATATGTGCCAATGGGACTGCCGGTCACTGAGAGAGCAAAGCTTTTAGGACACTCCGTAGAGACAAATCTCAAGTGTTACACCTTCGCACGGACTGAAGATTATATCGATGAACTGTGCGAGAAAATGAACGCTTATAACGGCGAAATGAACGATTTTACGCCATTTGGCGGGAGGGGTACCTGGGGGTACCCGAAAATTTTCGACTTTAACGCAAAAAAAGAAAGCCTAGAATCCGCTAAAATTCAGGCTTTCTCTTAAAAAATCATTTATGCGGAAGAAGGGCGCACGACGTCCGAGGGACGTCGGTATTGCGCGGACCGAAGCGAAGCGTAGACCTTGAACGATGCGAAGCATCGTTTAAGGTCTTTCCGCATATGCGGAAGAAGGGTGAGGCGGAAACAGAAAAAGGTCCGGTGGACCTTTTTCCCGCCGAACCGACCGACGAAGCGATTTATCGCGAGGAGACCTTGAACCCTAATGTTTGATTTTCCTGCGGAAGAAGGGCGCACGACGTCCGGGGGACGTCGGTATTGCGCGGACCGAAGCGAAGCGTAGACCTTGAACGATGCGAAGCATCGTTTAAGGTCTTTCCGCATAAAAAAAGTAGGATGGCTTCTGCCATCCTACTCTTTTTATGCGGAAGAAGGGACTTGAACCCTCACGGTATTGCTACCACAAGATCCTTAGTCTTGCTCGTCTACCAGTTCCGACACTTCCGCGCAACATTGGTATACTATCATCGAAGCGCCTAAAAGTCAATATCTTTTCTAAAGATTTTTCCGCAAATATAAATTTATTTCAATATGCTTTTATTAAGTATTATAATCAGTGATTGGCTCCGACCCAACTGTAGTATTTCATCATATACTGTAATATTTCATCATAAACTGCAGGCTCTCATTTCCCCTGAATCTGTTTATGCTAAGCTCATATACCACGCTTAACTTAAATGATGCATTGCCGCCCGCAAATGCATCAGCACTTCCTGCTCCGTACTTCTCGTCAAGGAATGCCAAAAAATCGTCAGGGTTTGAAAACGAAGTAAGCTCAGCCATCTTGCCTGCGGGAGTCACAATGGAATACCTTGCATACTTTCCCTCACTTCCGAATCTTTTCATCGACTTAAACTCTACATCCTTCATAGCAAATAAAGGATGGGGATTACCATTGCCGAAAGGCTCTAATTTCTCAAGCTCTCCGGCAAGTTTCATGCTTGCATAATCGACAGGCATAGGTACATCTATCATTACCTTTGCAACAAAATCTTCCGATGAAAGCTCTGCCTTATTGTTTAAAAACTCATCTAGTTTTTCTATATTCTCTTCCTTTAAGGATAGGCCGGCTGCCATGGCGTGTCCGCCGAATTTGTCCAAAAGCTCGGATGCCGAGGTAAGTGCCTCCTGCATATGATAGCCTTCTATTGACCTTCCGGAGCCCTTAATGCCCTCCTCACCTTTGGTTAATATAAATACAGGATGATTGTATCTTTCGCGAACCTTTCCGGCTATGATTCCTGCGATTGATTCATGTACATCGGGCAGATAAATCACCCATACTTTCTTGTCCAAAAGTCTATGATTCTCAACATACTCAAGAGCCTCGTCAACGCCCTTTGATGTCATGGTCTTTCTGCTGTCGTTAAGCGATTTAAGCTCAGTCGCAATTCTGAGTGCCTCCGCCTTATCCGTAGCATTTAAAAGTTCAAAAGCTCTGAGCGCAGTATCTAATCTTCCGCTCGCATTGATGCATGGTCCTATCACAAATCCCATGTGATAAGCACTCAGCTTACCCGTATCTATTGCATTTACTTCCAACAGAGCCTGCAATCCGATATTAGAGGATTTTGCCATGAGTCTAAGCCCTTCTTTTACAGCAATCCTGTTCTCGTCCTTAAGCTCCATAATATCGCATACGGTGCCAAGAGCAGCAAACTCCAAAAGCTCACTCATTATATTCTCAAGACGTGACTCTTTTGTTTTCCTTAGGATGGCCAGCATAAGCTTGTACGCCACCATCGCACCGCATATTCCCTTAAAGGGATATTCGCAGTCATAGCGCTTTGGATTAACCACGGCAAGTGCCGGTGGCAATATCATTTTCTTATTGCCGTTTTCATCCTCCTCAAAAGGGACCTCATGGTGATCGGTAACAACGACATCGATTCCAAGGTTTGCTGCAAGGATGACTTGTGATGCCGCAGCTATTCCGTTGTCGCATGTGACAATGAGTGACACCCCGTCTTTTGCGGCATCTTCTACGAGGGAATCATTCAGTCCATATCCATCCTTAACCCTGTGGGGGATTGCGGTAGATACATTTCCGCCGAGAGCCTTAAATCCTTTAGTCAGGATATACGCACTGGTAACTCCGTCGACATCATAGTCACCTATGACACGTATACTCTTTCCTTCGCGCACCGCTCCTATAACGATATCCACAGCTTTATCCATATCTTTTAAAAGATACGGATCATGCATATCATTAACAGAACCGCCAAGGAAACACTTTGCTTCCTCGGCGGTCATAATATCCCTGTTGCGAAGAACGCGGGCTGTGACTACGTCAATCCCGAGTTCCCTGCTCCAGAGTTCAAAATCTGCTTTTTTAGTCTGTACAAACCATTTTTCCATAAAACAGCTTTAGGCTTTCTTCTTTCCTGCAAACTTTGTCTTGAAGGTATACCAAAGTGCGCCTGCAAGGCAAACTGATGAATAACATCCACATGCGATACCAACCATAAGAGGAAGGGCGAAGTCACGAATACTTGATACGCCGAATCCGAATAAGAAGGCAACCATGATAAATGTAGTAAGTGAAGTAAAGATACTTCTTGAAAGTGTCTGTGTAACACTCTTATTAACGATTTCCTTGAGATCCTCTTTAACCATGATACCGGTATTCTCACGGATACGGTCAAAGATAACGATGGTAGCGTTAATTGAATAACCTACTATTGTAAGCAGGCAGGCAACAAAGGTATTGCCGACAGATACTCTTGCAAATGCATAGAATGCGATAACTACAAGTACGTCATGAGCAAGGGCAATAATCGAGCTGATACCGAATCTCATATCCTTAAATCTGATACGGATATAGATGAGCATAAGCACGATAGCTACAACTACCGCAATGATAGTATCTCTCTTCATCTCGCTGCTGATGGTTGAACTGATGGTCTCGGTAGTGATTTTTGAAGCGGGAACAGCGAACTTCTCGGTGAACATATTCTCAAGATTCTCTCTGGTCTCTACTGAAAGCGAATTGGTCTTAAATATAACTTCGTTGGTACCGGAGATGGTCTGGATCTGTACATTGCTTCCGGTGACATCTTCGATTTCGGGAGCAACCTGAGCGGTAAGCTCATCAAGTGACCATGCCTTATCAAAGTCAACGGTAGTTGCGGTACCACCCTTAAACTCAAGTGAGTAATTGAGTTCGTCGCGGTTAAGCGCAAATTTGTTAACTCCCATATAGCAAACTCCGGCAATGATTACAACTGCTGAAATTACGAAAAATACAACTCTCTTTGAAAGGAAGTTTACGGACTTTCTGTCCTTTGCTCTGCCGTAGAACTTTGCATCCTTCATTCCGAGCGCGTAGCAAGCCATGATAAGAAGTCTTGTTACAACAAGTGCGGTAAACATGGAAAGAACGATACCAAGTACAAGTGTCTGAGCAAATCCCTTAACAGAACCGGGACCTAAGATCCAAAGTACGATTGCTGCGATAAGGGTAGTGATATTTCCGTCTAAAATAGCTGAAAGAGCTTTGTTAAATCCGGTCTTGATAGCGCTCTCAACTGAAAATCCTGCTGCAATTTCCTCACGGATACGAGCAAAAATAACAACGTTGGCATCAACGGCCATTCCGACTGAAAGGATGATACCTGCAATACCCGCAAGTGTAAGAGTCATATCAAATCCGTTAAGTAAAAGCACGATAAGTGCTACATATGCAATAAGAGCAAGTACTGCGCAGAAGCCGGGCATAAAGTAAACAGCAATCATAAAGATTGCAACTGCGATAAATCCGAAAAGACCTGCCTTTAATGATGTTGAAATAGCATCCTGGCCAAGCTGAGCTCCTACAACCTTCGAGTGTAACTCTTCGAGTTCAAGTGAAAGTCCACCGATACGAATGGTTGATGCAAGCTTTTCAGCCTCTTCGAATGTAAAGGTTCCGGTAATCTGAGCTTCACCGGTGGTGAGCGCTCCGCTTACGGTAGGAACGCTTACAAATGCTCCGTCGTAGTAAATGGCAAGAGTTTCATTATTCTTATAAGCACGAGAGGTTGCGTCAGCAAACTTCTGCTTACCCTCATCGGTCATGGTAAGAGCTACCGCATAAGTGGTATTTTTGAGGTTATCCTGTGTAGATACCGCTCTTGCATCTGCTACATCGGTACCCTGAAGTCTGATTGAACCGTCAGCTAAAAGCTCATCGATAGTCTTGTTTAAAACATATCCTTCAGCGGTGTAGCTGTAGTTAGCAGCTCCGTTATCATCAGTTTCAGATATAAAATATAACTGTCCGGGCTTACCGAGCTCCTGTAAGATGGCATTTGCATCGCTTACACCGGGAATTTCGATATTGATACGATTGGTTCCCTCCTGATAAACGATTGCCTCTGTGCTGTATCCTTCAACACGCTGCTGAAGCTTGTAAATTGTATCAGCCATATCGGTTGTATCGGGATTTTCATCTCCGACTACCTGATAGGTAATGCTGACACCACCCGCGAGATCAAGTCCCAGAGAAATGTCTTTAGCGCTTGCGGTTCCCTGTGCATCGGTACCCTTAATATCGATAAAACCAATACCTAAGGTAAGCGCAATGATAAGGACGAGCGTAATAATTGCTGTGCTCTTTTTCATAATAAAGATCCTTTCCTTCCAAATCTAAAAATTTAGATAATAAAAAGTGTACTTTAAATCAATGCGAATTAATGCACACACTAATCTAAAATACACTTATTTCAAAAAAAAATCAATAATATTAATGCATTTGATACCAATCTTTAAATATTTGATACAGACTTTTTATAATTGGTACCCGGTTTTAATTTTGTCTATCGTTATATTCCTTAATGGCGGCGGCAATTTCAGCCAGCGCTTCTTTATGCTTGAAGGGCTTGCAAATATAGTGACTGACTCCCAGTTCCTCGCAAATGTCCTTACTGGACTGGCTGTCGTCACCCGATATAACCACTACAGGGAATCTGTCGTCCCACTTTCTGTCCCTGATTTCCATCAAAAACTCATAGCCGT
Source organism: Lachnospiraceae bacterium (assembly GCA_024684215.1). Classification (GTDB taxonomy): domain Bacteria; phylum Bacillota; class Clostridia; order Lachnospirales; family Lachnospiraceae; genus AC2028. The sequence continues at coordinate 7,283 of JAIKXH010000112.1, forward strand.
TCATTTCGGGCATAAGAAGATCGAGAAGCACGGCTGTAATCCCTCCCATTTGAATGGAAAGGATGTGAAGCGCTTCACGCCCGTTTCTGGCAAAAACCACCTCATACTTATCCTCAAGCAGCTCCGCCAGCAGTTCCCTACTCATTTCAGTATCGTCAACAATAAGGATTCTATCCATAACAAAACCCTCCAAGTCAGTGATGCCAAATTATTACTCTTCTACCTAAAATATATCATATAGAGCTAAAAATTGCGACTATTTTGCCAAAATAAATTAATTATCTGAAAAATCAGCCTCAGCTGCCTTCATCATGATAGCGCACTCGATACGCTTTCTCTGAAGCTCACAACCCACTTCATACACATCGGTAATCTTGCCGTGGAAATTGTATGAATTTGCCGCACAACCTCCACTGCAATAAAACTTAGCAAAGCACTTACGGCATTTTTCTTTTGCATATACATTGCACTGCTTAAACTCATACTGAATGTCATCACGAACAATTCCGTCATCGACATTGCCCATAAGGAAGTCTTCATTTCCGACAAACTGATGGCAGGGATAGAAATCTCCCCAAGGAGTAACTGCAAGGTACTCGCATCCGGAGCCACAGCCTGAAAGTCTCTTGGCTACGCAAGGTCCGCCCTGAAGATCGATCATAAAGTGGAAGAAATTGAAAGGTCTGCCCTCTTTCTTTCTCTTTAACATTTCTACAGCAAGCTTGTCATACTCTTCTTTAAGAATAGGTAAGTCTTCCTCGCGAATAGCGTAATCATCGGTGGGTGCCGCTACAACGGGCTCAACCGAAATCTGCTCAAATCCAAGGTCGGCAAGATGGAGTACATCGTTTGAGAAATCAAGGTTGTAATGAGTATATGTACCGCGAACATAGTAGTTCATCTGGTTACGGCTCTCAGCAACATGCTTGAATTTGGGTATGATAAGATCATAGCTTCCCTTACCGTTGCGGAAAGGACGCATACGGTCATTTACTTCCTTACGTCCGTCGATGGAAAGAACTATATTTCCCATCTCCTTATTGGCAAACTCAAGTATCTCATCGTTCATGAGAACACCGTTTGTAGTAAGAGTAAAACGGAACTTCTTATGGTTTTTCTCTTCCAATGAACGTCCGTACTCTACAAGTTGTTTGACAACAGGCCAGTTCATCGTAGGCTCACCGCCGAAAAAGTCAACCTCAAGATTTACTCTGTTCCCTGAATTTGCAACAAGGAAATCAAGAGCTTTTTTACCAACCTCAAAGGACATAAGAGCGCGGCGTCCGTGGTACTCACCCTCCTCGGCAAAGCAGTACTGACATGCCAGGTTACAGTCATGCGCAATGTGGAGACAAAGCGCCTTAACAACAGTCTGACGATCCTTAAAGGAATCAACATAATTCTCATAGATATCCTTTGTAAAGAGCTGATCGGCAGATGCAAGTTCAAGCACCTCAAGCACAGCCTCTTTAACCTCATCCTCGGGGTATTTAAGTCCGCCGACATGAAGTGCTGCCGCTGTAAGTGTGTCAGCGTCTCTGACTCCCTGTTCATATAAGGGTTCGATAAGCTGAATCATGTCATATACAATATCATCAACAACGTGTACGGAACCGCTGTTTACATCCAGTACAATATTATATCCGTTGTTTTTATAGCAATGTATCATAGTTTTCTTCTTGCCTTTCTTTATGACGCATAAAAAAGCAGCGACAAAAAACATCGCTGCTCAAATCTTGCATCATGCATTAAACAGTTAGCGAATTACTTAAGCTTCTCGCAAGTCTGGTTACCAACAGTGCAAGAGGTCTTGCAAGCAGACTGGCAGGAAGTCTGGCACTCGCCGCATCCGCCCTTCTTCATGGACTCCTTGAGATCTCTGGTAGTTAAAGTCTTAATATGCTTCATGGAAAAGCCTCCTTAAAAAATATACGCATTTAAAAATCTGCGGTTTTCCACAGATATAATGTATTTTATCATAGTGATTCCCCATTTGGCAATAGGAAATTGATTTCGCTACAGCATGCTCTTTCCGGCAAGTCTCTCCGGAAGCCCTAAAAAATCAAGCGCCGTGGCCGCAATATCCGCAAAAGTATCTCTTGTGCCCATGTTTTTAGGCTCTATACCTTTTCCGTATAAAATCATGGGAGTGTACTCTCTTGTATGATCCGTTGTCTTGGTATAGGAAGGGTCGCAGCCGTGATCGGCGGTTATAAGGAGTGCATCGTCATCCCTCATTTTTTTCAATATCTCGGGAAGCTTTTCATCAAAGTAAGTAAGCGCAGCAGCATATCCGTCAATATCTCTCCTGTGGCCGTAAAGCATATCATAATCCACAAGATTTATAAAGCAAAGCCCCTCGAAATCCTTATCAAGATACTCAAGCGTTCTCTCAATTCCTTCGGCATTGCCTGAGGTGTAAACAAACTCCGTGACTCCCTTTCCGGCAAAAATATCATTGATCTTTCCCACCGCAATGACATCTTTGCCGTGAGATTTAATGACATCAAGCATGGTATCTCCGGGAGGCAGCAATGAAAAATCATGCCTGTGGGAAGTCCTCGTATAATTTCCGCTCTCACCCACAAAAGGTCTTGCAATAACTCTTCCGACACCGTGCTTTCCGGACAATATCTTTCTTGCAATCCTGCAATATTCATATAGCTGTTCACAAGGCACCACATCCTCATGTGCCGCGATTTGGAACACGCTGTCCGCGGATGTATACACGATTAAATCTCCGGTTTTCATATGTTCGTCGCCGTAGTCATTTATAACCTTGGTTCCGGAATACGGTTTATTGCAAAGCACTCCTCTTCCGGTCTGCTTTTTAAATTCGTCAAGCACCTCATCGGGAAATCCGTCAGGATAAGTGGGAAGGGGCTTTTCCGATACAAGCCCGGCTATCTCCCAGTGTCCTATCGTGGTATCCTTTCCGGCACTTTTTTCCGTCATTCTTGCTATCAATGCAGAATGTGAAGTTCCTTTATCAACTTTTCCGGATACTTTTACTCCATCGATTTGATATAAACCCAAATCTCTCATATTCGGAGTATTTAACTTATCGCTTGTGGATACCGCACCGATAGTATTTACGTTAAAATCTCCAAACTTTTCAGCATCGGGCATCTGTCCTATTCCAAAACTGTCCAGTACAATAATGAAAAATCTCTTCATGCTTTACCTCTTTTAAATGTTTTCCTCGAGTTCATTTTGCTCATCTCTGATATCTTTTATAACCTTTGGCAATGCCAGAAATATATCACCGGCGGTTATCGAATCGCTTGCCATATCAGACAGGCAGGCATTTCCAGCCATTCCGTGCAGATATACCGCATTTAATACCGCTGCAAAACAGTCAGTTTTTTCAGCAGATTTATTCGCCATCATGGCGCCCATTATTCCCGAAAGCACATCTCCGCTTCCGGCCGTGGCCATTCCGTCATTCCCGGCGTCAATCAAAACGCTTTCACCATTGTAGCAAACTGTGCTCACCGCATCCTTTGCCACCAGGCATATACCCATCTTTCCGGCATATTCTCCGGCTTTTTTAATGATATCCGCCTTTAACTCATCAACACTTATTTTCGTAAGTCTCGACAATTCGCCCATGTGCGGTGTAAATACTGTAAATCCTTCCCTGTTTTTAATTGTTTCCTGTAATCTCGCGGATCTTGAAATAGTATTCAGTCCGTCGGCATCTATTACAACAGGCTTATTGCAGGCCGTCTCAAGCAATGAATATAAAAGCTTTTCAGAAGTATCATCCGTCCCTATACCAGGGCCTGCGACTATGACATCACACCAGGAAATATCTTCCTTTATTTTGTCTGCAGTCTCTTTATCGCTATCCGGATTTATGGTGGTTACCATAGCCTCGGGAACGGTTTTCTTTATAATATCCGCATTAGCCGGATTTGTAATTGCTTTGACCATACCTGCGCCGGACTTAAGTGCTCCTAAGCATGATAAAACGCACGCTCCGCTTATTTGCTCAGACCCCGCATATATCAAAACCTTTCCGAAAGTACCTTTATTGCCGTCTCGATTCCTTTTGGGAAGGTTTTTAATGAGATCCTCCCTTTCCATTATCTTTGCCACAGGGCTGCCTTTCAGGCATTTAAGAGAATCCCCGGTGATGCCTATATTGGCAATCAGAAGCTTCCCCGCGTATTTTTTTCCGGGATATAATAAAAGTCCCGGCTTTGCAAAAGCAAATGTCACGGTAAGGTCCGCTTTAAAAGCATTTCCCATAAGTGTGCCTGAATCGGCATTTATTCCGCTGGGGATATCCATGGACACTCTAAAAGCATCTTCGCAATTCAGCTTTTCAATAAAATCTGCTGTTTCTTTTGAAAGATTCCTCGACAGGCCGATTCCGAAAACAGCATCGACGATAATATCGTATTTTCCGGATATGTCGTTTATATCCGTTTCATTAATTTCATATTTTAAAAGCGTAGAAAGCTGTCTTTTAAACAGCTCGCTTTTTTTGCCTTCCTTAAAGGGAATGCAGTAATCACAGGCATAACCGCTCTCATATAAAATCCTGGTAAGAGCTAAGCCGTCAGCTCCGTTATTTCCGGTGCCGCACACAACTAATGTCTTGGTATCTTCATACATTTTTCCGCAATTGCAGATAGATATAAATGTGGCAAGTGCGGCTCTTTCCATAAGTACTGCGCTGTCTATCCCGAAATAATCGGAAGTATATTCATCACAAGCTCTCATCTGAGCGGCTTTAAGCAATTCTCTCATAATTATACCCCCTGGTCAGAGCCCATAAAGGCTTTTAACGGAGTCACCTTACCGGCTATAGCGGTGATATTATCCCTGTCGTTTTCAACATAGTTGACCAGTCCTTTTGCTTCCTCGTCGGAAAAGCCTTTGTTCATAAGAACTTTAATATCTCTTCCGGGCTCGGGCAAAAGTATCTCCGCCTTTTTGTCACCGTCCTCAAACAGAACGTATATTGATTTTTCTCCGTCTTTACGAAAGATCGGCGAAACATTCATTGATATCTCATCACTCATAGTTTAATCCTCATAAATGACTACATATTAATAAGTATACCACAGTGCGTTGAAAATCAAAAAGAAATATGATACTATCACTTCGTTGTGTACTTTCATTCGATAGCCGCAAGGCTTGGGAACACGGAATGGAGTGAAAGTCTCCGCGAGTCGGTCACTGTGAAGCGCATGTACCATGAGGTGGATGTGGGGAAGTGACTTAAGAATAAATACGGACGCAGTTCTTTGGCATCGCCAATTATAAGAAATACGTCATCATTCGCAATTTCGCGCTTTGCGCTCATTGCTCATGAAGACGCAGTTCCGGCTTCGCCGTAACCAGTCTACCGCACAGATGCTTATCGCTGTGCAAGCACGCTCTAAGCATCCGTACGGTATCCTGTTTTCTTCTTAAGTCGTAACATTGCGATAAGTCAGATACGTGAATGGGTACACTTGTTTTTGCCGAAACCGAAAACAAGAAAGGAATGAAAAAATGAATAATAATTTTAAAACACTTATCCGCAGAGCAACTGCTCTTGCGGCAGTTTGCGTACTTGCATTCGGTCTTACCGCTTGCGGCGCAAAGGGACAGAAAATCACTATCGAAGTAACCGGACCCGATGGAGCAACATCCTCATTTACCGGCAAGACCGATGCTGAATTTCTTTTCGATGCTATCGAAGATATCGACGGTGTAACCATTGACGGTTACGAGAGCGACTGGGGCTACTATGTTACTACCGTTAACGGTGTGGAAGCTAACTACGACACCGACGGAGCATACTGGTCACTCTATGTTAACGGAAATTACGGTGAGAACGGAGTTTCTACTCAGCCTATCACCGAAGGTGATGTTTACGGCTTTGTATACGAAGTTTATCAGGCTGCAGAATAATTCAGTTACCGTTAATTTATAAAATTTGCAATCCACCTGCAAACTAAAAAAATGTTAAAACCGGAGATTATATTCGCAAGTTCAAGACGTAATGCACTGACTCGCATAATTTGTGTGGGTCTGGTTTTATTATGCATTTTTGCGGGTATTTTCTCCCTTTTTAGCGTTTCTTCCATCGCCAAGTCAGGCACAGAAATCACTGACAAAACTACAAAAGATACAGAATCCTTTTCCGGCGTTTTACCGGATAGCCACTCTTCCAAAGACACCTTTGATACAATCCTAAACATTTACAAATGGAAAATGGAACTTGAAGGTGCAAAAAACCTTCAGGATTTAATAGACGGCGCATTTTGCGACGATCCTTTAAACGGAACCAATCAAAACTATATTCTATCGATAATTCAAAATCCCGCTATCACAGCGGATTTTTCAAAATATACAAAAGCTCTTTCAGATGCCCTGTATGACGGCATTTCCACCGAAGAAGGAATCTTTCCGACTTCACTTCAAAAATCACTTGTAACATTGCAACTATGCCTTGACTATAATTTATATAAAAGCCTCGGCGAGGATTATGTAAACCAAAATCGTCTCGCCGTCGAAGCCGTAAATCATGAGAATCTTCTAAATTATGTAAACCAAGAAGTGACCGATACCGCCCTTTACCATACTATCGGTGAAAAAGGCATCATGTCTTATATCTATGGACTGTACATGCTGGATAACTGCCCTCTTTCAGAGCCTTCCGTGTCGGAACCTGAGATTATTGATGCAATTCTGTCACTGCAATGTGAAGACGGTGGCTATACTCTTTCAGGTAGCGAAGGTGATACCGATGTTACCGCCATGACGCTGCAGGCTTTAGCCCCGGCATACCTTTTGAAATACGAAAAATACATTGAACTGCCTGGCGATTTATATGAGCGCCTTCGCCAAAGCGTAGACAAGTCGCTTAACTTTTTATCATTGATTCAGGAATCTACAGGGGACTACGGAAGCTTCGGCACCACCTGTAGTGAGAGTACGTCTCAGGTAATACTGGCGCTCTATGCACTGGATATCCCTCCTATCTCGGACGAAAGATTTATAAAAGACGAGAATAACTGTCTGGACGGGCTTTTGATTTATAAATGTAATGACAAAGGCTTTAGTCATTCAAGAGGCTCCGTATCAAACGATATGGCTTCCTCGCAAAGTCTGCAGGCACTTACGGCGATATTAAATTCATATGAATATGAATCCTCCGAAACTATAAATGCCGAAAATATTTCAGTCTCGAAAGCGCCGGCTTTTCCTACTAAAATCGTAATTCCCTTCGGCGTTATATTAATATGCTTAACCGCCGGTTTGATACTGTTTATAAAAAAGAAAAAGATAATCCATCTTATTTCAGCCCTCGCACTCGGTGCGCTTATCATCGGCATTTTCTTTGCTCTTGATATAAAAACCAAGGAATCGTTTGAAAACGAGAAAAGCAGCATTATATTTTCCGAGAGTACAAATGACACTATCGAAATTAACTTTTTGATAAGTGCAGATACCATTAACGCCGGAGATATCTTCCCGGCCTCAAATCTGTATGTTGCCAAAGATTCCACGGTATTTGACGTTTTGAAAGAAGTCTGCCGCATAGAAAATATACAGCTCGATTACGAAAAAAATTCTGTATACGGCCTTGCATATGTAAAAGGAATCGATTCAATATATGAATATGAAAACGGTGATCTGTCCGGATGGATGTACCGCGTAAACGGTGAAATGCCAAATATCGGTCTTGGATACTATACATTATCGGCGGGAGACAAGGTAGAAATCCTCTATTCCACAAATATAGGGAGGGATTTGAATGATTGACAGACTCCACCCTTTATCCATACTTATCTATTTCCTTTCGGCAAGCCTTATCCCGGCTTTTTCAAGAAATCCTGTGCTTCATACGCTTTGTCTCATCACAGGATTTTTGATGCTGTTTACCTGGGCCGATGCCGGTAAAATCCTAAAGAGAGTGCCGGTGTTTCTGCTCTTTTTTTTAATAATATCGCTGTTTAATCCGTTTTTTTACCACAACGGAAACACGGTTCTTTTTTATGTGGCAGGCAGACGCTTTTCACTTGAAGCATTACTGTTCGGTGCCGATTCTGCCCTGATTGTCATAGGAGTATCCGTTTGGTTTATAAGCCTCTCACACTATATGACCGGCGATAAAGTACTGCTTTTGTTTGGCGTTCTTTCCACAAAGCTTGCAACTATAGTTTCACTTATCATGCGCATAATCCCTCATTATGCCTCATATATAAATGCATACAGAAAACAGCAAAAACTGATGGGGATATATGGTGAAGGCACGTTTTTGGAGCGCTTGAGGGCCGAGGCAAAAATATTTGCGGGATTTCTAACCTGGTCTTTGGAGCACTCAATGACCACAGCGGATTCAATGACGTCAAGAGGCTACGGCGTAGCAAAAAGGAAAAGCTATAGAATATACAGGATAAGACAAATCGATATATTAATAATGATAACTTCTGTCATATTTATCCTGCTCCTCGGTTTATCACTAATAAGGGGAACCTTTGAAACAAACTACTATCCTGTCATAGTTATGCAACCTCAGGGCAGAGAAGCGATATTGTCCGAATCGGTTTACATAATTTATTCGTTGTTTTTGACTGTAAAACATTTGATAAAGGTTAATTATGGATTTTTTGAAAATAAACAATCTAAAATTTAAATATGCATCTTACGATGAGAGTTATATTCCCGAAGGAAACGTCCTTGACGACGTATCTTTAAACATAAACGAAGGCGAAATAATCACTCTCTGCGGTCCTACAGGATGCGGTAAATCTACTCTTTTAAAACTTTTAAAAAAGGAGATCGCACCGCAGGGAATGCAATCGGGTGATATCATATTTTGCGGTAAAAATCTTTCTGAATTGTCACCGTTAGAGCAGGCCAAAGATATAGCTCTTCTTTTCCAAAATCCCGAGGATCAGATAGTTACGGATAAGGTATGGCATGAAATAGCATTCGGACTGGAAAATCTTGGTATCAAAAATGCCGAAATGGAAAACCGCATTGCCGAAATCATTGCGTTTTTCAGGCTCGAATCCATTTCAAAATCAGATACCGCCACTCTTTCGGGCGGTCAAAAGCAGCTGCTGGTTTTAGCCTCACTTTTGGCCATGAGTCCAAAGCTTCTTCTTTTGGACGAGCCTATTTCCGCGCTCGATCCGGAAAATGCAGAGAGCTTTATATCCACCCTCAAAAGGCTCCACAAGCAGCTTGGAATAACGATCATTATCGCAGAACACAAAGTATCCTACGTGGCTCCGATCTCTGATAAAATGGCAGTCATGGACAAGGGCCGTATTGTATGCTTTGATACACCAAATAACGCTATGAATGTCTACGAAAGGCTCTTACCTCCAATCGTACCGGTAGAAAGCAAGATGCCTAAACCGGCCGATTCAGAGCCTGCGGTATCAATAAAAAATGCATATTTTAGGTATTCCAAAAAAGAAAAAGACGTACTTGAAAACCTTTCCGCCGATTTTAAAAAAGGTACCTGCTACTCAATTTTCGGCTGTAATGCCGCCGGAAAAAGCACCCTTTTAAATCTGATATCCGGACTATTAAAAGTACAGGAAGGAAAAATATCTTGGGGCGTAAAAAAGCCTAAAATCGCCTATATTCCCCAAAATGTAGAGCTTATGTTTCTCTCAGACACTGTTCGCGGGGAACTAATAAATTCCGGCTACAGTAAGGATAATATTCCCGATTATACAAAAGATCTTAACCTTTCATCCTCCCCCTTTGATTTAAGCGGAGGAGAAAAACAGCTCCTTGCCCTTGCAAAAATATCCCTTCTCACTCCGGACATACTTTTATTGGATGAACCGAGTAAAGGAATGGATACAAATTTAGAGAGAATTATGTTCAGAGAGTTAAACAGGTTTACAGAAAACGGAACTTGCACCATTATGTCAACTCACGATTTACATTTTGCAAGAACAGTTGCAGATATGTGTTCCATCATGTCAATGGGCAAACTTACGGGCTTTTTGGATACCGAAGCTTTTTTCAAAAGCAATAAATTGTATTCAATTTAGATTATGTAAACCACTTTGCACTATATATAGTACTGGTGTTATTTAAAAATGAAAGATTTCTTTCAAATTTCTATTATTTGAATTTTACATAAAATAAGCAATGGTTATACGTCCGGCAATAGACAACGGTTATCAATGAAGGTCACTTAAAGGGATGATATTCGAAAAATATTACATTTTAATATCACTTTTTTTAATCGCAGGATCACTTGCGATCGTTTTTTCGCGCCTTGATAAACGTCATACCGGAGTCAGGCGCATTACCCTTATAGCAGTCATGACCGCTTTATCTATCGTTGGCCGTTTTATCTTTGCTTCTCTTCCCGCATTTAAGCCTGTTTCGGCTATCATTATTCTCACCGGTATATATTTAGGAAGTGAAGCCGGATTTTTGTGCGGATGCCTTTCCGCATTTTTATCAAACTTCTACTTTGGCCAGGGTCCTTGGACTCCTTTTCAGATGGTTGCCCTCGGACTAATCGGCTTATTTGCAGGTATTATTTTTTCAAAAAGACGTTTTAAACGCAGCAGTTTTCGTATGATCGTTATATGTATTTACGGACTTATCTGCGGCATATTTTATTCGCTGTTTTTGGACACCTGGACCATGCTCTGGACCTACGGAAGTTTTGACTTAAAAGGCTATCTGGCAGTGATAAGTGCAGCAATCCCGTACACTGTTCTTTACAGTTTATCTAACGTTTTATTCCTTATTATCTTGGACATTCCCTTCGGAAAAAGACTGGGAAGAATAATCACAAAATACAGGATTTGAATTACATACAATCATGCTTTAACATAGGCGGCAGGTTGTGGTATACTAACTAACGTATCGACAATTTTTCGTTACGGAGAATTTTTATGAATATTATTATAGTAGGATGCGGTAAAGTAGGTCATACTCTTGTCCAGCAGCTGGGCGGAGAAAACCACGATATCGTAGTAGTGGATTTAAATCCCGACAGGGTTCACAGCATCACAGATGAGCTGGACGCGCAGGGCATTATAGGAAACGGTGTAAGCTACCAGACCCTCAAAGAGGCCGGAGTTGAAAATGCAGACCTTTTGATTGCCGTCACAGCTTCGGATGAGCAAAACCTTCTTTGCTGCTGTATTGCAAGGCAGGCAGGACACTGCAAAACCATAGCCAGAGTCAGAAACCCCTTATATAACGAAGAGATTTCATTTTTGCGCGATAAGCTCGGCCTCGATATGGTTATCAATCCTGAACTTCTTACAGCAAACGAAATCGCCCGTCTGTTCCAGTTCCCTTCTGCCGTAAAAATCGATACTTTCTCAAAGGGAAGAATAGAACTTATACATTTCCGCGTTACCAAGGAATGTGCTCTTTGCGGAATGGAACTCATGAATCTGAAAAATACGCTGGGCTTTAACGTTCTGATTCCTCTTGTTACAAGAGGCGAGGACGTCATAATTCCCCGTGGTAATTTTGTATTTGAAGAAAACGATGTTGCATCAGTTGTCACAACCTCCAGAACAGCATCCATGTTCTTTAGAAAAATCGGCTTCACTTCAGGCAGGACAAGAACCGCCATGTTGGTGGGCGGCGGCACTATTTCATATTATCTTGCAAAAAGGCTTCTTGCAGCAGGAATCAATACCAAAATCGTTGAAATAGACGAAAAGGTATGCACAGAGCTTTCCGAAAAGCTCCCCGGCGCTACCATCATAAAGGGCGACGGAACCGACGAAAAACTGCTTTTACAGGAAGGACTTGAAAGTGCAGACGGCTTTGTTGCCCTGACGGGGCTTGACGAAGAAAACATTCTGCTCTCACTCCTTGCAAGGAGATTGGGCAGTCCCAAAGCAGTCAGCAAGATCAACAGGATCAATTTTAATTCACTGCTTAGCGACATTAAACTAGATACCGCTATTTTCCCGAGACTTCTTACTGCGGATGTTATTATTAAATATGCCCGTTCAATGAATGACTCTCTGGGAAGCAACGTGGAAAATCTCTACAGACTTGAGGACGGAAAGGCTGAAGCCTTGGAGTTTTATGTAAAAGAAGCTTCAGACGTTACTGATACTCCAATCGCCAAACTTAAGCTTAAAAACGATATCAACATCTGCTCAATTACAAGAGATGATAAAATAATATTCCCTACCGGTTCCGATGAAATCAAGGTCGGCGACTACGTGGTAATCGTTGTAAAGCATCAGGGAATGAACGATATCTCCGATATTTTACAATAATTCGGCTTTTTGTTCGGAGGACTTAGAATGAACTTTATCATGGTCACTTATATTATCGGCTGGATTCTCCAGATAGAATCCGCTTTCCTGCTTTTGCCTGCTATAGTAGGCTTTTTCTACGGGGAAGCCGATAAGTCTTTGGTTTACATAATTACAGCATTGGGAAGCTTTTTAGTAGGTTTTCTGATCAAACTAAAAAAACCCAAAACACACGACCTTTATACACGTGAAGGCTTTGCAACCGTTGCGATAGGCTGGATTGCAATGAGTGCCGTCGGTGCTGTTCCATTCAGAGCAACCGGCGAAATCCCTCATTATATTGATGCTCTTTTTGAGACGGTTTCCGGCTTTACCACTACCGGAGGAAGCATTTTAAACGATGTCGAAGCACTCTCCCACGCCACCCTGTTTTGGAGAAGCTTTACCCACTGGATAGGCGGTATGGGTGTTTTTGTGTTTATCATGGCCATCTTCCCCATCATGGGCGGATATTCCATAAACCTTATGAGAGCGGAAAGTACGGGCCCCAGTGTTGGCAAACTGGTTCCCAGAGTGCAAAACACCGCAAAAATACTCTATGCGATTTATATGGGGCTTACCATTGTGGGCTGCATAGTATACATGATATGCGGTATGAGCTTTTTTGAAGCGATCACTACCATATTCGGAACTGTAGGCACAGGTGGTTACGGTATATTAAACACCAGCATTACCACCTACTCTCCCGCTGTTCAATGGGCAATTACTATATTTATGATTCTATCGGGTATCAACTATTCGGTATATTTTTGTTTGCTCAGAAGGCAGTTCAAAGAGGCATTTTCCATTTCCGAGGTAAAATGGTACATAGGAATCATTTTGGTATCGACCGCCATTATCGCATTTAACATAAGAGAACTATATTCCGGCGCCGGTGAAAGCATCAGGCAGGCTGCATTCCAGGTAGGATCAATAATCACAACGACCGGATTTTCCACCACAGATTTTGATCTGTGGCCGTCTCTATCCAAAACAATACTTGTTATACTAATGTTTTGCGGAGCATGCTCGGGTTCCACAGGCGGAGGTATGAAAATATCAAGATGGCTTATTATGGGAAAAACCATTTTTAAAGAGCTCTCAACCATCATTCATCCAAGGCAGGTCAAAAAGATCCATATGGACGGGCACGTCGTTGAGCACGAAACAGTGCGAGCAACCAATGTTTATCTCGCATCGTACTTTTTTATCATGCTGTTATCCGTGCTTCTTATATCTTTGGACAATTTTGACTTTACAACAAATTTCACCGGTGTTGTGGCAATGATAAATAATATCGGCCCCGGAATCGGCCTTGTGGGTCCTACCGGAAACTATTCGATATTCAGCAATTTTTCAAAAATCGTTTTGATATTTGATATGCTTGCAGGCAGACTCGAGATTTTCCCTATGCTTATCATTTTGAAACCCGCCTGCTGGAAAAAATACTAAAACAAACCGGATAGTAATAAATTTACTGTCCGGTTTATTTAATATATTTTAGTTAGTTTTATCTAATTATTGTTAGATTTTAATAGATTTTTAATTGTTTTCTAACTATAGTTGTGATAGACTTAACATGTAGTTTTTAATCCATTACAAGGAGAATTGTCATGCGTAATAACGAATCATCAGAAGACTATCTCGAAACTATACTTATGCTCAGTGAAGTTAAGCCCGTTGTACGTTCGGTTGATATCGCCAATGAGCTTGGCTATAAAAAATCAAGTGTCAGCGTAGCCATGAAAAACCTACGCGAGCGCAATATGATAACCGTTACAGATGAAGGATATATATATCTTACTGAAGACGGAAAAAAGATAGCCGATATGATTTATGAACGTCATAAGCTTATATCGGAATGGCTCATTAAGCTTGGTGTGGATAAAAAAGTTGCATTGGAGGATGCCTGCAAAGTAGAGCATGACCTCAGTGAAGAAAGCTTTTCAGCCATCAAAAAGTACATTTTGGGAAAGACTAAAGCATAATTAAAATCGTATCACAGACTAAAGCTTATAGTGCTTGTATCAACTACCGTATCACCACTTTTTGTCTCAGTAATATGGAATACAAGCTCTATATCCTTTATCTCGGTGATACTGCTCTTTTTTAGCGATTCACTGCTAAATACAAGCGATCCTGTAGCAGTTTTGGAAGCTGCAACCTCTATCGACAGCGTTGTATCAACGCTGTTTTTGTTTACTTTTACATCCTTGCATGAAACGGTGATATCCTTTTGAGAAGTGTTCTCCACATAAAGCACCAGCTCAGGATTTGTCAGACTTGTATCATCTTTTAGTCCCTTGCTTACTATCTTGATTCCGTTTTCATTATAGAGAGTTTTTTCTGTAGTTTCAGTTGTTTCTGTTGTCGTTTCTTCCTTCCAGCTGACCACATTATGGTAGAGCTTATAGAATCCGCCACCCATTCTCTCAGCCTGAATCTGAATGGAAAATTTGTTCATTCCGAGGCTCTTAAGCGCCTCATCCACATATCCTGTTTTATACTCTCCCTTTCCATATGCCGATTCAATCGATTTAAACAATGAGGCCGGTATTATAACTGAAAAATGCTGGTCACCGCTTCCCGCAGCCACAAGCTTTTTCTTACAATCGGCGTAGTACTCCTCCATGGACCATACAGCATCGGTTTCCTTGTAACCAAGCTTTTCGAGAGCCGCGATAAGCTCTTCTTTGCTGGGTGAAGTTGTCGTTCCGTTGCTGTTATTATTTGTATTAGTATTAGTATTTGTATTATTGTTATTGTTTGTATTATTTGGATAGAGGTCCTCATATCTAAGCGGAGTGGGATTACTGTCTCCCACAGTGGAAGGATCTCCCGCCGCAGCATCGTCTACATTTCCCTTCTCCAGGCCGCTGTATGCCGTTCCGTTACAAGGAGGGAGGTTCACAGAAAGCCCTGTTCTCGTATGCGTAGATGCAAAATCTTTGTCGGATTTATTAAAATAATCGTATGTGGAAGGATTGGTATCGTCCCAGGTTACGTCTTCATTGTAATAACCGTCGGATAATTTTACTATATTCCAAGCATGGTCCTCTCCCGCATAACCGGTGCAGTAATAGCAAGGAATACCCAGTTGCTGAAGTATATACTGGTTTGCTCTGGCATATCCCGCGCAAACCGATATACCGTTTACCAAAGCGCTGTAAGCACTCTGGCTTAAAACCGCTCCGTCCGCGTAGGTTACATTCTGTACCAGATAATCATGAACATACTTTTCCTTTGCATAATCGGAATCCAGCTCATTTGCTCCCGCTATAACAGCCTTGGCAGCACTGCTGAAATTCGCTTTTGCGGTCTCTAAAGCATTAGCCAAGGTATAATAAGATAACTGAATCTCAACAACAGATCCGGATTTTGTGTATTTGACAGAATAACTGGTCTCAAGATAGAAAAGCTCCGGGTGATCGTTTACAACGCTCTCAAAAATATTGGAAAGCTGTGAAGTATTAATGGCTTTTATCGGTGCAAAGGATGAATTAATTGCGATGGCATTTGCATATATCTGGCGATATACCGCCTTCTCATCTTCCGTCAGCATTCCGTAATAGGGATAAATGCTCGTATCAAAGGTAAACTTTTCACCGGTCTCTCCGGTGCTTAAGGTCTTTTTTATTGACTCAGCCACATCATCGGTAATTTTTTCCTCCTCACCGGTTATAGGCTCGTATCCTGTCATTTTGCTTAAGTCGGCAGCGTCGTTTCTACGATTCTCTTCCGGGATTTCTATTATCACTCCGTTACCTTCAGAATCGGTACTTCCGTTGCCGGTACTTCCGTCGCCGGTACTTCCATCGCCTATAACTACGCCGTCCGGAGTATCAGTATCGTTAGCAGCGCCATCCCGGTCTAAACCATTATCAACGGCATCATCGTCTTTATTAAATATATCCATAATGCCGGTCGCATTCTCGTCTCCGTACAAAACCTTTGCAACCGACTGTGACAAATTCGGATTTAGGGCGCACAAAAGGACGAAAGCACTAAGTGCTATCACAAGTACCGCCAATGTATAAAAAATTCCTTTGATTACTTTCATATATTATTCCTCAAAATGAAGTTTCAATATTATTTTACACTATTTTTTGTTTTTTTAATATACCTATTATATGTTGAAAATAAGGCCTAAAAATGATAATATTGCTAGTGACGGATTTTTAACAAAGCTCTATATTAGTTACAAAAAGGAGGTAATTATGGACGCAATAGAATGCATTAAAGGGCGCAGAAGTATCAGAAAGTTTGAGAATAAGCCCGTCCCTCACGATATCCTCGAGAGCATCATCGAGACTGCTTCCATGGCACCGAGCTGGAAAAACACTCAGGTCACCAGATATATAGCACTTGAAGGTGATGCCAAAGCGGCGCTTTCAAAATGCACCTCCATTTGGCCCGGCAACGGGAATATTATCGACAATGCCCCTATGGCCATTGCCGTTTGTGCCGTTTCAAAAAGAAGCGGATACGAAAAAGACGGATCGTTTTCCACTTCAAAAGGTGATAAGTGGGAAATGTTTGACGTTGGAGTAGCTTGTGAGGCCTTTTGCCTTGCGGCATACGAAAAAGGACTCGGAAGCGTTATCCTTGGTCTTTATGACGACAACGCAGCCGAGGTTATCGGTGTTCCCGAGGGACAGGAGCTTATAGCAATTATCCCCGTCGGATACCCTTCAGAATCGCCTGAGGCTCCCCGCCGCAAGGCTGTTTCAGATTTATTATCATACAGGTAAAATTTTCAGCCGGGAATTATTCTCGGCTGAGTTTATCTTTGTGGAAGAACACATTCCTCTGAGATAAACGCTCCGCGAGACCTGAATAATACTATATTTTAACGAGGTTACAAAAATGAGACATCTAATGAGTCCTCTGGACTTTACCCCCGAAGAACTTGAAAAGCTTTTCGATCTGGCGAACGACATCGAAAAATCACCCGAAAAATACGCTCACAAATGCGACGGCAGAATCCTTGCCACATGCTTTTACGAGCCCAGCACCAGAACAAGACTTTCCTTTGAATCTGCTATGACGAGGCTTGGCGGCAGAGTAATAGGTTTTTCCGATGCAAACTCTTCTTCCGCAGCAAAAGGTGAAAGCGTATCCGACACAATAAGGGTAATCTCCTGCTATGCCGATATATGCGCAATGCGCCATCCCAAAGAAGGTGCTCCCATGGTAGCAGCTTCCCGCTCCCTTATACCTGTTATAAACGCAGGCGACGGCGGACACCAGCACCCTACTCAAACTCTTACCGACCTTTTGACAATCAGAAGTCTGCACGGTTCATTAAGTGGCTATACCATCGGACTTTGCGGAGATCTTAAGTTCGGTCGCACCGTTCACTCACTTATAAATGCGCTTGTCCGTTATGAGAATATAAAGTTTGTATTCATCTCTCCCACCGAGCTCAAAGTCCCCGATTACGTGACCGATATGCTGAAAGAAAAGGGCATTGCCTACGAAGAGGTTATTAAGCTTGAAGACGTCATCGGCGATTTGGATATCCTATACATGACAAGAGTTCAGAAGGAGCGTTTCTTCAACGAGGAAGATTATATCAGACTCAAAGATTTCTATATTCTTACCCCCGAAAAGCTCTCTTTGGCAAAAGATAATATGCTCATCCTTCACCCTCTGCCCAGGGTTAATGAAATCAGCGTAGAGCTTGACGACGATCCCCGAGCCGCTTACTTTAAGCAGGCAAGATACGGTGTGTATGTGCGTATGGCTCTTATACTCACACTTTTAGGATTGGCATAAGGAGGTAAATCATGTTAAACGTCGGAAAAATTGAAGAAGGCTTTGTACTTGACCACATCAAAGCCGGGAAAAGCATGGATATATATGAGCACCTAGGGCTCGATAAGATGGATTGCACCGTTGCAATCATAAAAAATGCCCGCAGTAAGGTTATGGGTAAGAAAGACATTTTGAAGGTAGAATGTGACATCAACACCCTCGATCTCGATGTTCTCGCATTTATAGATCACAACATCACCATCAATGTTATTAAAAACGGTGAAATCGTTGAGAAAAGAGTTCTCTCGCTTCCCAAGGAAGTCAAAAATGTTATCAGATGTCACAATCCCCGTTGCATTACTTCCATCGAACAGGGACTTCCTCATATTTTCTTCCTCGCAGATGAAGAAAATGAAGTCTACAGATGCAAATACTGCGAAGAGAAATACACTGAGAGGTAGGAAACATGCAGGCCATCATACTTGCCGCCGGAATGGGTAAGCGCCTTAAAGAGCTTACTAAGGACAACACAAAATGTATGGTAAAGGTTTTGGGCGTGACTCTCATAGAGAGACTTCTTCGCCAGCTTGAGACATATAAACTGAACAGAATTGTTATAGTAGCAGGTTATGAAGCTCAAAAGCTTACAGATTTTGTAAAAACCCTTGATATAAATACTCCGATAGAGTTTGTAATAAATAGTATTTACGATAAAACTAACAATATATATTCTCTTTATCTCGCAAAAGAGCAGCTTACAAGCGATGATACTCTTTTATTTGAGTCCGATATTATTTTGGAAGATTCTGTTATTGAGGCACTTATAAACGACGAGCGCGATACACTTGCGCTTGTTGATAAGTATGAAAGCTGGATGGATGGCACCTGTGCTGTTTTAAATGACGATGATACCATTGAAAAAATCGTTCCAGGAAAGCTCTTCAATTACAACGATCGCGGAAGCTATTTCAAAACTGTAAATATCTATAAATTCAGTAAATATTTTTCGGAAAATGTATACATTCCTTTCCTGGAGGCCTATTTAAAGGCTATGGGAAACAATGAATACTATGAGCAGGTTTTGAGAGTAATAACCATGCTGGACGTAGCAGGAATAAGAGCCAAACGTCTTTCCGGACAAAAATGGTATGAAATCGATGATATCCAGGACCTGGATATTGCCGAATCCTTATTTGCCGAAGGAAAAGACAAATTAAAAAGACTCTCTTCACGATACGGCGGATATTGGCGTTACCCCAAAATGATAGATTTTTGCTATCTTGTTAACCCGTATTTTCCTCCTCAAAAAATGGAGGATGAGATTTCCGCAAGTTTTCACACTCTGCTTACTCAGTACCCCTCCGGCATGTCGGTTAACTCACTTTTAGCCGCAAGAAATTTTGAGGTTTCCCCCGAAAACATAGTAGTGGGAAACGGCGCCGCAGAAATTATAAATCATTTAGTAAACAGTCTAGACGGAAATTTTGGTTTCATCAGACCCACTTTTGAAGAATATCCAAACAGGTCCGGAGACATTTCAAAAGACATTGTTTTTAATGCCCCCGCTCCCGATTTTACATATACAGCGGACGATGTTATAGATTATTTTTCGAAAAACAAAGTTAAAAACCTTGTACTTATCAATCCGGACAATCCTACCGGCAATTACATTAAAACTGCCGATGTAAAAAGGATAGTAAAATGGTGCGGACAGAATAATATGCGCCTTATTTACGACGAATCATTTTCCGATTTCGCTACAGAAAAAGTGCACTCTCTCATTGACAACGGATATATAAAAGAAAATCCTCACGTATTCATTGTCAAGAGTATATCAAAAAGCTATGGTGTTCCCGGGCTGCGCCTAGGTATAATGACTTCCGGAGATACTGCTTTCATATCGGATATTAAGAAAAAAATTTCCATCTGGAATATTAACTCTTTTGCCGAATTTTTTATGCAGATTTACGGAAAGTATCGTAAAGAATACGAATCATCCGTAAAACTTCTTTCGGCAGAACGCGAAAGATTTAGCACAGAGCTTTCTAAAATAAAGGGAATCAGGGTTTTCCCTTCGATGGCAAACTACTTTCTTATCAAAGTTGAAAGTAAATATTCAGCAACCGAATTATGCGTGAAATTATCGGAAAAATATAATCTTATTGTCAAGGACCTCTCTGCAAAAATGATGGACGGATGCTATATCCGCATAGCAGTAAGAAACACCGAAGACAATAATATACTAATCAATGCATTTAAGGAAATATTATGATTCTTTTATATATCGACCCCGGAACAGGAAGTATGCTTTTTACCATACTTCTCGGTATTGTTTCGTCGCTTATTTTTGTATTTAGAAAGTTTCTCCTAAATATAAAATTTGCCTTTTCATCCGGAAAGCAAAAAGAACTTCCCGGCGCATCGCATGAATATGTTATTTTTAGCGACAGTAAACGCTATTTTAATGTTTTTAAACCTATCTGCGATGAGTTTGAAAAAAGAAACATTCATATTGATTACCTGACCGCCTCACCTGACGATCCCGCTCTTTCCATGGGCTATAAAAACGTTCATTGTGAGTTCATAGGTGAAGGCAATCGTGCTTTTGCAAGGCTAAATACCTTAAACGCGGATATCGTTTTATCCACCACTCCCGGTCTTGATGTCTACCAGTGGAAGCGCTCAAAAACAGTTAAATACTATGTGCATATTTTCCATGCCGTCGATGAAGCATTAGGCTATCGTATGTTCGGCATGGACTATTATGATGCAATTTTACTCACAGGCGCATTTCAGGGCGATAATATCCGAAAGCTTGAAAAGCTTCGCAATCTTCCCGAAAAAGAACTTACCGTTACAGGCTCCACCTACATGGATGCTCTTTTGGAAAAAAAGGAAACCACCCCCGAGCCGGAGCACAAAAAGACTGTTTTGCTTGCTCCTTCATGGGGTCCAAGCGCTATTTTGAACAGATTCGGTACTTCCCTTATTGAGGCTCTTCTTGGTACCGACTACTCAATAATCATAAGACCGCATCCCCAATCTTCTGTTTCGGAAAAAGAAATGCTGGATGAACTCATGAATCGCTTTCCGGATAGCAATCGGTTAAAGTGGAGCTTTGATAATAACAACTTTGATGCATTAAATACTTCCGATGTGATGATAACCGATTTTTCAGGAATAATTTTTGATTATTCATTGGTTTTCGGAAAGCCCATACTGTATGCCGATACATCATTCGACAGTGCTCCCTATGATGCCGCCTGGGTAGACGAACCGCTCTGGAGATTTGAAGTTTTACCGTCTCTTGGCAAAAAACTTGATGAAAAAGATTTCCCTCATATAGGCGATTTGTTAAACGATTTGATAGAAAACCCTGAGTTTTCCGAGGGAAGAAAAAAAGTTACCGAAACAGCTTGGCAGAAGAAAACCGAATCGGCCAGGCTCACTGTAGACTATCTCATATCAAAACATAAAGAAATTGAGGCGTAAATTATGGGTAATCCGTTATACAATTTATTCATACAACCGCTTGAGCTTTTGATAGAGCTTATTTTCTCTGTCATGAAGTCCGTAAGCGGAAACTACGGACTGGCCATAATAATGGTGAGCGTAGTCGTAAATATACTGATTTTCCCCCTATACAAGCGTTCTGACGCTATGCAGGAAGCGGAACATAAAAAACAAAAAGAAATGGAGCCATGGATCAAGCATATTCGCAAGACTTTCAAGGGCGATGAGAGATTTATGATGCTCCAAACATACTACAGACAGCAAAACTATGCACCGGTCAGCGCTGTTAAGGGATCTTTCTCCCTTCTTTTACAGATACCCTTTTTCATGGCAGCCTACCACTTTCTTTCAAGCATAGATATGCAAGGTATATCTTTTTTATTTATACCTAATTTAGGGGCGGCGGACCATCTTATAAAGATCGGACCTTTTGCAATAAATCTTTTGCCGCTTTTAATGACCGGATTTAACCTCTTATCCGCAGCAATATATCTAAAAGGTACAAGGCTGAGAGACAAAATACAGACTGTAGTTTTGGCGCTGGTATTCCTGGTAATACTTTACAGAAGTCCTTCTGCCCTGGTTTTATATTGGACCATGAACAACTTCTTTTCACTTTTAAAGAACGTATTCATGAAAATCCTCGGTCCTGTATTTTCAAAGCATCGTGATAAGAAGCCGGAAAACGTAAAAAAAGAAGCCTTCAAAAAGAGGAAAGCCCTGCCCTTTATACTGGCTGCATTACTCATTACCATTGTTACCGGTTTCGTTGTTCCTTCAGCGGCTGTAACCGCTTCACCCGAGGATTTTGTGTCTATAAATCCCACTGTGAATCCGGTCATGTTAATATTTAATTCGCTGTTTATTTGTGCCGGCATATTTATGGTTTGGGGAGGCATCGTATATTTTGTAAGTAAAGAAAACCAGCGCAATAACTTAACTGCTGTTTTCTTTGCCTTAAGCATTCCTTCCGTTATAAACTACATGTTTTTCGGTCGAAATCTCGGAACGATATCTCCTTTGTTTCGATTTAATGACGGTTTAACCTATTCCAAAAATGAGCTTCTTATAAGCTCTGCCGTATTTGCGGTAACTGTGGTTTTATGTCTCATCATCTATGCTAAAAAGAAAGCACTTGTAGTCCCTGTCCTTGCGGCACTGTGTTTTTCTGCCCTTATACTTGGTTCATATCAAACGATAAGTGCACAGAATAAGTTAAGCAGTTTAGGTATAAGATTCGAAGGCTCAACTATTGCCAATGAAGATATAGAACCTATTATTCCCCTTTCCAAAGAAGGTAAAAATGTGGTTGTAATCATGCTCGACCGTGCCATAAACGACTATTTTCCTTACATAGTAAGTGAAAAGCCCGAGCTTAAAGAAGCATTTGACGGATTTACTTACTATCCCAACACGTTATCCCACGGTCTGTTTACCGTATACGGAACTCCTCCGCTTTTCGGTGGCTATGAATACACGCCTAAACAGATGAACGCAAGAAGTAATGAACCTCTTGTAGATAAGCATAATGAAGCATTAAAGGTTATGCCTGTTTTATTTTTAAACAATGAATACGAAGTTACGGTATGTGATCCTCCGTATACCAACTATCAGGAGATAACAGACCTCTCTGTTTATGATGATTATCCCGAGATAAATACTTACGTAACCATGGGAAAATATGTTAATGAAAGTCAGCATTATACCAAATCCGTAAGTGATACCTCTAAGCGAAACTGCATATATTACGGAATACTCAAGGCTGTTCCTCCTGTTTTGCAGCGATTTGTTTATGATTATGGAGAATACTATCAGGTTGAGAAAAAGCATGTACAGGAACCTGAATTTATGAATTCCTATACAGTACTTGATAATTTGGATGTATTGACAGATATCCGTGATGATGATGTAAATACATTTTTCATGATAGACAATAATACTACCCATGCTCCCTGTATTTTAAGTGTACCTGATTATACGCCAATCGATTCCTCATCGGAAAGCTCCGATATACCGGCTTACCTCGAACTTAACGGGCGCATCTGTAAGCTTGACAACTCAATACTGGTTCAGCATTATCATGTAAACATGGCCGCATATCTTAAGCTTGCCGAATGGTTTGATTTCCTGCGTGATAACGGCCTATATGATAATACACGAATCATTATAGTAGCCGACCACGGAAGAGCTTTAAATCAGTTTGACGATTTAATGCTTGATGAATTTGTTGATATTGAAGGATACCATCCTATACTTCTCTACAAAGATTTTAACAGTACAGGATTTAACACTTCAGACGAATTTATGACAAATGCTGACGTTCCTTCGCTGGCGGTAAAGGACATAATTGAAAAACCCATAAATCCTTTTACAGGAAATGTAATAAATAATAAAGATAAGGAAAACGGACAGTATATAACCACATCTCCGTATTTTGAGCTTAAAGATAACCCCGGAAATGTATTTAATACAGAAGATTCTTATTGGTATCTTGTTAAAGACAATATCTTTGATTTTAATAACTGGGTAAGACAGGAATAATCCTGATAACACATTATATAGATTCAAATCTCGCGGTAGCGTTCTTCCGGTGAGGCAAAAAAAACCTCCGAATTGCATGCATCCTTTTATCGGATTGCAACAAGTCGGAGGTTGTTTTTATTTTATTTATTTAAGTAAAGCTTATAACTGCGTTTTTAGGTTCTCTGCTCTTTTCAACGCTGATTGCATGAAGTACGGGGCCCTCATCCTTGTAATCCTCAAAGTACTCCTTGGTGAGTGTAGCGGTTACTACAACCCAGTCCTTATCCTTTAAAGTATCAGCTTTGTCATACTTACAAGCATATCCTAAAAAAACCATATCATCAGCGCAGCAAGTCATCGCCATACGTCCGGGTACAAAATATCCCGCAGGGAAAGTAGGCGGCACCATTACCATTGTCTGCATTACAAGTCTCTTGCCGAAATATCTCTCGGGATGGTCCATACAGTCAAGATACCATATTCCGTATGTATTATCATCAAGAACAATCTCCTCGGCGCTAAGGTCATAAGGAAGGTCTTCTTCAAATATCTCGTCTATCTCGCCGTTTGAGTCTTCAAATACAACATCTGCCTGCTGATTAACTGCTTTGATGTTTCTCCTGAAAGTTGGAAGCTCATCTCTTACTGAATCGCACCTGTTCATAATGATCATTTCTGATTTTCTGAGCATCTCTGCAAGCAGTGAGCGCATGTTTGTAAAGAACATCTGGAAAGTGCTGCCGTCAATTATGGTGATCTGCTGCTCTATGCTCCAATTCCAGGGAAGTTTGCAGTTTTTATAATTCCACATACCGTTCCACTCGATAATTATTCTCTCAGGCTTAACTCTTCTCTCGATTCCCGAAAGAGTAGCAGTTGTAAAATCCTCTTCGTTTTCAATAACAACAAGCTCGGTGTTTGTCTGCTTTAAAAGCTCAGGGTCATACTCCACCTCGCCCTCTTCACAAACAATCAAAAGGGTAGTCCCTTTTATCTTGAAATAAGGCTGAGCAATAGTAAATGTGATGAATTCAGACTTTCCTGCCTCAAGGAAGCCATTGATCATATATACAGACTGGTTTTTCATTCTTAAATCTCCAAACATATTACGTCTAATTCAATCCTCGCGGAATGCTTGTCTCAGCGCGAGATCGCCCACTGAGATAAATATTTAAGCAAATAATTCTTTAAGCTTATCTTCCTTAAGCTCTGCTCCGATTACGCAGATTTTACCGGTAACCTGTGGCTTTCCGCTTCTGACATCGCTCTCTTCAGGAACATAATCATAGTAAATCCATGTTCCGTCTTCAGCCGGTACCATTCCCTTTGCACGAAGGATCTGTCCGTACTCTCCACTGTCAAGAGCATTAAGGATTTCCTGAATTTTTACAGGGGTATACTTCTTAGGTGACTCCATACCCCAGCTGGTAAATACCTCGTCAGCATGGTGATGATGGTGGTGATGCTCGTGCTCGTCTTCGTCGTCATCATCATGATGGTGGTGGTGACAGCAGCACTCTTCATCATCGTCATCGTCGTCGTGATGGTGGTGATGATGCTCATGCTCGTCCTCATCGTCATCATCATGATGGTGGTGGTGCTCATGCTCGTCTTCGTCATCATCATCGTCATCATGATGATGTCCGCAGCTGCATACACCGTTTTCATCATAGTGATGATGATGGTGATGATGCTCGGGCTCTTCCTTAGCCTTCTCCATCATCTCTGCAAGAAGGTCATCGAT
>JAIKXH010000123.1 GCA_024684215.1 Lachnospiraceae bacterium
TGCAAATGCGCAGGTTAAAAAGAAAGATAAGGACGCTCTTTTTTCCAAGATTAAAAATATAATAGACGGACTGCTTGAGTGCCAGAAACATTCAAAAGGAAAGCCCGGATTTGTTTTTGGAGCCGTTATTATGGACCAAAACAATGTTGAACTTCAATTTGATCATGTTGAGCATGGCAGGACAAACATAATTACAGAGAGCTGGGTGCCCTGGTATACCATGCATAAAATCCTTGACGGAATAGTAAATGTTTATAAGCTTACAGGCTACGAGCCCGCTCTTGTTTTAGGTTCAGGGCTTGGTGACTGGACTTATAACAGAGCATCCAAATGGTCAAAGGAAACTCACAAAACCGTACTTAGCATCGAATACGGCGGAATGAATGATGCTCTTTATGAACTCTACAAATATACGAAAAAGAATGAGCATCTGAAAGCGGCACATTTATTTGATGAAGATGAGCTGTTTAAAAATGTATTATCGGGCAAGGCAAATGTGTTAAACAATCGTCATGCCAATACAACCATTCCAAAGTTTCTGGGCGCACTTAACAGATACATAACCGTTGGTGATGCCGAAAAGAAGTACTTAGAGTATGTTAAAGCATTTTGGAACATGGTTGTAGAACGCCACACCTATGCTACCGGCGGTAACAGCGAGTGGGAGCATTTCGGAGAGGATTTAGTGCTCGATGCGGAGAGAACGAATTGCAACAACGAGACCTGCAACACTTACAACATGCTTAAAATGACCCGCAAGCTTTTTATGATCACCGGCGAAAAGAAATACGCGGATTACTATGAAAATACGTTTATAAACGCTATCCTTTCATCACAAAATCCCGATACCGGCATGACCATGTACTTCCAGCCCATGGCTACGGGATTTTTCAAGGTATACGGTACTCCTTTTGATAAGTTTTGGTGTTGTACCGGAAGCGGTATGGAAAATTTCACAAAGCTTGGAAGCAGTGTCTATTTTAATGATGAAAAAGGAATAATAGTAAACATGTATCTTTCGTCAGAACTAACCGATGGTGAAAGAGGCATAAATGTAATCCAGAAAGCGGATTTCCCTAAAAAGGATACAGCCGAATTTATCGTAAAGGTGAAAAAGAGCGTAAAAGCAAAGCTTTCATTCCGTGTTCCCGATTGGGCTTTCGGATATGAGATAGTTCTTTGCGGCGAAGGAGTAGACAAAGAGGATACCGAAAAAGAGACCAAGGATACATTTAAGAAAAACGGATATGTATCCATAGAGCGCAAGTGGAACGACGGCGACAAAGTGCTTGTAAAGTTCGATATTAGGGTAGTTTCTAAATCTTTACCCGACTGTGATAATGTATATGCGTTCAAGTATGGCCCGGTACTTCTGTCCGCAAATCTTGGTTTTGAAAATGAAATCTCGGGAAAAACGGGCGTGGATGTAACGATTCCGACAAATAAACTTGTTGAGAGCGAGTATTTAAATGTAAAGAAAGGTACGGTTTCAGAGTTTATAAAAAATATCGACGGTCATTTTGAAAAAGACCTAAAGAACCTGAAATTTACGTTAAAGGGAACAGACAAAAAAGTTACCTTCGGACCGCACTTTTTAAAGAAAAACGAAAGATACGGAATCTATTGGTATTTCCTTGATAAGAACGCTTCCGATGATTCTGTAGAGCGCAGAAAATTTGAGGAAAAGAGAAGGGCAAATATCGTAGATACCGTTCAGCCCGGCTATGGACAGTATGAAAACGATGAAGTTCACGCTATGGAGGATAACGGTTCTGTCGGAAATACATCGAACGGAACCACCAGATTTGCTACTCCCGGCGGAAGCTTTACTTATCATATGAAAGCCGATAAAGGAAGCGATATGATACTTGAGCTTCATTTCCTTAGAGAGGACAACGGAAAACCGCTATCTGTTTCAATCGGCGATAAAGAAATCTTTAGCAAGAGACTTCATTATACCGGAAAAGATTCGGAGTATGTTGAAGAGGTACTGTTACCAAAAGCGGTGATTGAAAAATATGCGGAGAGCAAAAACACCTCCGACGGTAGGGTTACAACGGTTCCGTTTACCTTTAGGGGAGGTATGTTTGTTGAGTCGGCAAGGGTATTTGGATTTATATATCTTATAAAAAATTATAAATGATCAATAATCAATAATAAGCCGATAGAGACATGCCCATTTTAGGCGATTGTAGAAAATAATGGCGGAAAAATATTTTGATAAAGCATTGTCCAATTTCACAAATGATTTCGCAAGCGGTGGGGCCATAAGACATCTTGCCGATAAAGGGTTTACGGTTAAGGAAATTCATGACAGGCTGGATTTTCCCACGCCGGTTTCCAAAATCTCCGAGACTGTATGGAATCACTTTCTGGAGGAAGGAATTATTCTTTTGGAGGACCCGTTAACAGGGACTTCAAAGGGAAAGGTCCGCTTCGAAAAGGTTCAAAATAAGTACGGCAAGACCAGTTTTAAAAGAGTTACGGAAACAGTGGAAAATCAGGACGCTAAATATATCAAATGTGAATTTGGAAAATTTATTTATAAAGATAAAAAAGGCTTTGAAGAATCACTTATGATTTTAGATAAGAGGGACAGGGAATACATAATGGGACTTCCCTGGCCGATAGGGCCTGTATGGCATATTGCGGACGAAAGGATGACTAGAATTGAAAATGCTATGGAGACTGAGCAGGGAAGCGATAAGATTTAAATCCCTGTACATAATTGCGATACTATCGACACTTCTTTTAACCGGAGTAAATCTTGCAGCACCTAAGGTGCTATCAGCGATGTCCGGTATAGTAAGCAGAGGCGTGGACGAGGAAGGAATGCGGACTATCCTTAAGCTGACAGCTGTTTTGGTTGCGCTCTATCTTCTTCGCGTTTTATTTCGATTTTTAAATAATTATATGGCTCATAAGGCTGCATGGAACCTAGTGGGAGATATGCGTACAAAGGTTTACGACAAGCTTGAGAGAATGCACCTTGGTTTTTTTCACGATAAACAAACCGGTGATTTAATGAGCCGTATTGTGAACGATACAAGGGATTTTGAGCTTTTGTATGCTCACATGATTCCCGAGACCATAACCAACGTATTTACATTCTTAGGCGTTTTGATTGTGCTGCTTACAATAAACGCTAAGCTTGCACTTATAACCTGCGCACCTATCCCGCTTATATTTGTTTCAGGTATAATTTTTTCCAAAAAGGTAAGACCTTATTTCAAGATTTCTCAGAAGAAAATGGGTGAGCTTTCCGGAAAACTTCAGGATAATCTGTCCGGAATCCATGAAATTCAATCCTTTGGGCGTGAAGAGTACGAGACCGAAAAGGTGGACGAGAAAAACTTTGAGCATATAAAAGCGATGCTCACCGCCTTAAAAATCAGCGCCATCTTTCATCCTTCGGTAGAATTTATCTCCTCTCTCGGGACCATACTTGTTGTGGCGTTCGGTGGATTTTTGGCAATGAGGGAAGGACTGATGGTAGAGGATGTTGTTGCCTTTTTACTCTACCTCGGACTTTTCTATGCCCCTGTCACAGGGCTTGCGAACCTTCTCGAAAATATGCAGCAGTCCATGGCAGGTGCGGAGCGAGTATTGGCAGTGCTAGATGCACCCTGTGAGATAGTCGATAAACCCGGCGCAAAGGATCTAAAGGATGTAAAGGGAGATATAGAGTTTGAAAATGTCAGCTTTTCATATGGTGAGGAAAGCGAGGTATTAAACAATATATCGTTTAAGTGTGAGGCGGGAAAAATGCTTGCGCTTGTTGGACCCACAGGTGTCGGAAAGACTACACTTACACAGTTGATATCAAGGTTTTATGAGCCGACATCGGGAAAAATATTGATAGACGGCAATGACTTGAATGATGTAACTATCGAAAGCCTTAGAAGGAATATTTCTCCGGTTTTACAAGATACGTTTTTGTTTAACGGAACCATTGCAGAAAATATCGGATATGCAGTTCCGGAGGCTGATATAGAAGAGATTAAGGAAGCGGCCAAGGCTGCAAATATTCATAAAGATATAGAGTCAATGCCCAATGGTTATGATACACTTGTTGGTGAAAGAGGACTTAGGCTTTCCGGCGGCCAAAAACAGCGTGTTGCAATTGCAAGAGCTATACTTAGAAAATCTCCCATTATTATTTTGGATGAGGCTACAGCTTCCGTTGATGTTGAGACGGAACGTCAGATTCAGCAGGCTATAGCCGGCATTGCCGGAACCAGAACCATCGTGGCTATCGCTCACAGGCTTTCCACCATCAGAAACGCCGACAAGATTTTGGTTATAGAAAACGGAACCGTCACGGAAAGCGGAACTCACGAAGAACTTGTTGCGCTCGGCGGCAGCTATGCTAGAATGAATATGATACAAAGTAATGAAGAATCTTTGTAAGAGATGAATCAATATAACATAATTATAAATAAAGGACAGAATATGACAGACTATAAGCTTTTAGCAGACCAGCTTCGCAGCCTTGCGGAGGATGAACCAAACTTTTTACCCGTGCTTTCAAATGCATCGGCTCTTATTATGGAGAATTTAGATAACTTAAACTGGGCAGGGTTTTATGTGATGAATAAGGGCTCGCTTATGCTTGGACCCTTTCAGGGAAAGGTAGCCTGTATCAGAATAGCACTCGGAAGAGGCGTATGCGGAACCGCTGCGGGCGAGGACAAAACTCAGCTTGTTAAAAACGTACATGAGTTTCCGGGACATATTGCATGTGACGGAGCGTCCAATTCGGAGATAGTGGTACCCATTCACAAGGATGGAAAGGTTTGGGGCGTGCTCGATATAGACAGTCCGCTTCTTGCTAGATTTGACGAAAACGACAGAGAAGGTCTCGAGATGTTTGTAAAGACGCTTGAGGAAGTAGCCGACCTATAACAATAGCGAAATGCCGAAAACACATAGATAACCAACGGATAAACGAGGAAACGAATATTTATCTTTAGGAGAGAGAAAATGTTTTGTACAAATTGTGGAACACAATTAAAAGAAGGGGCAAAATTCTGCACTAACTGCGGAACGCCTGTAAGGATAGGAACGCTTAACGTCGACGAAACCGCTTCTGCCGAAACTGAAGTAGCAAAAGTTGCGGAGCCTGAAGCTGAAAGATCAGAAGCACCTGTGACAGAAGCGGTATCTCCATATGCTCAAACTGTGCAGGTTAGCCCCGAAGCGCAAGGCACTGCGCCAATTCAGGGGCAGGGAACACTGCAGCAGCCTGTAGCACCGCAGCCGATACCGGTTCAGGCAAGTACAGCGCAGATACAAAATCCGGCACCCAAAAAGAAAAATCTGGGCCTGATACTCGGACTTTCAATAGGTATTCCGGTATTTGTTATCGCACTCATTATTATAATTATTGTAGCTTCATATAATAGTTTAAAAAATAGCTACAACGATGGGTACGACGATATTAATAACCCCTATATTGTGGATGGGCCGATTGGCGGATTTAACGTAGAAGAGCCGGAGCCGGATATTTTGCCTGAGGACGCGGCAAAAAGAACTCTTATGATCTATATGGTCGGAAGCGACCTTGAAACCGAGACCGATGAATACTACGGCGGTGCCGCAACGGACGACATATATGAAATGTGCATGGCTTCTTTGCCCGAGGATGTAAATATTGTGTTGGAATGCGGAGGAGCATATACCTGGCAGCATCCTGATATTCCGGACGGAGAGGTAACTAGGTTTAAGATATCGGGCGGAGAATTGGAAACGCTCCAAAACCTCGGAAGGACTACTATGACAAGGCAGGGAGATCTTGCCGACTTTATAGAGTTTGGTAAGGAGTATTTCCCCGCTGAAAGCTATACACTTATTCTCTGGGATCACGGCGGAGGAATCCCCGTAGGATTCGGATGTGATGAGCTTGGTGACTATGATGACAGCCTCTGCGATTATGAGATTAGAAATGAGCTTCAAAGCGCAGGAGTAAAATTTGATTCAGTAATATTTGATGCCTGCAATATGTGTACATTGGAAATTGCACTTGCTCTGGACGGATATGCCGACTATATGGTAGGTGCGGAGAGCTATGTAAACGGTATCGGAATCTATTATACCAACTGGCTTTCAAAACTGGACGGAGACGCAGAGGACTTTTGTGAAAACATCGTAATAGACTACATGGACGAAGTTAAAGAAAACGGTATGGTTGGCTCTATGTCCGTTATACGTCTCGATATGATGGAGGAAGTCTACAGCGCATACATTGACTATATCAGAGAAGCAAAAGCGAATATGAATGAAGGTGACTACGCCGGCTATTATCAGGCCAGAGGTAATTGCGGATATTACGAGGAAAACGATTCGGTAGACCTTATCACCCTCGCGACTAATTATTCAAATGATTATTCATCGCCTCTTATCAATTCCGTAGTAAACTCGGTGGTTTATACCGAGAGTGATTTTGCTTACGGACACGGACTGATGGCGTACAGCCCTTATGACGCGTACTACATGTATGATGATGGCAGACAGTCTTTTATAGAGCTGGGATATGATAACGAGATTTTGGAATTCTATGACGGATTTATCTCAAGAAGGCTTGCATATCTTGGAGAAGAGTACATAAATGACTATGCAGGCAGTTGGTATGTTGCGGATTTCGATGATGAAGTGGCCGACTCCGCCGATGCGGCCCTTTCATATGAAGTGTCAACTCTTGAGGGAGATGATTACTATTATGTGGAAATATCGGACGGACTTTGGGATAACCTTTACAATGTCTCTCTTGCTGTAATGATTGAATCCGATGATGAATACTTTGTTCTCGGTCAGGATTATCAGAGTAAGATAGACAGTAATAATGCTTTTGCGCTGGTAGACCCTGAGGCGTGGGTATTTATCAACGGCGAGATTACTACATTTTACTGTATTGATTATTATGCTGATGATGAAACCGAAGAATGGTCCCAGATAGGATATACTCCGGTACTTGTAAACGGTGAGGAGTGCGTACTTTATATTTATTATGATAATGATAATCCCCAGGGAACCATAATGGGTTATTGTACCTATGATTTTGAGACAGATGAAGAGTCCGACGATATGTATACGTTAAACAGTGATGATACTGTTGATCTTGTATATACGTATATGGACACTGATTTCGAGCCATATTACGAGGCTGCCGAGAATCCTTTTAACGCAAGTGATATAGAACTTTCGTACGAGGCCATAAGCCTTGATGAATTTTCAACCATTGGTTACTACGAGTTCCAGGATGTGTATGAAAACTACTACACCAGTGATATAGTATATCTGGGAAGCATATCATCAGTGCAGTAAATTATTCGGCATAGAGAGCATAGGGCTTTAGAAAGCGTCCTTGTGAGTAAGAGCATAATAGAAAATAAACTGCTGCATGATTCCGGCGTTCTTTCCGTATGAAGGGAAGGGGTTGATGCCGTTATAATATTTATCTATAACCTTTGCTATCCAGGTATCAACCGGGGCGGCTTCGGTTTTGCCGTAAGCAAAAAGACAGATACAGTTTGAAACCTTATCGCCTACTCCGCGTACTTCTTTAAGCTTTTCAAACAGCACATCATAGTTTAGTCTGTAAAGCTCATCGAGTTTTAACAGATCTGTGCTGACACGCATTGCCGCATCCTGAATATATGATATGCGGTAGCCTAATTTACAATCTTTCAGTTCTGCTTCGGTCGCCTTTGCCATATCGGACGCTGTGGGAAACAGATAGATTTTCTCAAGCCCGGTGTCGGTAAGGCGGCCGTATTTTTCGCAAATTCTTTCAACAGAATCTTTTATTGCGGGAATACTTTTTCTCTGTGAAATGATAAATGTAACGAGCATTTCATAGGGATCCTGGACCAGTATTCTAAGCCCTGTTCCGTTATCACAGGCAGATTGCAGAAATTTGTCATTGGCAGGGACGCTTTTTCTTATACTTTCATAGTTTCTGTTTAGGTCAAAATATTTAACCCACACATTGTTCCACTCGTCCGCAGAGACACTTATTTCATACTGTCCCGAGCCTGTTTTTGTTATATTTTTTTCTTTAATATATAGGATACGGTCACGATAAATAAAACGATATAAGCCGTCTGTTTCCTTTATTCTGAAAGCTTGTCCGCTGTCTTTTATCTTTTTTAGGTCGAAGTCATCGTTTATATTTACAATTGTCATTTTGTTCATTTGTTTACCAAGTTCCTCTTGATTTAAAAGTCTATTTACGTGATAATAAGTATATTATTATGCTTTTTTTGGAATTTTCACAAGGGGAAAATAAAAGGGAATGAGTAAAATATACATTTGTGATGACGACAAACTGGTTTTGATGATGGTCGAGAGAATTCTCGGATCGGATCACGAAGTTAAAAAGGCAATGACCATTGACGAGCTTATAGGCCTGGTTGCTCAGGAGAAGCCGGACCTTATACTTTTGGATTTTCAGATGCCTGGTTCAAACGGTCTTGATGGAATAAAGCGCCTCAAGGAAGGCAATTATTTTACGGATATTCCGGTAATAATGGTTACAGGGGAGAGAGATTCCGAGCTGGAGATCAAATGTTTAAATGAGGGCGTGGAGGATTTTGTTCACAAGCCTTTTGTTCCCGATGTGCTTATGACCAGAGTGCAGATGGTGCTCGACCGTAAAAATTCCGAAAAAAATATGCAGAAAAAGATGGAGGAGGTTATAGACCGCTCCATGCACGACCCTATGACAGAGCTTTTTAACCGCTTTTATGCCGAGGTAGAGATAGATAAGCTGCTCGAACACGGAAAAAACGGTGCTTTTGTTATGATCGACCTTGATAATTTTAAATATTTGAACGACACTTACGGCCACGTTACCGGAGATATCGCGATATGTGAGATAGGCAAGATCTTAGAAAATGCCATAAAGGGAAAAGGCTTTGCCTTCAGACTTGGTGGAGATGAGTTCGGATTATATTTGGACGAAAATGATAGGGGGAAAGTCGAAAAAATTACTGTCGATGTTTTCGGCGAGTACAACAGAGAGGCGGTTGAGAGGGATTATCTATCCAATTCGTCGCTTTCTGTCGGTATTGCCATTGCCCCCGAGGACGGCGAGAGCTATGCGGCCCTTTATGCAGCAGCCGACAAGGCTTTATATTGTGCCAAGAGAAACGGCAAAAACGGATATTGCTTCTATTCGGTTGATTTTACGGACACTTCCGAGAGCAGAGCGGAGGTAGTAAATATCCGCCAGCTTCAGAAGCTGATCGAGGACCGCAAGGAAATCCGTGAACAGAGCGGCGTTTATAAAGTAGATTACAGAGAGTTCCAGAGGATATACAACTATATCGAGAGATGTGTGGAGCGTACTCATCAAAAGGCAAAGCTTGTTATGGTAACGCTGTCTGCAAAGGACGGCACCGTTGTATCCGAGAGCCTTATGAGAAAGGTTGAGGAGGCCATCGTCACCTCTCTCAGAAGAAATGACGTGGGAACACGCTACAGTGCCTCGCAGTTTTTGCTTGTTCTTATAGATGTGGACTCGGCAAATCTTGAAAATGTAATTGAAAACAGAATTAAAGAACACTATACAAACCTCACCGGAAGAGACGGAGAGGAACTTATTTTTGAAATCATGGACATTAAAAAATAAACGGAGATTGGCCCATGGAAAAAGCTTTCAAACTGGAATTTCACAACAAAAAAGTGGGAAGCTTGTACCTCAATAACTGTGGGTGCTCTCAAACGGAGCCCCTTCACAGCTTTGGCCCGGCATCAAAGCCGCATTTTCTTATACACTATGTATTAAGCGGTAAGGGAACCTTTAAATTCAGGGGAAAGACCTACCATTTGGAAAAAGGTTACGGTTTTTTGATAAACCCTGACGAGCTTGCCTTTTATCAGGCTGACGAAACCGACCCTTGGTCCTATATCTGGGTGGGCTTTGGCGGAAGCGAGGCCGAGAATCATTTAAAGAATATGGGCTTATCGGGCAATCATCCAATCTTTTCCTGCCCGGAATCTGCCGAGCTCTACGATATAGTAAAGGATATGATGGAGCACAATACGGTCGGAACGGCAAATGAACTGAGACGAAACGGTCTTTTGGGAGTGTTTTTGTCAATCATAGCCGGCAGCGAGAGCGTCGAGGTATTGGAGAATAAAGACAAGGGTAATGCATATATAGAAAAAGCCATAGATTTCATACAAAGCAATTATTATAACCCTATAAAAGTAACCGACGTGGCAGATTATGTATGTGTCAACAGGAGCTATCTGTACACGCTTTTTCAGAATATAGTGGGAATGTCGCCACAGCAGTTTCTTACAACATTCAGACTCACAAAGGCAAAGGAACTTTTGGAGTCCACGGATTATTCCATAGAGAGTATTGCGCTTTCCTGCGGATACAGTGATTCACAGGTTTTCACAAAGGCATTTCACCAGGCGAGAGGTGTGACGCCCTCCGTATATAGGAAAGAAACCAGACATGAAAGTTCCGAGGAGCAGCTTTTGGAAGTTGAAAAGCTGATTTCAGATTTAATTAAATAGTAAAATCTAACATTTTGACAAACCATGCAAACAAAAGTGTATGGTTTGTTTGTTTTTTTTAATATATTATATGCCTGTAAGTAAGGGGAAACCTGAATAAAACATACGGTCTTTGGAATACATGGACAGCATTAACATTTGGGAGGATAGACATGTCTGAGATGAAGGAATTGATACTTGGAAAATTTGCAGAAGTATTTGGAAACGCAGATGGCGCAAAGGCATATTTTGCACCGGGTAGAGTAAATCTTATAGGAGAGCATACCGATTATAACGGGGGACATGTCTTTCCTTGTGCACTTACTATCGGTACATACGGGGTGGCCAGAAAGCGCGATGACAATAAGCTGCGCTTTTATTCCATGAATTTTGAGAGCCTCGGGGTAATAGAGTCATCTCTTGACGACCTTACTCCTTACAAGGAAGCCGACTGGACCAATTATCCAAAGGGAGTAATGTGGGCTTTTGGTGAGAAGGGGATGAAGGTTCCCTTCGGAATGGATCTTTTGTTAAACGGAAATATACCCAATGGTTCAGGACTTTCTTCGTCTGCTTCCGTTGAGGTGCTCACCGGTTTTATCTTAAGAGATATGTTTGGATTTGATGTAACTAACACCGATCTTGCTCTTATAGGTCAGTTTTCGGAAAATAAATTTAACGGTGTAAACTGCGGTATCATGGATCAGTTTGCCATAGCCATGGGCAAAAAGGATCACGCTATTTTCCTTGATACCGCAACGCTTTCATACGAGTATGCACCTCTTAAGCTTGAGGGATCAAAGATTGTCATTGCGTGCTCAAATAAAAAGCGCGGACTCGGAGATTCAAAATATAATGAGAGACGTGCGGAGTGTGAAAGTGCGCTTGAGTCTCTTCAGACGATGGTGGATATAAAGAGCCTCGGAGAGCTCGATGAAGCTACTTACGAGAAGCTATCACCTGTGATCAAGGACGGAACAAAGTGTCGCAGAGCACGTCACGCCGTATACGAGAACCAGAGAACGATAGAGGCGGTTCGTGCGCTTAAGGCAGGAAATATAAAAGCTTTCGGACAGCTTATGAACGAGTCCCACAAATCTCTTCGCGATGATTATGAAGTAACAGGAAAAGAGCTTGATACATTGGTGGATGCGGCATGGAAGGTGCCCGGAATCATCGGATCCAGAATGACGGGCGCGGGATTTGGCGGATGTACAGTCTCAATAGTTCCCGAAAAGGAGATAGATACATTCATAAAACAGGTCGGAGAGACATACGAGAAAACCATCGGTTATGCTGCGGATTTCTATGTTGTTGAAGTGGGCGACGGACCCTGCCTGCTTTGATCGGAGGTATAAAAATGATTCAGTGCGATATCAGAAGGCTTGTAAAATACGGCACGGACAACGGACTCGTTCAGAGAGAAGACATTATTTACACGACTAATAGGCTCTTAGAGCTTTTCAAATTGGACGATCTGACTGAGGAAGCGGAAAATCTTAGCGATGAAGATCTGAGCTTTACAGAAGAGGAACTAGAGAGCGGAAAGGGACTTGAGAGTCTTTTAAAGTCTATGCTCGACTATGCTTATGAAGCGGGACTTATCGAGGAAAACACCACTGCATACAGAGACCTTTTTGATACAAAGATCATGGGGATGCTTATGCCCAGACCCGGTGAGGTTATAGATACATTTGAGAGAATATATAAGTCTGCAGGTTCAGAGGCGGCAACGGACTACTACTATAAGCTCAGCCGTGATTCTGACTATATTCGCAGATATCGCATTTCAAAGGATGTTAAGTGGGTTTCAAAAACCGAGTACGGAGACCTTGATATTACAATTAATCTGTCAAAGCCCGAAAAGGATCCAAAGGCTATCGCTGCGGCAAAAAATGCCAAGCAGTCAGGTTATCCCAAGTGCCTTCTTTGCAGAGAAAATGAGGGCTACGCGGGAAGACTTAACCATCCCGCCCGCCAGAATCACAGGATAATACCTGTAACCATAAACGGCTGCGCATGGGGATTTCAGTACAGCCCTTATGTTTATTACAACGAGCACTGCATTGTTTTTAACTCACAGCACGTGCCTATGAAAATCGAGCATGCGACTTTTTGCAAGCTTTTTGATTTCGTAAAGCAGTTCCCTCATTATTTTGTGGGATCGAATGCGGACCTTCCTATTGTCGGGGGATCCATTCTGTCACATGACCACTTCCAGGGCGGACATTACGAATTTGCCATGGCAAAAGCTCCCGTTGAAAAGGAGTACAAGATCGGCGGCTTTGAGGACGTTGAGATTGGAAGAGTAAAGTGGCCCATGTCAGTAATCAGACTTTCCGGAAAGGATATCGGAAGGATCATTAAGCTGGCGGATAAGATATTAAATTCGTGGAGAGGATATTCTGACGAAAAGTGCTTTATATTTGCAGAGACTGAAGGCGAGCCTCACAACACCATCACTCCCATAGCCAGAAAACGCGGAAATAAATATGAGTTGGATCTGGTGCTCAGAAATAATATCACTACAAAAGAGCATCCCCTCGGCGTATTCCATCCCCATGCAAAGCTTCAT
Organism: Lachnospiraceae bacterium; assembly: GCA_024684215.1. Taxonomy (GTDB): domain Bacteria; phylum Bacillota; class Clostridia; order Lachnospirales; family Lachnospiraceae; genus AC2028. The sequence goes on from JAIKXH010000123.1 coordinate 13,085, forward strand.
CACATTAAAAAAGAGAATATCGGACTCATAGAAGTTATGGGACTTGCGGTATTGCCCGCAAGACTGAAGACAGAGATGGCAGACCTTAAAAAGGCCATGCTCTCGGGAGCCGATATCAGAAAAGATGAAGTACTTGAAAAGCATGCTGATTGGGTCGATGAGATAAAAGCAAAATACAATGAAATAAACGCATCCAATATCGATAAAATAATTGAGGATGAGATAGGACTTGTCTTTATGCAGGTTTTGGAGGATGCGGGAGTATATAAGCGCGACGAGCAGGGATTTGAAGGATTCGACAGATTTCTTGCAAGCTTGTAAAGTAAGTTTTTTTATATAGTTTAGATGATTTAAAAGGCTACCCTGATTATTCTTCAAGGTAGCCTTTTAAATCCGTTAAAAGAGATTTTGTTGTAAGCAGATTCATATTTTCCACATCTGCTATAAGTTCGTTAATGCGTTGCGTCTGGCCGTGCTTTTTGTAATATGAGGCAAGGCGTCTGTACAGTGAAGGTGCATCGGAGCCTATGCTGACTTCGTACTCCATAATCTTGACCGCGTCCTCGGTCATCCCCTTTTCCCAAAGATAATCGTTCCATCTTTGCAATGTCTGGACAAGTACTGTAAAACGATTGTCACACTCAGACAAAAAAGGAAGATTTGCAACTCCGTATTTAAGCTTTAGGTCGGTATTGGTCAGGCCGCTTAGATTTATTATCTTGCCCTCAGAGATATCCTCGAGGTCCTTTATAAATAAAGCGACTTTTTCATCGCCCGGGAGAGCATCTACAGGGAGCTTTGAGAAGTCGACATTAATGTATTCAACATCATCGAGGCTTTTCCTGCGGACATTATTGGCTTCGTTTTCCCTGGCCCAGAATTTTTTATCCGCATTGTCGTTTTTGCGTCTGGCCTTGCGGATGGCAAATTGGAGCACCAATATAAACATTATTACACTTAGTAAAATCGGAAAGTTAAATCTCATGTTCGTTAAAATAGGCAAATACGTACTCTTGCGCCTAAGGCCGGCGTAGAGTATAATTTGACCATGTGGGTTGAGTAATGTATAGGAATAGCATTACGATTTTAATTATTTAAGGGATGCAATCCCAATAAAAGTTTTAAGGGATGTAGTCCCTATAAAAGGTGGTTTATTATGTTCAATATGCGTAGCAGTAAAAACAAAAAAATCATGGCGGCCGTAATCGTGGGAATACTTGTTATAGCCATGGTTGTACCAATGATTTTAGCATATACGGTATAAAGATTCAATTGTAATGAAGGCTTCAAGGGATTATAAAAAAATCGGAAGATCGGTTATAATGACCGGCTTTATAGCGCTCAAGGGAACGGCGATCCTGGCTGAAAGATATAAGGACAGGATCGACGAGAGATTCCCTTCTTATCTTTCAAGAAACGCTCTTTTATTTGGCACCGGAAAAGATTCAAGTGACTTTGAAAGGGCTAAGGGCATTATAAAAGATCATGTTAAAAGTTTCGGGGAGGAATTCGGAGAGGATTCTTTTGCGGTTGAGGTGAAAGAAGGCGGATTTTTGACGGCTCTTTATGAACTGGCAGGGCAGTGCTCTACCGGGTTTGAGCTGGATTTAAGGGCTGTCCCAATAAGGCAGGAGACCGTTGAAATAGCTGAACTTTTAGAGGTAAACCCCTATCATCTGTACGGTGAAAAGTGCATTGTGGCCATAGTTCCCGAGGGAGGAGCGCTTTTGAGCAAGCTCTCGGACGAAGGAATAGAAGCCTGTCTTGTGGGAAGGACTACCGACAAAAAAGCACACATACTTCACAACGACGGTACGGAGAGCCATTTAAACCGCCCCGAACCGGACGAGCTTTCGCGCCTTGGAATTGAGACAGATGCATTTAATGTATAAGCTGAGATAAAACTGCTTAAACATATAATAACTATCGCAGGCAAATGCCTGTGAAATATAAAGAAACGAGGATGAAATCATGAAAATGGAAGAAGAATTACTTGCTATTATCGAAAAGAACAGTCGTATAGACTTAAAAGAGCTGGCGGTCATCCTCGGAGTCGCGGAAATCGACGTGGTCAACACTCTCCAGAAGATGGAAGATGAAGGTATCGTATGCGGATACCACACCATGATCAACTGGGAAAAGACTTCTATCGAAAAAGTAACCGCACTTATCGAAGTAAGAGTTACCCCTCAAAGGGGACAGGGATTTGACAATATTGCGGAGAGAATTTACAACTATCCCGAGGTTCAGAGCGTTTACCTTATATCCGGAGGCTATGACCTCCTTGTTACTCTTGAGGGAAAAACACTTCGCGAGGTTTCCTCATTCGTATCGGATAAGCTTTCTACTTTGGATACAGTACTTAGCACGGCTACTCACTTTATTCTTAAAAAGTACAAGGACCACGGAACCATTTTAGGTCTTAAGTCGGAAGATGAAAGGGAGATAGTAACGCCATGAGAAATCCTGTATCAGACACTATTGTCGGAATCAAGCCTTCCGGCATAAGGAAATTTTTTGACATTGTCACCGAGATGAACGACAAAGACGTTATTTCTCTCGGTGTGGGAGAGCCTGATTTTGAGACTCCCTGGCATATAAGAGACGAGGGTATTTACTCCCTTGAAAAAGGAAAGACACATTATACCGGAAATACCGGACTTGTGGAACTTCGAAAAGAGATATGCAATTATCTCAAAAGGACTCAGGGAATAGATTACGATCCGATCCATGAGACCATCGTTACCGTAGGTGGATCGGAAGCCATAGACATAGGACTCAGAGCTATGTGCAATCCCGGGGATGAAGTTATAATTCCCCAGCCAAGCTACGTTTCCTACGAGCCCTGCGCAGTACTTGCGGGCGCAAAGCCGGTTATCATCAATTTAAAAGAGGAAAACGAATTCAGACTTACGGCTGATGAACTTAGAGCCGCCATCACGGATAAGACAAAGGTCCTGATACTTCCCTTCCCCAACAATCCTACCGGCGCAATCATGGAACAAAAGGACCTTGAGGCCATAAGGGATGTGATAATCGAGAACGATATTTACGTAATGAGCGACGAGATCTATGCGGAGCTTACATACAAAGAGAAGCATATTTCAATAGCTTCGCTTCCCGGTATGAAAGAGAGGACCATCCTTATTAACGGTTTTTCAAAAGCCTACGCAATGACCGGATGGAGACTCGGATATGCCTGCGGACCCGAAGTCATCTTAAAACAGATGACCAAGATACATCAGTACTGCATTATGTGCGCACCTACCACCAGCCAGTATGCTGCGGTTGAGGCACTTAAAAACGGTGATGCCGATGTGGCCGAGATGAGGACCGCTTATAATCAGAGAAGACGTTTCCTTATAAATGCCTTTAGGGAGATGAATGTAAAGTGTTTTGAGCCTTTCGGCGCATTTTATATTTTCCCTTGCATAAAAGAATTCGGCATGACAAGCGATGAATTTGCCACGAGATTTCTTGCGGAGCAAAAGGTTGCTGCGGTTCCCGGTACCGCATTCGGAGAAAGCGGTGAGGGATTTTTGAGAATTTCCTATGCGTACTCTATCGACAAATTGCGCGAAGCTATGAAGCGTTTTGCTCAATTTGTAGAAAAATTGAGAGCGGAAAAAACAAATTAAACAAAACTTTTCGAAAACAGGGGGTATATTTCTACCCCCTGTTGCTTGTTTTTTGGGAAACGTAAAGTGTAATATTATACAGACAAATCATCTAAACTATATTGTCATAATCGATCGGAGGAAAAAATGGACAGTAAAGAACTTACTACCTGTGCCGAGAAAGGACCTATCACCGATGAGCTTTTGACCAAGATCAACGCTTATTGGAGAGCAGCCAACTATTTATCGGCATGCCAGCTCTATCTGCTGGACAATCCCTTGCTTAAGAGACCCTTAAAGCAGGAAGACATTAAAAAGAAAATTGTGGGACACTGGGGAACCGTTCCCGGACAGAACTTTGTTTATGCCCACTTAAATCGTGCAATCAAGAGATATGACCTTGATATGATCCTTTTATCAGGACCCGGACACGGCGGAAACTTCTTTGTAGCAAATACCTACATGGAAGGTTCTTACACTGAGATTTATCCCAACATCAGCGAGGATGAGGAAGGACTTCAGAAGCTTTTCAAGCAGTTCTCATTCCCCGGCGGAGTGCCCAGCCACTGCGCACCCGAGACCCCCGGTTCTATCAACGAGGGTGGTGAGCTTGGTTATTCCATAGCACACGCATTTGGTGCAGTATTTGATAACCCTGATCTTATCGCAGCCGTAACCGTAGGTGACGGTGAAGCCGAGACAGGACCTCTTGCTACATCATGGCAGTCAAACAAATTCTTAAATCCTATCACTGACGGTGCAGTATTACCTATCCTACACCTCAACGGATATAAGATTGCCAACCCTACACTTCTTGCTCGTATTTCTCATGAAGAGCTTCAGAAGTATTTCGAGGGTATGGGATGGGAGCCTCACTTTGTTGAAGGCTCTGAGCCCATGGATATGCACAAGAAGATGGCTGAGGCTCTCGACGATTGTATCGAGAAGATTCAGGCTATTCAGAAGCATGCTCGTGAGACCGGCGATACCACAAGACCTGTATGGCCTATGATCGTTCTCAGAAGCCCTAAGGGATGGACCGGCCCCGACTATGTAAACGGAGACAAGGTTGAGGACTATTGGAGAGCTCACCAGGTTCCCGTTATGATGGACAAGCCCGATCATCTTGAAGTACTTGAGAAGTGGCTTCGTTCTTACAAGCCCGAAGAGCTCTTCACTGAGGACGGAAAGCTTATCCCCGAACTCAAGGAACTTGCTCCTAAGGGAAATGCAAGACTTGGTGCTAACCCTCATGCAAACGGCGGACTCCTTCTCAGAGATCTCCGCATGCCTGATTTCCGTAAATATGCATTTGATGTAAAAGAGCCCGGAATGAAGGACGGCCAGGATATGACCGAACTCGGAAACTTCGTTCGCGATATCCTTGCTCTTAACAAGGATTCAAGAAACTTCCGCGTATTTGGACCCGACGAGACAAATTCAAACCGTCTCAATGCAATCTTCAGCATCACCAACCGTGTATGGAATGCAGAGACTGTTGATTATGATGACGCTCTTAATGCTGACGGACGTGTTATGGACTCAATGCTTTCAGAGCACATGTGCGAAGGCTGGCTTGAAGGATACCTCCTTACCGGTCGTCACGGATTCTTTGCAAGCTATGAGGCATTCATCCGTATCATCGACTCAATGGTAGCTCAGCACGCTAAGTGGCTCAAGGTTTGTAACCAGCTTCCTTGGAGAGAAGAGATCGCATCTCTTAACCTTATCCTTGCTTCAAACGTATGGCAGCAGGACCACAACGGATTTACTCACCAGGATCCCGGATTTATGGATCACATCGCTAACAAGAAGGCAGACGTTGTACGTCTCTATCTTCCCCCCGATGCCAACTGCTTACTCAGCACCTTTGACCACTGCGTACGCAGCCGCAACTATGTAAACGTTATTGTAGCAAGTAAGCATCCCAGACCTCAGTGGCTTACCATGGAGCAGGCTGTTAAGCACTGCACACAGGGTATCAGCATTTGGGATTGGGCTTCAAACGATCAGGGACAGGAGCCCGATATCGTATTTGCTTGCGCAGGTGAGACTCCTACTCTTGAGGCACTTGCAGCAGTATCAATCCTCAACGAGGAGCTTCCTGAGGTTAAGATCCGTTTCATCAACGTAGTAGACCTCTTCAAGTTACAGCCTGCAAACGAGCATCCTCACGGACTTACCGATGCAGAGTATGATATGCTCTTTACAACCGACAAGCCGGTAATCTTTAACTTCCATGGTTATCCGACTTTGATCCACGAGCTTACCTATCGTCGTCACAATAACCGTCATGTACATGTACGCGGTTATCGTGAGGAAGGTACCATCACTACTCCTTTCGATATGAGAGTACAGAATGATATCGACCGTTTCCACCTTGTACAGCTTGCTCTTCTTCATCTTCCTAATCTTGGAAACAGAGGCGCTTACCTCTATCAGAAGATGAGCGACAAGCTTGTTGAGCACAAGCAGTACATCCACGAAGTTGGCCTCGATCTTCCTGAGGTTGCTAACTGGAAGTGGCAGAAGTAATAAATACTTGATATAAAATAAACCCCGAGCTATATGCATAGTGTTGCCTTAAGGCCA
>JAIKXH010000038.1 GCA_024684215.1 Lachnospiraceae bacterium
CTAAAGAAGACGGCTTCCATATTATCGGGCTTATTCTGTTCGACCATATTATAGTATTTTTCGACTTCTTCCCAATCATCCTTATTAAGAGCACGGTGGGCATTCACAAGACATTTCTGAATATAATCAGAGTTATCTATCACTAAGCATAGCATTATATGAGTATGCTGAAACAGTGAATACCGATGTGATGGAGCTGCTCAACCGAAATGCAAAAGAGAAATGGAGAATGCTAATTCGTTACGGTATAAAGCGGGGAGAGTTTCGGGAAGTAAATATCGGCGAGCTCGTAAATGTGATTATGTATTCCTATCAGGGTATTCGTATGTGGAGCAGGATCATACTGATGAAACCTAAGACGATCCGTTCCATTACCGATCATATCAGAAAACAGCTGACAGGAGGGCAGAAATGATAATACTTCACATGATAATGTAAACCCTTCATGGGTAGTTACCCTGTCATTTATTACTCTACATGTTTTCCATTTCTAACAGCATCAGCAAAGGCTAAGAAACTTTCTGATTTCAGGATAGCAAGACCTTGTCTTTCATCACCGAGTACCACAAGCTGATCTCCGGGTGAAATTGCAAATATCTTTCTTGCCTTGGCAGGGATTACAATCTGACCTTTATCACCTACCGTTACCATTCCGAAAAGATGTTTCCCTTTTGGCGGAAGCGCCATACCCATGCTGTCCTCCGATTCATAATTAGCAAGATCATCAAGCGACACTTCAAATATTTCCGCAAGAATTTTACACTTATCTAAGTCAGGAACAGTTTCTCCGATTTCCCACTTTGCTACAGATTGGCGAGAAACACCGATTTTTTCAGCGATATCTTCCTGTGTCATATTTTTCATTTTTCTAAGAGTTACCAGATTGTCATGAAACATCGTTTTTTCTCTCTTTCTTTATTCCGAGTACCGCCCATCTGAAGAAAGGAATCCTTGATATCACGGTATTCAAAGCATATGCTATCGCAAATCCGGCAACCAAGCTGATAATATAAATCATAGCTGCCGGAAGATTACCTGGTTTTCCAAGAAACAGGGCTACTGTTGATATCCCAAGATAATGGAATACATATAGCCCGAAATTATTCTTACTCATCCATGCAGTAAAAGCATTTTGCTTATCGGCATACTTTGATGCACCACTTAGAATCGCCATGCTCATAAGCCATCCAAATCCTGCAAATAGCACTGATTTGTTAATAGGAGCATCCGCATAGTTTTTACCAAAATACACAGCACAGAATGAAATTCCCACACCTGCGGCAAGGACAAGCAGCAATACAAAATATTTTTTCAGTGTCGCAATTACCTCATCATGTGAAAACACAAAGTAGCCAAGCAGGAATGCAACACCGTAATATCCAAAACGATAAACCACAATAATCGGCGTGTTAAGTATCTGCGCTGCTCCCCATATTACTACAGTCATCAAAAGTATGGCTATGATATTAGTCTTTCCACCCAATTTCCACAGCCTGTCCTTATCTATTTTTCTGATGAGAAGAAGCACCATCGAAAACAGCCAAAGCAGCTGTATGTACCAAAGAACTCCGGTTCCGCTTAACGCCATAATGAAATACTTGATTACGGCCGGTACTTCCTGCAAGGAATCAAAAGCGTCGCTTATTGACATGTTGACATATCCCTGGATGAACTGAAACACAAATAGTCCTACGGTAGAGGGAATAAGCAGTTTCCTTGTCCTGCTTTTTGCAAATTCCTTTGCGGTATGATTATCCAAATAATATCTGGAGCAAATTCCCGATATAAGGAACAGCAAAAGCATAAACCATGGATAGACCGCATACATGAAAATGTCATAATACTGTACATCAAGAGCGGTAATCTTTCCTATGCCACCACGAATACCTTCGCCATTATACATGTAAAGCACATGATAAATGACAACCAAAACTACAGTTACCCATCTAATATTGTCTAAGTAGTATTTTCTCATAAATACCTCACCTTTGCAATTTATTTTAACATTATCGTAATTGTAAGGCAAAGAAATGTCCACCAATTAAACCGAACATTTACATAGGAGAAATGTTAAAATTGGTTGCTAATCTAATATAATAAAAAAGAAGCCGAAAGAATATGTGCAAATTAGAATTGATGCAGAGGATTCGTAAAGACAATAACGAAAAACTGCGAAAAGGAGGGGATGAAAGTATATGAGTGAAGTGTGGGATGTGTATACTATAGACAGAAAGAAGACAGGAAAGACCTGTATTCGCGGTGAGCAGAGCACCCTGTCGGAGGATGAATTTCATCTTTGGGTCATGGTCTGGATAAAGAATCCGACGACCGGTAAATATCTGATATCACAGAGAACTGCCGACAAAGAAACGGATCCGCTGAAATGGGAAACCGTTGCGGGCCATTCCATATTAGGTGATACAAGTCTTGATGCAGCATTGCGTGAAGTATATGAGGAAGTCGGAATCGAGCTGAAAGCCGAAGATGCAAAAATACTTGCAACTAAGATCTCTACGACCATAGACGGGCGGCGTCATAACTGGATACGTGATTCTTTTTATTTTGAAACGTCCGATGAGCCGGATCTTAACAAAGCAACTACCAAAGAGGTCATTCAAACAAAGTGGCTCACTTTTGATGAAATAAAAGAAATGTATGAACGCGGTGATTGCTGTCTCAATATGGGAGATCTTTATGGATTTGAATTAAATCCGGTACCGAAGGACGAGTATCAGGATATTATCGGTCAGATTGTAAAAGGTAAAATTGACCGTCCTATGGGAAGTTACCACCCACGTCACAAAGATCTTTATTATCCCATCAACTATGGTTATGTTGAGGGGATTATAGGCGGTGACGGAGCGGAGCAGGATGTATATCTTTTAGGCGAGACTTCTGCAGTTACGGATTTTGTGGGAAAAGTAATTGCCGTCTATCACAGATATGATGATAACGAAACGAAATGGATCGTTATTCCCTGCGATGAAAAAGGCATCGTACGGAGCGATATTAAGATACCTGATAAAGATGAAATATATGCTCAGATCGCCTTTCAGGAACAGTTTTACAGCGGAGTTTTGGTTGGATTGGAATGAATTCAAGAGTGACATTATGGATAAACTTCCAGACATTAGTGTAAAAACGGTAGAGCTTGTTCTTAGTAATAAGTTAAAAGAAGATAATCTTGAGGATTATTGATTTTTCTAAATCCTTATAAATTCCTTATAATTATTGTTTATCCTGTTTTCAGACAGGAGGATAACAATAATGTTTAAAGAAAAAGGTTTAACCGGTTTTAATTTGAAGTATCTTGCGATGGTGTTTATGGTACTGGACCATATTCATTACTTTTTTGAGTTTACAGGTAAGATACCTATTTGCTTTTCGTGGGTCGGACGACTGGCCGCACCGTTGTTTCTGTTTTGTTTTATAGAAGGGTTTATTCATACACATAACAGATGGAAATACTTTCTTAAAATCTACATCATTTCTGTTGTCATGGGACTGATTCGGTTCGGGTTTTACAATGTACTGTCACCTGCAGTCAGAGGTGATGGATTTTTCCCGGAAAATGGAATGCTGTCAACATTTGTGATTTTGTTTATTGTGATGCAGGGAATCGAATGGATCAGGCAAAAAAAACTTGTTAAAGGTATAGCTGCAGTTGTTATTCCTTTAATTTTTCCGATCATAATGAATTTAGCTGTTTTTGCTCCTCTTAGAGCTATTAATAGCCAATGGGGATTGTTTGCGGCAAATATGGTCGGATATTCAATACTGCCTGTTCATTCATGGATTAGTGACGGCGGAACAATGACCGTGCTTGAAGGAATAATACTGTTTTTGTTCAGCTATTTAAAAAATAAAAAAATTCGTATTTATGCATGGGCTGCATTCTATTTTATTATAAATGTCGTTTTACTAATTGTTTTAACCGGCATGCCGAGCATACATTCATTTTTCTTTGAATCATATGAATGGATGGGAATTTTATCCATCATATTCATGTTGTGCTACAATGGAAAGCGTGGCAAAGGAAATGCCAAGTTGTTTTATTGGTTTTATCCGGCACATGTATATGTTTTATACGGACTATCATTTTTACTCTATATGGTGATGCAATGAGAATTTTAGCGATTGACGATGAGTCGGAAATCTTGCAATTAATGGAAAAAGCATTAAGAGGACAGTATCAGGTTGATACTGTCCAATTTCCTGTACAAACAATTCCTGAAGATATATCGGTCTATGACCTGATTATTACGGATGTTACAATGCCGGAGGTAAGTGGATATGACCTTCTTGTTCAAATCAGAGAGACAGTAGATTGCCCCATTATTTTTCTTAGTGCAAAGGCACTGGAAGAAGACGTAGTATACGGGCTTTCTATAGGGGCGGATGATTATATCAGAAAACCATTTTCGATTGCCGAGCTCAGAGCCAGAATAGCCGCTCATATAAGAAGAGACAACAGGGAAACCGTTGGCAATGTCATAAAGGACGGACAAATACTTATATACCCGAAAGAAAGTATTCTAAAAGTAAACGGAAATCCCGTAGAACTGACAAAAAGCGAATTTGACATTGTAACTTTGCTATTCAAAAACAAAGGGCAGATTTTTTCAAAAGGTCAAATCTATGAATTGATATATGGATTTGATAAAGACGGCGATGAATCTGCAATAACTGAGCATATAAAAAACTTAAGGAGAAAACTTAAGCAGTTTGGTGTTGAACCTATAGAAACGGTATGGGGTGTTGGATATAAATGGAAAAAGCAAATGTAAAATTAGGCAAAACCGTTTTATTATATTTATTGGTAGTTGGTGCCTTGATTGGAGCTGTGACTGCGATAGCGATATTTTTTTTGAATAATATACCCGGCGGCAGTGCAGACGATACGGAAAAACGTGTCGAAGCCTGGATTGCAAATGCAGTAAAAAGCAGTGAATTAGACTTGGATTCTTTTCCTGAAAATGCCGATTACATTGTAGAGGCGGGCGGTAACAGGATTGATTCAAAAACAAAAGATGGCAAAGCCGAGAAGTTAGAAGAATATTTCACCTATTACAAAGTATATTCGCAAACAGAATATGAAAATGGTGAGACCAAAAACAATGATTTACAGTGGAAGTACCTTGACGGTCAGGAAGTGTATCTTGCTCAAAAAATAGGCGATAAAACAATCTTCATTCATTACAGTCTGGGTGTAGCGGGCGAATGGATAGTTTTGGGCATAACTGTTTTGGCATATATTCTGGCAATACTTATTCCATCTATTATTTTTATAAGCACTCTTAAAAAGCTTGTATTTAAGCTGGCGGAGGAAAAGTGGCGCAAAGAATACGAAACAAAGCAAAAAATGGCACAAATAGCGCATGATTTAAAAACGCCGCTTACAGTCATCAGAGGTAACGCAGATCTGCTTTTGGAAAACAATCCGGACGAAGAGAGCAAGGAGAGCATTGAAGCAATAATAAAAAACTCCGAGCGCATAGCCAAAAGTGTGTTGGAAATATTGGAGAATGATAAATAGGGGATATCAGAAAAATAGTCGCAAGGTTTATCAGAAGCCGATTGATTAAATACCTATAAAAGTGTTAGTATTAAGTAGATCTTTTTCGTGATAGTATTAAATTGGTTTTTTGTTTATACCGAATTATGATTCTACATCAGGAGGGGTGAAGATGGAAAATGAAAACCAAACAGATTTAGAGCTTGTTAAAAAAGTAAAAATGCAGATAAAGCTTTTGTTTATAGCGCGTATTGTATTGTGGGTAACAGCTTTTGCATTCACCGCTCATTGGATCTGGTACTCGTTTTACCTGTATCAACAGGAAATCTTTTTGCCGGAAGACTATTCACCGCTTCTTAGGCCCGTTCTCTATAGGGGCGTAATCATTGCGGTTTTATGCATCTTAATCAGTTTCGGATTGTATCGCGTCAGTAAAAACATTAAAGATAAACACAGAGATATCGTATAGAATAATTACTGATAAACACAGATATATGTATAAAATAATAACAGACACAATAGTAACCGGATTTTTAGCGTTAACCATTGGAAATGGAGGAGAGTATGCAAATTGATGGTAAAAAAATAGTATCCTGGGATGATATTAAGGAGCTTGAAAAAAGGCAAAAAGCGGCACCTGTTGTATTAATCATAATGTTCGCTCTTGGCGCTTTATTAGCTATCTTTTTGATACACAATTTGATTATCAAACTAGTGGCAGTTGCGTTAATAATTGTTTTATTGATAGTTTTTTTGGTTGCGACAAAACCTGCAAAGGACTACTCCAGGATTTATTTTTTAAAGAAAGCCATAACCGGAAAAGAAGAAGTAGAGCGCCCCATGGATGATGACGGTCAATATAGAAATGATTATTTCTTTGAGTTCGGAGATTACAAAAGAGTCCGCTGTTCCAAAGATTACTATTTAGAGTATGAGACCGGTTCAGAGTTCTTTTTGCTGATCAATGAGTCCAACAATTCGGTTATGGGAATATATCCCACTGATAAATACATTATTCCCGAGGACTTTGATTTGAGGGAAGAATAAAAATTTTCTTATTGACATATTCATCTTAAATGTTTATCATAGGGAAAAATTTGGGAAAGGAGTTTACTCATGAAAAATCAGCGACAGCAGTATTCAAATATTATGATGTCTTCCATGCGCATTTATAATGCGGATGTGTTTTTTGTATATTTGAATATGTGTGATGCAGATTAGGGTAGACTTTTATATATGATTTTTAAGCCGCTTATCTGTAAAAGATAGGCGGCTTTTATATTTTATATATAAAATTGAGGAAAAGGAGAGCGCAATGGATTTAATAGTAATTATCGGCAGCGGAGCTGTAGGGAAAATGACAGTGGGACAGCAGCTTATGAAAATCACAGATTTTAGGTTGTTTCACAATCATATGATGATTGAGCCGGTGTTGGAGATATTTGGAGGATTCAACGGAGAGGCTGTAACAAAGCTCAGAGAGGTTGTCTTTGAAGAATTCATGAAAACAAATTATCAGGGCATGATCTTTACATTTATGTGGGCTTTTGATCAGCAAAGCGACTGGGATTACATTAAGTCCGTGGCAGACAGATTTGAGGCGACCGGCGGTACGGTATACTATGTTGAACTTGTGGCCGACAGAGCGGTCAGAATAGAGCGAAACAAGACTGAAAACAGGCTTAAAAACAAGGCTTCAAAAAGAGATTTAGAGGCCTCAGAGGCCAGAATGCTCAGAGAGGAAACCCACTACCGTGTAGTCAGCAACGAAGGAGAAGTGCCTTTTGAAAATTATATAAAAATCGACAATACAAATCTTGAACCGGATGTAGTTGCAAAGATGATAAAAGACAGGTTTAAGTTGCCCGGTCCGGGAATGACTGAACTTATGAGCAGGGTAAAGCTTGAAGAAGTGCCGATTTCAGAGATTGAGCAGCTCTACAAGCTGCAAGTGGAGAGCTTTATGCCACTATATGAAAAATATCATGACGATGGTTCGCCTGCTATAGAACCATTGGATAAGGTTAAGGCACGAGCCGGAATACCTACGAGAAAGTATTATTTTATTCTCAGGGACGGTGCCAGAATCGGTGGTATCAATGTAGGGACAAAGGCTGCGGAAAATGATGATTCGGTATATTATATATCACCTATTTTTATTGTACCGGCCCACCAAAACAGAGGCGTCGGGTATGCGGTTATCAAAAAAATATTTGAGATGTGTCCCGAAGCAAAAACATGGAAGCTCGACACCATAAAAGAGGAAGCGGGAAACTGTCATTTTTATGAAAAATGCGGGTTTGTAAGAACAGGTGAAGAGCATGTGATAAACGATAAGATGACATTGGTGGACTACGAGCTTAAGGTAGAAAAATAACAGCAATTTAAAGTATTAATAATATTTTAAGGGAGCAGACAGGATGGCTAACATTCAATGGATAAATTTTTCATAGCTATCGAGAACGCAAAAAATACAGAGAATATAGTGGAGAGTAATTATGAGAGTTAGAATAGAGACAGAAAGATTAATAATGAGACCAATGGTTCCTGAGGATTATCAGGCAGCCTTTAAATGGTGCGGAGATCCGAAGGTAAACAAATACATGATCTATCCTTTATACAAGCGCGCCGAGGACGTAAAGACATGGATTGAGAGCCTCGATTATGATAATCCGGACAATTACGATATGGGTATAGAATTGAAGGAGACCGGTGAGCTGATAGGAAGCGGTGGCCTTTGCTACAGCAAAAAGAGAGAAGCGTGGGTTGTCGGCTATAATCTGCGCGCAGATATGTGGGGAAAGGGATATGCCGTGGAGGCTATGCAGGGAATCATCGATGAAATCTCAAAGACCCGCAAGATTAATAGGATAATGGGGGATTTTTGCGTAGAAAATCACAAAAGTCAGAGGGTAATGGAAAAGCTCGGAATGCATTATTATAAGGATTCTGAGTACGAAAAGCTTGACGGAAGCGAAAAATTCAAAGCTAAGGTTTATATCAAAGAGTTTTCGTGATAAAATTTATATCGAAAAAAACCTATGAAACGACGGAATGACAATGGAAAGAAAACACAAAACAGCCCTCATTATGGAGGGCGGCGCCATGCGCGGATTGTTTACATGCGGCGTTATGGATGTCCTTATGGAAAACGAAATAACTTTTGACGGCGCAGCAGGGATCTCTGCGGGCGCCGTCTTTGGCTGTAATTACAAATCAAAACAGATCGGAAGGCCGCTCAGGTATAACCTAAAATATGGCCGCGATCCGAGATATTGCAGCTTTAGATCCTTATTTAAAACAGGAGATATGTACGGGGCAGATTTTTGCTACAGAGAGATTCCGGAAGAGTTGGATGTTTTTGATAAAGAGACCTTTAAAAACAATCCTATGGAATTCTATATCGGAGCAACGGATGTAAACACCGGTAAGTGCAGATATCATAAATGTACCGATGGAGGAAGAAATGACCTTAAGTGGATGCAGGCATCTGCGTCTATGCCAATGGTTTCAACACCTGTTTTGGCCGACGGTTATACTATGCTTGACGGAGGTATTTCCGACTCGGTTCCTTTCGAATATATGGAATCCATTGGTTATAACAGAAACGTAATTGTACTCACACAGCCACTCGGATATAAAAAAGAAAAAATGAAGGGGCTTGTCCTTGCGAAGATACTTCTCAGAAAATATCCCGCGGTATATGAAGCAATGGTTCATCGTCATGAGATGTACAACCGTGAGATGGAAGAGATTGATAAAAGA
>JAIKXH010000071.1 GCA_024684215.1 Lachnospiraceae bacterium
TTAGCACTCACCTCTTGACAGTGCTAACAATTAGGACTATAACGTAGTTAGAACAAAGGAAAAGAGAAGATTCCTCAAGACAGAAATCCAAACACTCCTTCCCTTGCTCATGAAACTTATTAAAACAGTATTTTTCATGAAAAGGAGGAATGACCTATGATGTTACCAAGTATTTTTGGAGAAAGTTTGTTAGACGATTGGATGGATGATTTCCCGAGGATGGAGTTCCCTGACATTGATCGTAAGCTTTACGGAAAGCATGCAGCCCAGATCATGAGGACCGATGTCCATGAAAATGACGAGGGATATGAAGTGGATATCGACCTTCCCGGATTCAAGAAAGATGAAATAAATCTTTCACTAGAAAACGGATATCTATCGGTCAGCGCGGCTAAAGGTCTTGACAATGACGTGTCCGATAAAAAGGGAAAATTGATTCGCCAGGAAAGATATGCCGGCGCTATGCAGCGAAGCTTCTATGTCGGTGAAGCCATTACGGAGGAAGACATCAAAGCCAAGTTTGAGGACGGAGTTCTCAAACTTAGTGTTCCTAAAAAAGATGCCGCAAAGGTTCCCGAAAAGAAGCTTATAGCTATTGAGGGATAAAAGTTTAATTATGGTAGGAGGCCTACAGAATTTCTGCGGGCCTCCTACTTTTTCATTATTATTTTTTCTTTACAAAATTAGGCTTTAGTACTTATAATTGCACTGGTTAGATATATCTAACACGGAGCTGAAAGAGAGGATTGCAAATGGGACTTTTTAAAAAGTACGTGAGTCAGACCAGAAAACCTGAAGGTTTCCTTGGAAAGGTTATGGTTGGTGGAATGAATTCGGGACATTCTCCGATGGCGGACTGGGGCTTGGCCCATCTGACAAAGATAGCACCGATGGAAATTGTTGAGCTTGGTTGCGGAGGCGGAAGAAATGCTGATGCTCTTCTTAAAAAGTATCCTTCTTCGCATGTGACCGCTGTTGATTATTCTGAAATATCTGTTGAAAAAGCTACCGGGTATAACAAGAAAAATATAGAAAAAGGCAGATGTGATGTAATTAGGGGAGATGTGTCCGCACTTGAACTTCCCGAAGAAAAGTATGATCTGGCAACAGCTTTTGAGACGATTTATTTCTGGCCGGGGCTGGAAAAATGTTTTGGTCAGGTTGCAAAAGTATTGAAGCCGGGCGGAATATTTATGATTGTCAATGAGTCGGACGGTGAGGATAAGACGGGATTAAAATATGAAAAAATCATAGATGGAATGAAATGCTATACTATAGGGGAAATCAAAGATGCTCTGATTGCAGCAGGATTCGAAAAGGTAAAAACAGATCATCACCCTGATAAACCATGGATTACAGTAGTTGCACAGAAATGATTAAAATATTGACAGAAATCTAAAATAATACTATATTGGACAAAGAAAAGTGCAAGGGTGCACAACGCATTGCACTTTTTTTGTTGTGAAAGCGCTTTAACAAGCTAAATTGTTAAAACGATAAACAGATGAAGCTAAAGTTCGGATTTTATTCGAGCAGCATTTCAAGAAACATTAAAGAATAATCTTTATATGTTCAAACAGGAGGAAGAAAAAATGAAAAAGATGACACGAGTAATCTCTGCCATAGGAGCTATGGTAATGAGCGCAGCCCTTCTTGCAGGTTGTGGAAATTCTAAAGGAGCCGCAGATGCCGGAAGTAGTGCTGCAGCAGATTCTGCCGCTGTAGAAAGCACGTATGACCTTACAGGCGTAACCCTTATGAGTGACGGAGTTTTAAGCGTAGGATGTGAAGTTGGATATCCTCCCTTTGAGGATTTTGCGGATGACGGTACAACCCCTATCGGTTATGACATCGATATCATAACTGAGGTAGCAAGACGACTTGGCTTAGAGGTAAATATTATCAACACTGCATGGGACGGAATATTTGCAGGTATCGACAATAACTATGATGTTGTTTGCTCAGCTTGTACCATTACAGCAGAGCGTCAGGAGAGCATGGCATTTTCAACTCCTTATATCTCAAATTATCAGGCGGTAATTTTAAAGGCCGGAGACACCAAGGAAATTACAAGCTTTAATGATCTTGACGGAATGACTGTTGCAGTTCAGAAGGAGACCACATCCGATGAACTTATCAGTGACTACAAGTCAACCGGAACCATCGACGTTGAAATCGTAGCAAACGAAAAGATTCTCAGTTGCTTTACCCAGCTTGACAATGGCGAGATCGACGCTGTATGTGTTGACTCAACTGTAGCCGATGGTTATCTTGCAAAAAATCCCGATAAATATGTTTATGCATATAAGGATGAGACTGAGGCAGAGCAGTTCGGTGTAGCAATCGGACTTCAGAACACTGCACTCAAGGAAGCTATCGATTGGGCTCTTGCCGAGATGGAAGCTGACGGATTTATCCAGGAGACTTATGATTACTGGTTTGGACAGGCTGAGTAATCCTGATATAAGAGTTCTTATTGTAAAAAGCTGTTAAAAAGAAACTGTTTACAAGTAGTTAGAGGTTGGTTGGAAACAAGATATGAAGAATTTTCTTAAGGGCTTGGTTGATATAAAGCATTGGAAAAAGAAAACAAAGATAACATGGGTGATAGTGCTTATCGTTATAGCGGCATGTATTGTTTTGTCATTTTTAAAACCGTCTGAAGCCGATATGAAAGCTATGGCATCACCCGAGATGCAGGAGATGATAAAAGCTGATGAGAGCAGTTCGCGTAAGCGCGTAACCGTTACCTATAACAGCCTTATCATTGTAAACTATTGTTCATTTTCCACATCCGGCGCTAAAGAGATTACAGAAAGATATGTGGGATTTGTAGGCAAAGCATTCCAGGCTGACGAGGGCTTTGGAAAATTTGCCGGACAGATGGTTAACTATACATATCGTATGCTTGGTTGCGGTGAGAATATTTTGCATGGTGCAAAGCTCACACTTTTCCTTACAACCGCGTCAACTCTTATCGGAGTAATACTTGGTACACTTTTGGCTCTTGGAAAAATATCCAAGAACAAGATTTTGAGCAAAGCATGTTCGGCATATATTTTCTTCTTTAGAGGAACGCCCCTCATGATTCAGCTCTTCGTAATTTACTACACTTTGCCTGCGGTATTCGGATTTGCGTGGAGAGATCTCTTCAGCGCAGCCGATACCCAGGCGGTTTATAAGGGAGCTTTTATTGCGGCTCTTATAGCTTATGGATTAAACTCCGGTGCTTACTGCGCCGAGATCGTCCGTGCGGCTATTCAGTCTATCGAAAAGGGACAGCACGAAGCTGCGAAGGCCCTTGGACTTTCTTATTCCAAGACCATGAGACTTATCATTATCCCGCAGTCGGTGCGCAGAATGGTTCCGCCTATTTGTAACGAGTTTATCATGATGCTAAAAGATGCATCACTCGTATTTGCTATATCCCTCATGGATATAACCACTATTTCCAAAAACATAATGACCAGTGAGATTTCCTACATCGTATTCTTACCCGCGCTGGTGATTTATCTTATCATAACGGCATTCTTCACATGGATATTCAATGCCATAGAGAAGAAATTCTCGTTGTATGAATAGGGAGGTGCGCTATGGATAATTACGAATACATTTTGGAAACAGAACATGTCAGTAAAAATTTTGGTAACCTTGTTGTTTTAAAGGATATTAATCTTAAAGTAAAAAAAGGTGAAGTTATTTGTATCATCGGGCCTTCCGGCGCCGGAAAATCCACATATCTTCGCTCACTTAATCAGCTTGAAAAGATATCCTCGGGAAAGATTTTTATAAAAGGAGATTTATTCCTGCACAGAGAAAAGGACCGCACCGTAGAGAGAATAGATAAAAAGACACAGCAAAAGCTTTTACTTGAAATGGGAATGTGCTTCCAGAGATTTAATCTTTTCCCTCACAAAACGGTACTGGAAAATATTTGCCTCGCTCCCGTAGAAGTGAAGGGTGAGGACAAAGAGACCGTTAAAAAAGAGGCTATGGAGCTTCTTGAAAAGGTTGGACTTGCCGATAAGGCAAATGAATTTCCCAACAGACTTTCCGGAGGCCAGCAGCAGCGTGTCGCCATAGCGAGAGCACTTGCCATGAAGCCTGAAATTATGCTGTTTGACGAGCCAACCAGTGCACTTGACCCTGAGCTTGTAGGTGATGTACTTCAGGTTATGAAAGACCTTGCCAACAGCGGAATGACAATGCTTGTTGTTACCCACGAAATGGGATTTGCAAAAGAGGTGGCAGATAGAGTATTATTTATGGCTGACGGAATAATTGCAGAGGAAGGAACTCCGGACAAAATTTTCAACAATCCGGAAAATCCCAGAACCCAGAGCTTCCTTAAGTCAATCCTTAACGTGTAGGAGGCAAAACATCGAACTGTTTATCATAGTATCGGTGTTATAAATGGCTCTCGGGATTATTAATCAGTATGAAATCAAAACAAATAAGAAGTTCAATATTACTGGCGATAACAGCAATCATCTGGGGTGTGGCATTTGTAGCCCAGACGACGGGAGGGGATGCGGTCGGTCCCTTTTCCTTTAACTGCGTTAGGTTCATAATAGGATCCGCAGTGTTATTGCCGGTAATTTTTATTTTAGATAAACTTGGGTTTTCAAAAAGAAAACCTGTCACGAAAAAAGATTATAAAAAACTGTGGCTCGGCGGCTTTTTTGTTGGCCTGGCGCTGTTTTTCGCCGCAAATGCTCAGCAGGTCGGAATCAGCCTCGGAGCACAGGTAAGCAAAGCGGGATTTCTAACGGCACTGTATATTATTCTTGTTCCTATTCTTGGGATTTTTATAAAGAAAAAGTGCGGCTGGAATATCTGGCTCGGAGTGGCTATCAGCGTGGTGGGAATGTACTTTTTGTGCATAGACGGAAGATTTAGGCTGCAGTGGATGGATATAGCGCTTATCGCATCGGCTTTCCTGTTTGCTGTGCAGATTCTTCTGATAGACTATTTTAGCCCGCAGGTAGATCCGGTTAGACTTTCATCAATAGAATTTTTGGTTTGCGGTGTTTTATCGGGAATTCCCGCAGCTATATTTGACATACCTGCAAGAGGCGGATTATCTCTTTGGATAATGGATTTTGCAACCTGGAATGCATGGATACCGATTCTATATGCGGGAGTATTTTCGAGCGGCGTAGCGTACACCTTGCAGGTGGTTGCTCAGCCGGGACTCAATCCCACAGTTGCTTCTCTTATTATGAGTTTTGAAGCGGTGTTTGGAACTTTAGCGGGCTGGATTTTGCTTGGACAGACATTAACGGCAAGAGAAATAATAGGATGCGTATTAATGTTTATCGCTATAATTATTGCGCAGCAACAATTTACTCGACTCAAATGAATATCGTTCCTGTACATTTTCAACAGGCAATATGGCTTCGGACGGCTTTGCACTTTTGTCCGAGGCCATATATTTTTTTACGCCCATCCCCAGATATTTATTGAAGGCATTATTAAGATATTTGCTTCCGGAAAAACCACATTCCAATGCGATATCGAGAACGCCTAAATTGGTTCCGCGGTTTATAAGCCTCAGGGCTTTTTCAAATCTGAATTTATTTAAGTAGTCCTGGAAGGACATCCCGAGCATTTCTTTTATCCAATGAGAAAGGTAATATTCTGATAAATGTTCGCTTTCGGCAAGTTCTTTAAGTGATATTTTTTCGGTATAGTTTTCGCTTACATATTCTGTGATTCGGGCCAGGCGGCCGGTATTTATTTGCATTGAAACAGAAGTCTGAGAAGGGGTTACGGAAATATTGGTGCCGGTTAATATAGTGTAAATGACATCTAAAATCTGAGAGGCACACAGTACATTTTTATAGGGAGCGTCGCTAAAATAAACCATGGCACAGGATATAAGCTTTGAACGAATATCTCTGTGGACCGCGCCGCTTCTTATCACATTGTTTTTAAGCCAAACATGTTCAAGCCCTGTTTCTATACGCCCATAGAGATCGGAAGGAATTTGAAATACCATTAAAAGGTTTTCCTTTTCAGCTTTGGTGAATGCATGAAACTGGTAGCTGTTTAATATATAAATATCATTTTCTCTGAGCCTGATATCCTCAGTGCCGACTTTAAGGTTTAAATCCCCTTTTAGCAAAACACCGATTTCTAAATCATCATGTCCGTGAAGTACTCTTGAGCCTACTTTAACCATAAAGATTTCAAGGGCGTTCATATTTGAGTGCTGTACTATTTCTATCTCATTGTTCTTCATAAATTCGCTCCGCTTTTAAATAATAAATAATCTGTAAGTTGAAACTAACAACAAAAATGACAATTATTTTCAATAAGTGATAAAAAAATACGGCGAAAATAAAGCTAACAAAATAATTATAGCAAAATAATTATAATATCACAGCAAAATTGTCATTTATTATCTGATAAAAAATGGCATTATATAAGCATAAAGAAACATGTTAACAAGCAAGCTTTTCTCATAAAGAAAAAGTGAAAACTGATTCTATATAATGAAAGCTGTGCAAAAACAAGAAAGAGGTGCACATATGAAAGATTTTTTCCCTAATATCCCCGAGATAAAATTCGAAGGAAAAGACAGTAAGAATCCTTTGGCATTCAAATATTATGATGCAAAGAAAGTCATCATGGGCAAGACTATGGAGGATCACTTAAGTTTTGCTATGGCTTGGTGGCATAATCTCTGTGCAAACGGAGTAGATATGTTTGGTGTCGGTACTGCCGATAAGAGCTTCGGAGCAGAGCCCGGAACCATGGAGCATGCAAAGGCTAAGGTTGATGCCGGTGTTGAGTTTATGAAAAAGCTCGGTATCAAATATTACTGCTTCCATGATGTAGACATTATCCCCGAAGATCCGGATGATATCAATGTCACATATCAGAGACTCGATGAAATCACCGATTATATTCTTGAAAAGACCAAGGGAACGGATATTAAGTGCTTATGGACTACCTGCAATATGTTCAGCAATCCCCGCTTTATGAACGGTGCAGCAAGTACTAACTCAGCAGATGTATGGTGCTTTGCGGCAGCACAGGTTAAGAAGGGCCTTGAGAATGCAGTTAAGCTTGGAGCAAAGGGATTTGTATTCTGGGGCGGACGTGAAGGCTATGAGACTCTTCTCAACACCGATATGAAGCTTGAGCAGGAAAATATCGCAACACTCTTTACTCTTGCAAGAGATTACGGACGTAAGATCGGCTTTACCGGAGACTTCTATATCGAGCCCAAGCCGAAGGAGCCCATGAAGCATCAGTATGACTTCGATGCAGCAACTGCTATCGGATTCCTTAGAAAGAATGGACTTGATAAAGATTTCAAGATGAATATCGAGGCAAACCATGCTACACTTGCAGGACACACTTTCCAGCACGAACTCAGAGTATGTGCTGTTGAGGATATGATGGGATCGGTAGACGCAAACATGGGTGATACCCTTCTTGGATGGGACACCGACCAGTTCCCTACAAATGTTTACGATACCACCATGGCTATGTACGAAATCTTAAAGGCCGGAGGCCTTCGCGGCGGACTTAACTTCGACTCAAAGAACCGTCGTCCTTCAAATACTCCGGAGGATATGTTCTATGCATTCATCTCCGGTATGGATTCATTTGCACTTGGCCTCATCAAAGCTGCTGCAATCATTGAGGACGGACGACTTGATGAGTTTGTTAAGGAGCGCTACTCAAGCTACGAAAGCGGAATCGGAAAGAAAATCCGTGAGCGCAGCCTTACACTTGAGGAAGCTGCAGCATATGCGGTTGATAAGAAAAAGCCTGAGATGCCTTCTTCAGGAAGACAGGAGTACCTCGAGTCTGTTGTTAACAACATTCTCTTTAGCTAATAATCCAAGGCTTTAAATATATTTGTTACAGTAGGGAAGAACGGACCATTTTGGATAATCCATTATGGTCTGTTCTTTTTTGAAAGCATTTTTTAACTTTCATTTTTTTAGAATTTAGTGCATAATATCCAGGTAAGTTTAAACTAACACATATACGTAAATAACTATTATGGATTAAGACTGTGGGGAATATGAATAAAACAGAACCCAAGATAGAAAAAAAGAATAAGATAGAACTAAAAAAAGAGCGTGAAAAGAAAACTGTTGCAGATATGATCTCGCTGTATTGCAGAAAAAATCACAAGACCGAAAAGGGGCATCTATGTACTGAATGCAGGCAGCTTTTGGAGTATGCGATAACGAGAAGTGATAAATGCCCGTTTATGGAGAACAAGACATTTTGCAGTAATTGTAAGGTTCATTGCTATGAACCAAAGATGCGGGAAAAAATACGAGTTGTGATGCGCTTTTCCGGCCCGAGAATGCTCATGTATCATCCTGTTATGGCCGTAAGGCATGTAGTATTAAGCAAAAGAGAAAAACGCAGAATTGATAAATTAAATAATTAAATACTAAAATACTAAAAGGAAAAGATAGAAAAAGATAAAAGATAGAAATATAAAAAGATAAAAGATTAAGAGGACTGAATATTGAAGATAAAAAAGATTATATATATAACCATTGGATGCATATGCCTTGGGCTGGGAGCTCTGGGAATTGCACTTCCTTTTTTACCGACAACACCATTCTTCCTTGTGACGGCGTTTTGCTTTGCCAAAAGTTCAGAGAAACTTGAGAACTGGTTTAAAGGAACAAAATTATATAAAAACCATCTCGAGAGTTTTGTTAAAAAAGAGGGTATGCTTCCTCAGACAAAGGCGAGTATACTGATAAGTGTATCACTTCTTATGGGAATCGGGTTTTTCTTTATGGCTAAAAAGGAAGTATGGATACCGTGTATAATACTTTCCGTAGTCTGGGCGGCCCATATGATTTATTTTCTTTTTATAGTTAAAACTATCAAACCCGGAGACGCAAATAAAACTGATATAAAAGACGTTGATATAAAAGACGTTGATATAAAAGATGTTGAGAAAGACAGGGAAAACTATGTTTGATAAAAGATTAATGAAAATGTGTCCCGAAAGCAAGAAATACATAGTGGGTAATATTGTATTTCAGTGGCTGGAACTGATGATGAATGCAGTGATGATATACATAATAGCCACAGCGGTGGGTATTATATATGAAACAGTAAGCACTGCGGTTAAAACCGGCTCCGGAAATATTACCTTTAAAGACCTTGTGACAGGTGGAGGTGCAATAAACATATCAAACATACTTGTCGCGCTTTGTGTTTTGGTATTAACAATAATAATCAGATTCTTTACGACCAAGATGACTGCGCGCATGAGCTATATGGCGTCCAAAACCGTAAAGAGAGTAATGCGCGAACAGATTTATTCAAAAATACTGAGACTGGGCGCGTCGTACAAAGAGCATGCTTCCACAGCAGAGCTGGTACAGGAGTCTGTGGAAGGAACAGAACAACTCGAAAGCTACTTCGGACAATATGTACCTCAGTTTTTCTATGCATTTCTGGCACCGGTGTCATTATTTGTGCTATTTGGAATGGCCGGTAGCTTTAAGGTGGCAGCAGTCCTTCTTGTTTGTGTACCGCTTATTCCGGGCGCGATTATGATGGTACAAAAAATTGCAAAAAAGCTTTTATCTAAATACTGGGATCAGTATACAAAGCTGGGAAGCACATTTCTCGAGAATCTTCAGGGAATGACGACACTTAAAACATATAAAGCTGATGCTTTTAAAAATGAGCAGATGAACGAAGAATCGGAGCATTTCAGAGTTGTAACCATGAAAGTGCTGACCATGCAGCTCAATTCCATTATAATAATGGACTTTTTCGCATATGGTGGAGCGGCGCTCGGAATAGCGCTGGCTGTAAAAGCGTTCATGAACGAACAGATTGGATTAGAAAGCACTATATTTATGATACTACTGTCAGCTGAATTCTTTTTGCCTATGCGAAAGCTAGGCAGCTATTTCCATGTAGCAATGAATGGTATGGCGGCAAGTGATAAAATATTTAAATTTTTAAGTGAGCAGGAATCAGACGAAAAGCCTGAAATAATACCGGAATTGCCAAAAGCATCCGGCGAAAAGGAACAGATAAAAAGCTTTTATGGATGTGATTCGGTAATATCCCTCGAAAATATCACGTTCTCCTATGATGGGGAAAAAGAAGTTTTAAAAGAAGTTTCACTTGATATTAAAGAAGGAAACTTTGTAGGAATCGTGGGAGAAAGCGGAAGCGGTAAATCTACGATAGCTTCCCTTATAATGGGACGTAATACGACAAATAGCGGTGTGCTTAAAATTTGCGGAATAGATATAAACCGTATTAATGAAGAGAGTCTGTTTAAAAACATCACTTACGTTGGAATTGGAAGCATATTTTTTAAAGGGACAGTAAGAGAAAATCTTGCAATAGCTTTACCGGCTGAATATAGGAAGGAAATAAACAATGAAGAATATCCTTCAAAAGACACAAAAAAATATGAAGAAATAATTTGGAACGCGCTTGAGAAGTGCAATATATCGGACTATTTCAAGGAACAGAACGGCTTAGATACTATGCTGACGGAAAATGCAGGAAATCTCTCAGGAGGCCAAAAACAAAGACTGGCTCTTGCAAGAGCCCTTATCCACGACTCCGGTATCTATATATTTGATGAAGCAACCTCAAATATAGATGTAGAGAGTGAAGAGGCAATACTGGATAGGATTAAGGTACTCGCTAAAACCAGGACTGTTATTATGATCACACACAGATTGGCGAATGTAAAAGACGCAGATGTCATATATTGCATGGATTCGGGAAGAATGGTTGGCAGCGGAACCCATGAAATGCTTTCGGAAAGTTGCGATACATATAAAAGATTGTGGGAAGTTCAAGATGAGCTTGAAAATTTCGGACATAGTGAGAACGAGAAAAAAGGAGGCGAAAACAAATGAAAAAACAGAGCAAAATACGCATCCTTTTAAGAATGATAAAGCTTGTTAAACCACTTACAGGATACATGCTTTTAGCGATAATGTTTGGCACGGTAGGTTTTCTGGCGGCTCAATTTATTCCGATCATGGGTGGAAAAGGTATCCTTTCGGGGCTTGGTATCGGAAAAGAATTGGAGTGGTATAAGATTCTTTTAATATTGTTGGGGCTTGCGCTGACTAGAGCAGTTTTCAGACTGTCTGAACAAAGGATGAATCATTATATTGCGTTTACACTTCTTGCTATTATAAGAGACAAGGTGTTTAAGGCGCTTAGGAGACTGTGCCCGGCTAAACTTGAAGGACGAGACAAAGGGGATATGATTTCTCTGATCACTTCAGATGTAGAATTATTGGAAGTGTTTTATGCACATACTATATCGCCGATATGTATAGCGATAATTACAGAAACTATTATGTGTCTGTTTATCGGAAGCTATCATCCGATCCTTGGAGTGGTGGCATTTTTTGCGTTTGTAACAATCGGAATAATGTTGCCGATTATTATTTCAAAAAGAAGCGGTGATCTTGGGGACAACTTAAGAGCCGGATCCGGTGAACTATCTGCACACATGCTTGAAAGTATACGGGGCGTTGATGAAACATTGCAGTATAATGCGGGAAGCAAAAGGCTTGAGGAAATTAATAAAAAAACGACAGCACTGTCTGAAAAGCAAAGCATATTAAGCAAGCTTACCGGAACCAATATAGCGCTTGCAAATACCTTTATATTATTGTTTGATGTAATAATGCTTTTAATTTCCGGATATTTATATATAAGAGGCATAGTGGGATTTGACGGATTTATAATCCCGATGATAGCGCTTATGTCTTCCTTTGGGCCGGTTACAGCTTTATCTGCTCTCGGAACCACGCTCCAAAGCACAATTGCATCGGGAGCCAGAGTTCTTGCTGTTATTGATGAGAAACCTGAAACCGAAGATATTGCGGGGGAAGAAAATGTCGAATTTACGGGAGCAAACGTCAGAGGTGTCAGTTTCTCTTACCCTGCTACAAACAGCAAGGTTTTAAATGATGTGTCTTTAAATATTGCGAGGGGGAGCATCATCGGTATCGTAGGCAAAAGCGGATGTGGTAAATCCACATTGTTGAAACTCCTTATGAGGTTTTGGAAAGTTGAGGAAGGCGCTATGGAAATATCCGACACAAATGTCGAAAAAATTAATACAGATAACCTTCGCGATATGGAGAGTTATATGACCCAGGAGACTCGGCTTTTCAAGGATACTATTGCCAACAATATAAGAATTGCAAAACTGGATGCTTCCGATGAGGAAGTTATAGAGGCATGCAAAAAAGCCTCAATTCACGATTTTATCATGACGCTTCCAAACGGATATGATACGCCCGTTGGGGAATTGGGAGATACTCTTTCGGGAGGGGAAAGACAGCGAATAGGACTGGCCAGGGCTTTCCTACACAATGCTCCGTTTATGCTGCTTGATGAGCCTACAAGTAATCTGGATAGTTTAAACGAAGCGGTTATTTTGAAATCTTTATATGAGTACTCCGAAGATAAGACAATAGTTCTTGTTTCGCACAGACAATCTACGGTACGTGTAGCGGATAAGACTCTATCCATGAGCAGTGGCAGTATGGTATAATATACTCTATATAGGCAGAAAGTATGGAGTAAATATATGAACAATAGAGAATCACGGTCGGAATCTAATGCCGGCGGGGGCGCGCTTTTAGTTCTGATTGCCTTTACTGTTACTGCAATAATATTATTAGCGGAAATATTCGTTAGAGACTGGGAAAGAATTGCAGTTCCTGTTGTTGTGGCTGCAATTGTGTACGCCTGGTACTTGAGCGTAATGCAAAAGTTCAGTGAGTCGTACAGGTTATTGTTTTACACCGGCTCAATGATGGTTTGCTATTTCTTTTATGGTATTCACCAGACAAGTCTTGATGAATTGTCTGTTTCTATTCTTGTCATAATTCTTGTTTTTCTTGTCGTAAAGCATCGCGGTATTATTTGGATGACTGTATTTGCGTATTATTTTACGATCTTTTTTAACCTTGCAAAAGCAGGGGAATCGTGGCGCGAAATATACAATATATCCGGTCTTCAGCTCACATTCCAGCTTGTGCTTGTGGGTCTTGCCGGAGCTGTTTCACATTTTATAGTTACAAAATTAAAAAATGAAAGAGTAAGCTATGCCGGTAAAATGGCAGAGATAGAATCTCAGAAGGAATTTGCCAGAGAGCAGACCAGAATAGTTGCCAAGGAACTCAACAATTTGGCAGACGAAATGAAAGGTGAGCTTTTGTTACTCAAAAAAGAAATGGGTGATAAATACGTCGATGAAAAGCTTCCTGATGAAGTGAGCGAAATTTTTTCATTGGGATATAAGCTTGAGATGGAGCTGACCGATTTAAAAGATTTTTCCGACATGCTTAATGATAAGACATCAATAGAGCCGGAAGTTTATGAGCTTGGTGATGTTTTGACAAGGCTTAAACAAAACAGAAAAGTATTCGGGGACATGGGCGGGCCCGGACTTATTTTTGATGTTGATCCCATGCTGCCAAAAAGAATGGTGGGTGACAGAGAAAAAATCCTCAAGATATTAAGGCATCTTATTCATAACGGAATCAGATATACAAAAAGAGGTTGTGTTCGTGTAAAAATATACGGAAGATTTCATGGCAGTAATTTTAATCTATGTATAGAAGTAAGCGACACGGGAATGGGTATAGACCAGGCCGACTTGGAGCGAATGCTTGAGCAGTTATCAAACAGAAGAACTGCGGATTACAGACCGGGAGGCCTCGGATTTGGATTATATCTAGTCAGCGGTTTTGTAAGAAGAATGGGAGGAGCCTTCAAGATAGAAAGCGAGTGGGGCGCCGGCACGGATGTGTGTATCAGCATTCCGCAGAGAGTAACAGATGCTGCGCCGTGGATGTCTTTTGACAAAAGGGCAGGTATATGTGTTGTTCACAAAGAGGAAGATTCCAAAAGTGTGGTATCGAACTATTATGAAGAGATGTTTCGTAATCTGTCGGAAAAGCTTGGAATCCCCGGATATAATTATAAAACCGAGGATGATCTATTGCAGCTTATAGGAGCATACAAAAAGGTCTGTCTTTTTACCGAGATTGAAAAATACAGGTCAAACAGAGAGTTTTACGATAAATATAAAGAAATATTTTTGGTAGTTGCAGGAAACAGAAATGACAAGCTTCCCGAGAGAGAAAATATTCATCTTATGAGGCACCCTGTGGGAACTCCCGAAATATTACATGCTGTAGAACTGGCTGCCAATACTATTGACAGACGTCAAAGGGACGATGATAAGTGTGCTATCGTGAGCCTTGAGAATTTGAGTAGACGTGAAATAAGGTTGCATGGCGGCCGAAAGGTGCTGATATGTACCGACAGTATGTCGGATATTCCGCCTGAAATTTCAAGAAATCGCGGAATTCCGGTTATCCCTTTCAGAGTTTTTACCGAGCATGCGAGCTTTATGGACGGGGTAGAAATGTCACAACAGTGCGCCCTTTCGTATTTTGAAGAGAATCGTGGGATACATTCCATGGCGCCTGAGGAAGAGGAATTCAAAAAGTTTTTCGAAAATTGCCTGAAATACGCTGATCATATTATTTATGTGAGCACGGCCAGACGCGTCAGCGTTGCTTATGACAGGGCTGTGAAAGCAGCAGCTAATATGAGCAGCGTCACTGTTTTTAACTCCGGTCAGGTATCGGGAGGAATAGCTCTTATGGCCATTATGGCTGACGAACAGGCCAAAATGGGAAAGGATTACGATGAGATAGTACGCTATCTTGAAAACATTAGGCCAAAGGTTAAAACATCTTTTCTGATTGACAATCTGGATCATTTGACATATGTGGGAAAGGTAAGTAAAGGTATAGGAAAAATGTCACGTATTTTGACTTTGCATCCCATAATATCAATGAGACATGATGCAATGAAGGTTAGCGGCGCAAAGTTTGGTAATATTTCTAATGCCAAAGAAAGATATATAAACAGGATTTTGAGGCGTAAGCAAAAGATGGATGATGAGAGGATTTTTGTCGGAGCTGTAGGCTTTTCAAATAAAGAGCTCGTCGGACTCAATGAATCCATCATGGCCGAGGGATATTTCAAAGAAGTAATAATGCGAAGATCGTCCGCGGCTATTTCGCTTAATTGCGGTGTTGGAACGTTTGGGATAATTTATGTTGAAAAATAGTGGAGACAAAGGATGAAGAAGAATCCCTTAAAATGGCTTACCATAGTGTTACTGTCTGCGGTAGCGATACTAAGTACAATTTCATACCTGTTTTACGGAGTGGATCGTGAAGAGAATAAAGCCCAGAATATTTTAATCGGTGAGATGGTAAATGCTTATGTTATGGAAGATCTGTCCGAGGCAATAACCGTATCAAGGATGATGAGCCGGGATGAGACTTTGATAGAGTTATTGAAAGTAGAGAGCGTGTATCCGCAAGACAGCATGGTCATGAAAATGCGAAACTACTTAAACTCTATACAGAAAAAATTTGGCTTTTCCTCTGTCTATACGATTTCTGATCAGACCCAAAAATATTACTCTTTTGTAGGCCTTAACAAAGTGATAGATCCGGAAAAAAATTCTACGGATATATGGTATACGATTTTCATGGAAAGCGGGAATGATTATAAGCTCGATTCGTCGGCTGATGAAGTGAACAGAGATAAACTGACTATATTTGTAGATAACCGGGTTGAAGATGAAAGCGGAAGTTTTCTCGGTGTTGTCGGAGTCGGAGTTGAGACGGAAGAATTGCAAAAAAAGCTGTCCAAATACGAAGAAGATTTCAGCGTGAGAATTGATTATGTGACTTCGGACGGACTTGTCCAGATGAGCAGCCGTACCTTTGCTGCACATTCGTCGTACGTATCCGGAGTGAAACTCCCTGAAAAAAACAATACGGCGTTTGAGTACCAGACCTACGGAATAGATGGGTTCGCAGTCGTAAAATATGTTCCTGAATTTGACTGGTATATGGTTATAAGAAGTGAATCGACATATAGTGCCATTGGTTATAACTATAAATTCTTTTTTGCGGAATTTGTAATACTTATGCTTGCGATTTCAGTTTTCGCAGTTGTTTACAAAAGTGTAAAAACAGAATCGGTACCGAGCAAAGCTATAAATCGTAATGTAGATGAACTGACGGGAGTTTTGAACAGAGATTATTTCATAAGGGTATATGGAAGTAAGGGAACGTTAAACACCACTCAATATCAGAGCGTGTGTGAATTTACGATAGATGATTTTGAATTGATAGAAAATACACCGGCATGTGACAGGATAATACTTTCGGTCGTAAAGACTGCCAGGGAATCATTCGGAAGAAACAGCCAGATAACCAGATGGGGAAAGAGTGCGTTTGTTGTGTTACTCGGAGCACCTATTGATGAGGCTGAGGATGAATGCAAGAGTTTCTGCAAGCAGATTGAGGAAATCGGAGAAGTAACTGTTTCCGTCGGACTTACAAGCATAGAATTAAATGAGACACTAAAAACCAATTATTTCCGTGCTGCCAGATACATGTATCTGGTAAGAGAACTCGGTGGAAATAACGTAAAAAGAGGATGATTAAATGAAGTCTATTAGAACAAGACTGGTTGCCTCGTTTTTAGGTACAATATTAATACTGTTCCTGATATTGGCACTGATTGGCGTATATTACCAGATTTCGTCAATCGAATTGCACTCTTCTGAATCGATGAAGCTGCTCAGCGAGGAAAAAACAGGAGAACTGAATAAATATTTCTCCGGTGTGGAAAGAGCTGTGGATGTACTGGAGGAGTATATAAAGAATAATGTGGATATGCATGAGTACAGAATAAATTCCACATACAGAGAGGAATTTTACGGGGAGCTCAAGGAGAATGCCGTAAATGCAGCCAGAGTATTGGGCAATGTAGAATCTGTGTACTTTAGGCCTGACCCTACGAGGTATGGCGGCACCGCCGGATTTTTCCTCAATTTAACCAACAGCGGAGATTACGCGGAGCTGACACCGACCAATATTACAAATTATAAAGAGGACGATACCGAACATGTAGGTTGGTATTATGAGCCCATAAAAAAAGGAGGCCCTCTTTGGATGGAGCCGTACTCAAATGAAAACATAAATGTCTATATGGTTTCATATGTTACCCCGGTGTACCTTGGAAGAGAGTTTGTCGGAATACTTGGAATGGACATGGATATGACATTGATCCATGAGGTTATAGACCGGATAGATTATGAAAAAAGCGTTGGCTTACTCATGAGCGAAAACGGAACGCTTCTGTACCACAGAGATTATCCCAGCGGTTTACTCAGAACGGATTTCCCGGAGGAATTGCAGGCTCAGGATGAGTTCTTTACGGAAGCGTGTATAGGAACCGGCTATAACTATTCTTATATTGCGGGCGGAGAAAAATACCGGATAATATTAAGCCGTCTGGAGAATGGAATGATCCTATCCATATCGACGCCGGAATCGGAATTGTTCAAAACGAGAAATGCAATGCTTATAAGGCTTCTGGTGGTATTTTTCCTGGCACTTGCCATGATAATAGTGCTGTCGACGAGAATGACAAAAAGGATCGTGGAACCTATAGAAGAGCTGACTAACGTTTCATCGAGAATTGCCAAAGGTGAATTGGGCCAGGAAATAGAGTATCACTCAAAAGACGAGATCGGCTCGCTTGCGGACAGTATCAGAAAAATAAGTGTGGAATTAAAGGTCTATATAGATTATATCCACGAACAGGCATATCTTGATGCAATGACAGGCGTCAGAAACAAAGCTTCGTATTTAGCGGAGGAAAGCAGGTTAGAGAGTCTTATAAGAGAGCGGATGGCATCATTTACCGTCTATGTTTTTGATGTTAACGGACTGAAAAAAATGAATGACAATTATGGTCATGAGTATGGAGATATGATGATAAAAGATTCTGCTCAGGTCATAAAAGCAGTGTTTAAAGATAGCTATGTATATCGTATCGGCGGTGATGAATTTGCTGTTATAGCAAAGCATCAATCGGAGAATGAGATTAAAAGGAATTTTGCAAAATTTGACGAAATGCTTGAGAATTTTAATCTGGAAAATGAAAAATATGAAGATGACCTTGCAATATCAAAGGGCGCGGCTGTTTATAATCCCGAAACCGATCAAGAATATGCATCAGTATTTGGACGGGCCGATGAAGATATGTATCACTGCAAGGCCGAATACTACAAAAAACATGGAGACAGGCGCCGCTCATAAACAAGAGGCGCCCTCCTTTCATGCTGACTTTTTATGATGACCAATGGTTACAAGATAAGAGATTGCTCCGATGAGCAAAAGAACAAGACCTACCGGAAAATAGTACTTGCTCAAATGACTTGTGGTGCCATATATATCTAGAGCACCTTTGACCATCGAGCCTAAAGTCAGAGTAAATATACCACAGCCATAGAGCTGCCCGGAAAATGCTCCGGGCAGTTTTTTTGTTTTGGAGTGAGAAATAATGACCAAAGGGAGGACTCCAAGAACAAGTGGGAACACAAATGCATAAAGCATAAAGCAGGAGTAAACTCCATGGCTGAAATACTCATATACAGCTCCGAACAGAACGCAAAACAAAGTCAGTAATAAATATTTGATTTCGAGTTTTGTCAGTTTGGTTATTCTTATATTCAGTAATCGTAATTCATCCGAATTTAGATTGTTAATATCCGATGTAGACAATGTCACTCACGCTCCTTTCGCTGCTGTTTCTTTTGCCGGAAACCGGTGTATTTATCACTTCGCCATTATAGTAAAGTGTTGAGGAACCGCCGCCGTCCAGGTTGTATACAGTTTGGGCACCCAGAGATTTTGCAAATAAAGCCAGCTGATACAAGCTGAGGCCCTCGCTTTCATCTGTTCTTCCGTCAGAAACTATAAAGAGATAATGTCCTTCGCCCATATAACATATTGCGGTGCGGGGATTGCTTGTTTTTGCCTTCCCGACTTCATCATCTTCGTTAACAACTACTTCTCCGTTTTCAACGAGAGCGGGTCCGAAGGAAAGGACTTGCTGTGCACCGTTTGCAAGAAGTTCTTCTGCGGTGATTTCGGATTCGTTTATAATCTCAAAGCTTCCGTCCGAGTAAATGACCAAATCCTGTGCGTCACGGTCAGCGCTGGAGCGATAAAGACAGCCGTTTCTGATACAGTAACCGGTTTCCTGAGAACCGTAAAAGTCACCGTTTATCGCAAGTATTGCATCTACACTTTCCGCGATTTCGGAAGTGGCGGCTTTTATGTTCCTCCCGTAGGTACCGTTTGCAAAAGCGGTTTTTAGATACTCCGGGGAGGAGATATAAACATCCGCAACATATATAGTAGTGTCGTATTCGCGATATGTAGAGAGAGTTATACTTATCGGATCGGACTGTAAAGAAACGCCGGCATTGCCTGCATCCAATTCTGATGTATTATCTGATTCCGCAATTAATAACGAGTTATTCACATCGCTCAAATCTATAACTGTAGGATTGTTGTCCGTATTTGTATCTGCCGTGCTCTGTGAAACGACAACCTCAGCGTGTGGGATTACAAAAGTTTCCAGCGCAAGATATGTTGTAAAGCCAAGCAGTGCTGAAATATATATAATTGTGAAAACGTATTTTTTCATTGAGTTATCACCTTCTTTTAAGCAAAAATATTTTGTAATTCATAGATAAAGAATAAATGGAAAAAGTGTTAAATTTGTGAATAAAAATTGCAGTTTTTGTGATATCCTTTATAAGAAGTACCCGGATTGAAAAACTAAGTACGACAAACTGTAAGCAGCCAAACCGTAAGCAGCCAAACCGTAAGCAGCCAAACTGTAAGCAGATAAACTGTAAGCAGCCAAACTGTAAGCAGCCAAACCGGGAGCAGAGGACCGATTACATGGGAAATGAAAACGGAA
This sequence comes from Lachnospiraceae bacterium, assembly GCA_024684215.1. GTDB lineage: Bacteria > Bacillota > Clostridia > Lachnospirales > Lachnospiraceae > AC2028. The sequence goes on from JAIKXH010000071.1 coordinate 19,882, forward strand.
CATGGATAATGTATGGTGTGGATGCGGACGATCCAAACTGTATTCATAACGTGGAAGAAGCAATAGCATATATAGATAAAGTGGGTTTTTTGCCGCTCTTTAAAAACAATATACCCGCCTTTTCTCTGGAAGAGAGAACCATGCCGGACTACTGGTGGTCCGGTATTGCCGAAAAGGACCCATGGGAGTGGAGAGAGATAATAGCGAGGAGCGGACGCGTCGCATACGGCAAATTTTTTGATAAAAAAGCAGGTTTTATATCAAAAAAGTGGCTTCCGTATTTTGTAAATTACAGAAGGGACGGCTATGATTTTGATGCTATGTGGGAGGACGGAAAAGCCTCGGCCAGACAAAAGAAAATCATGGATCTGTATACGGATGATTTAGAGGATTCGGAATATTTTTCAAATGATATAAAGCGTCGCGCGGGGTTTGGAAAAGACGGTGCAAAAGGATTTGAGGGTACGATAACTTCGCTTCAAATGCAAATGTATTTATGCGTAAGAGATTTTAAAAGGCGTGTAAATAAAAAAGGTGAAGAATACGGTTGGCCCGTGGCCGTGTACTGCACTCCGGAACATCTGTGGGGTTATAAAAAGGTGACGAGCGCCTACAAGGAAAGCTCCAAAGAATCTGAAAAGAAGATAAGGGAGCATATACTTGATATATACCCCATATCGGAAAAATATCTGCCAAAGAAGATATAATATTTTAATTTTATGAAGGAGAAAACAAATGTCACAGGAATTACGTATCAACGATATGGAAAAGATTAAGGAAATCGCGCCGGAGGTATACGCATTTATAAATGACGATTCAAAATGCAATACGATGATGCCTGACGGGAAAATGCCAATCACCGACGAGTGCTATGCGATAGTGTCAAGCTATACCACCGCAGACAGAGAGACCAAAGAGTACGAAAGTCACAGAAAATATCTGGATGTACAGATGCTTATAGAGGGTAAGGAGTACATCGAAATCGCTCCTATTACAGAGCTTAAGGTGAGCAAGGAATATGTGGAAGAAAGAGATGTAATGTTTTTCTCAAATGAAGTAAAGGGAGACAATATTGTGCTTGAGCCGATGAAGCCGGCGCTTTTGTTACCCGAAACCGGACATATGCCCGGTGTTATTTGCGGCAGCGCTCAGGAAGTAAAAAAGATTGTTGTAAAGATTCCTGTAAGCTACATGAAATAAATAAAAAGCGGGTCCGTTGTTTAAAATAAGCAACGAGCCCGCCTTATTTTTTTGACTTGAAAGTCCTGATTTTAGACTTTGAAGCCTTGGTTTTGACTTTAAAGCCTTATGAGGACTTAAAATATATTTTATTCTGTATATCTTACGCCCCAAACGCTTTCGTTTGCGCCAACGGCTGTAAATACAAATACATCGGTTCCGGCAAGGTCTTTCTGCTCAGCAAACACGCCGCTGTAGGTCTTGTCATCAAGAGTAAGAGTCATATAATTTGTACCCTCTTCAAGAGTCCAGGTTCCGGTTTTATCCTCAAGAACCGCACTGCCGTCTTCAAGCAGATACATTATTTCGGGCTTTGCAATAGCGTCGCTTATTGTTAGGCCTTGATTTATCATATAATACTTGCCTGTTACGGCTGCAGTGTCGTATTTTCCGTCAGTGACAGCCTCACCGATCTCTTCATAGGGAAGAGCGCAGGGCCAGGCTTCTTTGTTTAAACAAAACTGCTTAACTCTGGGGAAATGCATTTCGTTGCCGGAGTCAAAACGAGTGTGATAAACAAGATAGTGATTTCCGTTGTTTTCATCTATAAATGCGGAATTGTGTCCGGTCGCCATGTAAGCTGCTTTTAAACTGGGAAGCATATAGTTGCCGGACAGCTTAAGTCCGTAAGGCCAATGATCTGTGTTGGTCTCACAGGTATTTCCTTTTCCGTTCATATCAATGTAATTGCCGTCTACGGTTTCGCTTCTGTAGCATCTGATCTGATAACCGCCGGTTCTGGCGAGCCCACCGTATGAAACAAATAAATAATAATAGCCGGCTTCTTTATCATAGAGAATGTAAGGACCCTCTATAGAATGATGATAGCCTCCGAGAAGCCATTTGCCGAAGTAAGGATCGACGTGATTTTCCTCATCTGCCTCGGGGTGGATCACCTGTCCCGTCGCAGGATCAAGCTCTATAAGGAACATTCCGCCCGACCAGGAACCGTATACCATCCAAAGTCTTCCGTCCTCGTCGTAAAAAACACTGGGGTCTAGGGCGTTGGGATATTTATCGAAATTGTAGCTGCCGTCAGCTCTCATATAATGAGATTTGGCATAGTCTTCCGATACGTAATCGAGTACGTCTGTTTCTGCGATGGTATCCTTGGTGATACCGGAGTACAGCAAATCGCCTGCCCATTCATAGGGCCCCTCTAAAGTGTCGGAGGTGGCAAAGCCTATGGTTGAGGTATTCCATGTGGAAGAAGCACAATAGTAGAGCGTGTAGCAACCCATTGCCTCGTTGTAAATAACATCGGGAGCCCATAAATGGCATCCGCCGTCATCTGTAGGTACAACACTGTTGCCTTTTCCGGCATATCTGAATACATCACTTGACTCAAAAAGCTTTCCATAGACCGGATTGCTGTTTCTGTATCCGTCGCCTACCGATTGCCATTTGAGCAAATCTGTTGTTTTTGCTGCGGTCATATGGCTTCCGAAAATGTAGTAAGTGTCTCCGTCCTGATAAATTGAGGGGTCATGGACACTTGCTCCCGCCGTAATGGCGCCTGTGGCAAAAGACTTAAGGTCGACTGTAAAGTCGAGAGTATCGCTTTCTGCTTCATTGCTTTCTGCGGTTTCGTTTCCGGTGTTTTCGGCTACATTATCTGTTTCTGAAATTTCCGTGCTTGCCGCAGCGTCTTTACCGGTATCACCCGAGGGCGATGCACAGCCGCATACCGTTAAAGCTATGGCCATAGCTAAAGCGGATGCTTTGAGTAGTTTCTTTTTTTTCATCTTCCTGCTCCTATGTTTAGTATAGTTAATTTTATTTTACTATATTTACAATCATATAAAAAGTTTCCCAAATTAAAAAATGTAAAATACCCCTTGACACATAATACTATGTGATATATAGTATTATGCAACAGGGGGCATTACATGAAAGGAGAAAATACATGGAGAACCAGATGAAACGCGGCCTTTTGGACGTGTGCGTGCTGGCTGCCATAAAGGATGAAGATTCCTATGGGTATCAGATTATTAAGGATATGAGCCCTTATTTGGAGATATCCGAGTCTACACTTTATCCGATACTTAGGAGATTGGAAACGGCAGAGCTTTTGACGGTACGCAGCGCCGAACATAACGGCAGGCTCCGTAAGTATTATCATATTACGGATTCGGGATTGGAGAGAATAAACAGTTTCAAAGAAGAGTGGAAAGAGATTATGAAAATTTATGAGTTTGTAACCAAGGAGGGAGAAAAGAATGAATAAAGAAAGCTTTATCACAGAGCTTAAAAATAATCTTGCAGGTCTCCCCGAGGACGAAATTAAAAAATCGATAGATTATTATGAGGAGATGATAGATGACAGAGTGGAGGACGGAATGCCCGAGGAGGAAGCCGTCGCTGCTTTAGGGGATATCAAAAGTATTACCAAAAATATTTTGGAAGATATTCCCCTCAAAAAAATAGTTAAAGAAAAAGTAAAGAGTGTAAAACCGAAAAGAGGCCTAAGAGCCTGGGAGATCGTTCTCTTGGTAGTCGGATCGCCTATATGGTTTCCTCTCGGACTGAGCCTTGCTATTATAGCATTTGTGTTTGTGCTTGTTTTATATCTCTTGTACTGGATATTTATATTGGTGTTTTATTTGATAGATTTGTGCATAGCACTATGCGGAGTGGCCGGTATAGCGGCCGGAGTCGTAGCATTTATACAGGGCGGCGGGCCGGCAGGATTCTTCTTTGTTGGCTGCGGATTGGTATGTGCAGGATTGTCGATTCCGTTTTTCTTCCTTTGCAATATCATAGCTAAGGGAATATTAAACCTCAGCAAGCTTATCGGCAGAGGGATAAAATCTATGTTTATCAGAAAAAAGAAAGAGGGAGGTAACGAACAGTGAAAGGAAAATATATAGCACTGATCGTGGCAGGCTCGATTATGCTTGCGGGAGCCGGAATGGCTGTAGGTGCAATGGCGATGTCATCATTTAATTTTGATAAGATAATGAGTGTGGGAGAAGAAAAGATGCTTGAGAGAACGGTTGAGATTAACGAGAGATTTTCGGATATAAATATTAAAAATGTCAGCGTAACAATAGAGCCTGCAGGCTCTGATAAAGCAAGCGTTTATATCACCGAACTTGAGAAATACAAGATTGATGCAAAGGTGGAAAATGATGCGCTAAGCATAGTCGGCAACGATACTCGCAAATGGTATGATTACATTTTCTCGGTTAACTGGCCCAAAGCAATCTTATACCTTCCGGAAAAAGAATACGGTGAGCTGACAGCTGATAACAATTCCGATTCAGTGAAAGTAGAGGACGGATTAAAATTTGAAGAGGCAACTATAGATGTATCATCGGGTTCGGTAAAGTTTGATTCGGATGTTGCCGGAGATTTAAAAATAAAAGCAACAAGCGGCAGCATTAAGGTTAACGGCGTGAGCGCAGCTAATATTGAAGCTTATGCTACAAGCGGCTCAGTAAAAGCAACGGATATAAATACTGCGGATTTAGATCTTACAGCCACAAGCGGAAGCGTTACCCTGAGCGGAACCAAAGCTTCCGAGGTTACAGCATATGCAAAAAGCGGCTCGGTAAGACTTGACGGAGTATCCGTGGAAGAGAATATAAGTACCAAAGCAACAAGTGGCAGCATTCATTATGAAAATGTTATCGCGGGCGGAAACATACTTGCCGAAACAACCAGCGGAAGCGTCAGACTTGAGGAATGTGATGGGGCAAATCTTGACCTGAAGACCACGTCGGGGAGTATACATGCGCTTTTATTATCGGGAAAAGAAATCACCGCAAACACTTCATCCGGAAGCATCAGACTTCCCGAGGAAAATGTGGAAAAAAACGGAAAGCTTAACGCCGAAGCAACATCCGGAAGTATTACCATCAAGGTAAAATAATTGTTATATTCATAAACAGAGATTATTTAATAAACATATCATTTTTGTTTACTTCAAAATGCTACCTAAACATGTTACAATTAGGTAGCATTTTTTTATAAAATAGAATTCATATATACGGAGGTGCCAATGGTTAAACATGTGATCTTGTGGACCCTTAAGGAAGAGTATTCCGAAGAGGAAAAGTTAAACATTAAAAAAGAGATAAAGGCAGGACTCGAGGGACTTAAGGGAAAGGTTCCCGGAATTGTTGAAATAAAGGTCAATATAGATGGACTTGCGTCCTCTAATGCGGACCTTATGCTCGACTCGACATTCGAGAGCGAAGATGCGCTTAAAGCATACGCGGTTCATCCGGATCATGTGGCTGTTGCCGATTCCAAAGTAAGACCTTATACAAAACTCAGAAGCTGTCTTGATTACGTAGTATAAACAAAACGTAAATGCAACACTGATAAAAAAGGAGAGGTTCCTTTATGGGACCTCTCCTGATTTGTTTTATATTATGATTTAATTAGTTTAAAGACGTTAGATTCTACTTAGATTACTTCAATTCGAAGTGATTGATCATATCCTTGAGTGAATCTGCATGTTCGCTCATCTCATAGCTGAGTGCGAGCGATTCCTCAGATGTAGCTGCATTGTTGTGACCTTCCTCGGCAATTCTGTCGATGTTTACGGAGAGATCCTGGACGGAACGTGACTGGCTCGTGGAGGCATCTGCTATCTGCTTTACCTGATCACGGATTCCTTCAACCTGTTTAACCATGATATCAAGCTCGTCTGCGGTTGCGTGTGCGATATCGATACCCTGTTTAACCGTGCGAATCGATTCGTTGATAAGGTCTGCGGTATTGGATGCGGCATCTACTGTCTGACCTGCAAGCTGTGATACTTCGGAAGCGACAACAGCAAAGCCGCGTCCTGCTTCACCGGCTCTGGCAGCCTCAATTGATGCATTGAGAGACAGCAGGTTTGTCTGATCGGCGATGTTGTTTATTGTGTCAATGATATTGCTTATCTGCTCGGATGAAGCTGATATAGCGTTCATCGCTTCAACAACTTCTTCCATCTTTTTATTTCCGAGGATAATGCTGTCAACGACGCTGTCCACATCCTTGGAGATATTTTCGGCATCCGTGGAATTGCCGGATATTTCCTCGCTGATGGTACCTACCTGTTTTGAAAGGTCAAATACGATGTTTGCCTGTGTGGTTGTGGTGTCGGCAAGATTTCGTCCTGCATCTGCAAGCTGTCCAGCACCTGCGGAAACCATTCCGGATACTTCCACAATCTCACGCATGGAATCAGAGATTTTAAGCGAGAAGCTTTCGATTGCTTCCTGAATAGATTTGAAATCTCCCTCAAAATCTTTCTCAAAACTGATATTGAAGTTTCCGTCGGCCATTGTCGACATGACTTCGCTGATTTTGTCGATATAGCTTGAAAGAGAGATTATTGCGTGGCGAAGCTGCCCGGCAACTTCTCCGATCTCATTATCCTTATCGTAATTGATCTCGGCATGAACATTTCCTTTTGCAATCTCAACTGTGGCATCCTTCAAAATCTGCAGATCATCCTCGATGCCGGAGATAAGCTTTTTGTTTCTGATTTGGCTTACAACAATGATTACTGCGCATGCTATTGCAAGGACAACGACAGCGACTATCGAGAGAATCATGGTTGACCGGAATTTTCCGGCAGCTGCAGCATCGGCGCGCTCACCTGTTGCGTCCAATAAATCTGCCAATACTTCCGATACTTCATTCAGACGATTGTTGTAGAAATCAAGGGCTGCGGCCTGATCACCCGAGTCTACCAGTTCAAGCATTTCGAAGGATGCGGTTTCTACGTCATTCCATGCTGCTTTAAGCTGATTTCCGAGGGCCTCGTCATTGAGGTTTTTGGAAATGGTGGAGAAATAGTTGGAAATTTTTTTAAATCGTCCTTCAAGGTCGGCCGCCTGGTCTGCGGTTACTGCGGGATCGTTTGAAGCCTGTGCAAAAAGTAGTCTTTTGTTGATGGTCTGGACATCCTTACGGATTTCCATCTGGTATTTTTCGGTTACATACTGGACATTGTAGAAATTGTAGAAATTAAGACCGATTAAAACTAAAAAAACAAGTACAAGAACGGAGAGACCGATTATCATTCGGTTTGTAAAGCCTGACATTTTGTGCAGAGACTTTGCTATAGTCTCATTTTGGTTTTTTACTGCCATGGACAAGTCCTCCTATAGAATTGTAATATCAAAATTATAATATATGTTGCATACATAAGGCAAACAATACATGTAAAGTTTATACAAAATTAATGGAATTGATGGCAAAAAGCTAAAATTCAGGGATAAAAAGCATTAAAACACGTTATGAGTAAAATTCATAATTTGTTCGATTGACATATCAGAACAAATGTTCGTATAATGTGTCTACATTATTTCCATGGAATGCAAAACCGGACTTAAAGGGGGCATAAAATGTGGATCGTGTTTACATTGCGATAGACTTAAAATCATTCTATGCATCGGTGGAATGCGTGGACAGGGGGTTAGACCCGCTTACGACCAATCTGGTGGTGGCTGATGCGGAGCGTACGGACAAGACGATATGTCTGGCGGTTTCGCCGGGGTTAAAAAGCTATGGTGTACCGGGCAGGCCCAGGCTTTTTGAGGTTATAGCAAAGGTTAGAGATATCAACGCGGAGAGACGATTTAGAGCTCCGGGTCGCAGATTTATCGGGAAATCCATATATACCGAAGAACTTAATTTAAATCCCTCACTTGAGCTGAGTTATATTTGTGCGGTGCCGCGTATGGCGCTCTATATGAAGTACAGTACGGAGGTTTACCGTATATATTTAAAGTATATAGCGCCGGAGGACATTCTCGTATATTCCTGTGACGAGGTATTTATGGATGTGTCAACATATCTCAACTTATACAAATGCTCCGCACACGAGCTTGCTATGCGTATGATAAGGGATGTACTGGGGAAAACGGGTATAACCGCTACTGCCGGTATAGGTACAAATATGTTTCTGTGCAAGGTGGCGATGGATATAGTCGCAAAGAAAATGCCTGCCGACAGTGACGGAGTCCGTATTGCAGAGCTTGATGAGAGAAGCTTTAGAGAAAAGCTGTGGGGCCACAGACCTATCACGGATTTCTGGCGTGTAGGAGGAGGAACCGCAAGGCGTCTTGAGAGACTCGGACTGTATACCATGGGTGATATTGCGGGTTTCTCTGAAATATGTGAAAATAATTTATATAAAACTTTCGGTATAAATGCAGAGCTGTTGATAGACCATGCATGGGGCTGGGAACCGTGTACCATAGACTGTGTTAAGGAATACAAGCCTGTTACGAACAGCATTTCTTCGGGACAGGTTTTGACCAGACCGTACAGCTATTCGGAGACTGCGGTTATTGTGAGAGAGATGATAGAGCTGCTCACGCTGGACCTTGTGAAAAAGGATGTGGTGACGAGCAAGCTTACGCTAACCATAGGTTATGAATCGTTAAAGGACCCGGAGGATATTAGAAAATATATTGGAGAGCTTGGGATTGATATGTACGGGCGACCTACGCCAAAGCATTCCCACGGAACGGTTAATCTTTTTTATAAGACATCCTCCACTAAACTTTTATCACAGGCGGTTATGTACCTATACGAAATGATTGCCAATCCTGATTTAAAGGTCAGAAGAGTAAACATTACGGCCTGCGATATTGTCCCTGAGAAAGATATATATGGGAAAAAAGAGTATGAGCAGTTAAGCCTGTTTGTGGACTATGATGAACTTGAAAGAAAACGAGCTGCCGAGGAAAACGCGAGAAAAAAAGAAAAGGCACTTCAGCTGGCAACTCTTTCTTTAAAGCAAAGGTACGGTAAAAATGCAATTTTAAAGGGAACAAATTTTTTGGAGGGCGCAACGACGATTGTGCGTAATAATCAGATAGGAGGACACAGAGCGTGAGCGGCAAATATGACGATATAATTGACCATCCGCATTATCAGTCTAAAACGAGACCGCATATGAGTATGATAAACCGCGCGGCGCAGTTTTCTCCCTTTGCCGCGCTTACCGGATACGGAGAGGCTGTTTCTGAAACGGAGCGACTGACCGATGAGAGGATTGTTTTGGATGATTCTGTTGCGGAGGATATAAATAGAAAACTCCTGGAAATCGAGTCTTCGATCTCCGAGGAGCCCTATGTTACCCTCACTTATTTCGTCGAAGACGTTTTAAAGGAGGGAGGCCGGTATCTGTATGTTACCGACAATGTCGTCAAGATTGATAGGTATAATAGAATTGTTTATATGAAGGAAGGTTCTAAAATTTCCATTGACGACATATTTGATATTGAGCTTTTAAAAAGCCGTGAATAACTATAAACCCGGTGGTAACAACCGAGTCAAACATTTTTTTACAAATTAGAGGAAATGGATTAAAATTGAAGACAAGGCTACATGATTTAGGCATACAAGAATCGAGCAGATGATCTATATTGTCTTAAAATGGAGGCGTCCGGATTATGAACAGTTTTTATCAGACGGATATAGCGGCAAACATTATGGAAGCTATTGCTAAGGAGAAAAAGGATATGAAGGTTTTAAACGTCATGCTTCTCGGAAAAACCGGTGTCGGAAAAAGTACCCTTATCAATAACCTGTTTAATGAAAGACTTGCCGAAACCGGTATAGGAAAGCCGGTTACTCAGGATATAAGAAGATACGAAAAGGAGGGCTTTCCTCTTGTTGTTTACGATACTCCGGGATTTGAACTCGGAGGCGAGAATGCCATGAACAGGCTCCTTGACTCTGTAAATTCTGAGATCAAAAAGGGATACAAAAGCTTCGATATAGAAAAGAGCATTCACTGCATTTTATATTGTGTAAGTGCCACCTCTCACCGCTTTGAGGATATAGAAGTAAATTTTATAAAGAAGTTTTTGGATGAGAACAAAGACGTAAATATTCCTGTGATCATAGTTATAACTCAGGCCCTTTCAAAGAAGGATGCAAGTGAGTTAAAGAGCTGCATAGAAGCTGAAAATCTCGGTGTTACACAGGTTATACCGGTTTTGGCCGAGGATTACGAGATAGATGAAAACACCGTTATTAAGGCTAACGGATTGGATAATCTGGCAGATGTAATTTATGAAGTGATTCCTGAGGCTCTTAAAAAGACTTACGTTGCCGTTCAAAAGGCTAGTCTCAATCTAAAGGTTAAAAAGAGTCATGCAATAGTTGTGGGAGCAGCGGCTAGCGCGGCGGCAACAGGAGCAGTACCTATTCCTATCGCGGATGCATTTGTACTTGTGCCGGAACAGGTGGCGATGATTGCGTCTATAACCAATGTGTTCGGTTTCTCACTTGAGAAATCCGCTATTACAGCTATCGTAAGCGCTACTCTCGGAACCGCAGGTACTACGGTTGCCGGAAAAACAGTAGTTTCAAGTATATTAAAACTGATCCCCGGAGCGGGATCTGTGGCCGGCGGTGCGATATCGGGTGCAGTTGCGGCAGCACTTACCGCAGCGCTCGGAGAGGCATATATAGGCGTCATGATGGCTGTGGCTAAGGGTAAACTTAAAATCGGAGACCTCAGTACATCAAAGGGCAAGAAATTTATCACCGATGCATTCAAAAAGGCTCTTAAGTTAAAACGAGACAGTAAGGGCGAGCCGATAGAGGACGCTAAGGATTCGAAGAAAGAATAATTATATCTAGATTAAAAACGGCTTCCCTCTTGACTTTTCTTATCAAAATCTGCAACATATTTGCAAAAGTTATTGACATCCTGATTTTTGATGCTATAATATGCAACGATGTCGCAATTTGCATTTCATAAGAAAGGGAGAGAGGGAAGCTTTTTTATATACGCCAAAATCATAAACATATTGCAAAACCACCTTAAGAGTTGCTAATATAGAGCGTGTAAAACTGAAGTTAAGGAGTTTCATATGAAGGCAGAATACAGAACTAAATCAAGATATGCAATCATAGAATACCTGAGAGAAAATTCAGACAAGCGTTTTACCGCAAAAGACATAGCTGATGCACTTTCGGCAGATGGTTCAGATATCAACAGGTCGACCATATATCGTAATCTGGAGAGATTATGTTTAGAAGGAAAACTTGTCAGATACAAAGAATCGGATATAAATGCAACATGCTACCAGTACTCTGAAGGACACGAAGCTTGTAATAGGCATATTCATGCGCAATGTTCATGCTGCGGAAAGATTTACCACCTTAACAATGAACTTTTTAAGAGCGCTGAAAAAAAACTTATTTCCGATTACGGCTTATATATTGATTATGGCAAGACCGTTATAATCGGACTGTGCGAGGAATGTAAAAAAGCTTCAATCACCTAAGATTGGAGATAATATGTCAAAAAGAGAAGTACCTGTTGTAATAATTACCGGATATTTAGGCTCCGGTAAAACTACCCTCATGCAGAATATATTAAAGCAGGAGAAGAGAAAAATCGCCCTTATAGTAAACGATATGGGCAGCGTCAATATTGATGCGGGAATCCTCAACAAAACCGGGAACAGCGTAGTTCAGGTAGAGATGGTGGAGATGCAAAACGGCTGTATCTGTTGTACGCTTCGCGATGAATTTATCGCTCAGGTTGAAAGACTTTCGCAGGACAAGAGCATAGAGGCAATTTTTGTTGAAGCGTCCGGAATAAGCGAGCCTTCTTCCATAGCCGGAGCATTTGTAAATTATGAGGAAATGTGTCCGGAAACAAGAGTATATTTAAAAACAGTTGTTTCGGTTGTAGACGCAGACAGAATATATCGCGAGTTTTTGCACGAACTTTCCGCTGACGAGGATGTTGAAGAAGGAGATATAATCAATCTGATAATGGATCAGATTGAGTTTTGCAACCTGATGCTTTTAAACAAAACAGATCTGCTTACATCCGAGCAGCTTGAGGAAGTAAAGAAGGGCTTAAGGGATATTCAGCGCGTAGCGGAGATGATCCCCTGCGTTCAGGGAAATGTTGACCTTGATGTAATTTTAAATCGTGAAGATTTCGATTTTGACGAGACTGAAAGTAACAGCAGTGTGCAGAGAGCTCTGAACAATTGTGAGCATGATGATGAAAAGGCTTGTGTTGACGAGTATGGAATTTCATCGTTTGTTTTTGAGGAAAAGAAACCTTTCAACAGGGAAGCATTTAACGGACTTGTTGAGAAATATCCCGAAGCACTGATCAGAACCAAAGGTTATATTTGGTTTTCGGATGATTGGAAACATATTCAGCTATTTGAACAGGCGGGAAGGAATGCTTCTATAACAGAATTGTCAGAGTGGGTATCCGCTTGGCCCGATGAGGAACTTGAACCTATTGTTGCAGATTTTCCGGATCTTAAAGATGACTGGGATGAAACATACGGAGACAGATGCAACCAGGTTGTGTTCATCGGAAAAGGATATGAGAAAGCTGATATTGTAAAGATGCTTTACGATTGTATTGAAGAATGTGTATAAGCAATAAATGCGAGATGGCTGACAACTCTGTCATATTCTCGCAGACCATAAGGAGAGAGGGAAAACAGCGGGCGCGGGCCTGCTGTTTTTTTGTGTGAAATCTGAATTGAGGCCTGTTAAATCCGTATTTTATTGAAGAAATTTGTGTTTTGTTTATGGAAATTTTAGTCGATTAGTATGAGATAAAAGAGTATAATATTTTATAGTCGGGCTTAATGTGAGGAGCCTTTGGGCCAAGCATGCGAGCGAGACTTGAATACTATGAAAACCATATACGAAAGGGATTATATATTTATGGCTACAAAGAAAATCAATTTAAAAAAATACACCGATTTTATCGTTGCAGAGATGACTGAGCTTCTCGGAATCGATTCACCCACCGGCTATACAGAGGAAGCTGCTGCATGGGTTAAAAAAGAGTTTGAAAAGCTGGGATTCAAAGCTGAGATTACAAATAAAGGCGGAGTGATAGTAAACCTTACAGGGAAAAACAAAAAGAACGGTTTGCTGCTTGAGGCACATACCGATACTCTCGGCGGAATGGTTAAAACCATAAAGGGTGACGGCCGCCTTACCCTTACAAATTTAGGCGGAATGAATCCCAATAATGCAGAGGGTGAAAACGTGCGGGTCGTAACTAAATTTGACGGCATATATGAAGGTACATTTCAGCTTTGCAACGCGTCAATCCACGTAAACGGTGAGTACAATGATACAAAGCGTTCATGGGATACATGCGAAGTAGTGCTTGATGAGGATGTAAAATCAAAAGAGGATGCAACAAAGCTTGGAATATCCGTTGGTGATATTGTTTGCTTTGAACCCAGAGTCAGAGTTACAAAGAGCGGATATATAAAATCACGTTTCCTTGACGATAAGCTTAGTGTTGGAATACTGCTTGCATTCGCAAAATATATTGCGGACAACAAGATTACGCCAAAGAGAGCGCTCTACGCACATATAACCGTATTTGAAGAGGTAGGACACGGCGGATGCGGAAATGTTCCGGAGGGGTGCACGGAAGCGATATCAGTTGATATGGGCTGCGTCGGCGACGGCCTTACATGCACAGAGAGACAGGTATCAATTTGCGCAAAGGATAGTGGAGGCCCTTACAGCTACCCTGTAGTAAAGGGACTTGTTGAGGCAGCTAAAAAGTGCGGAGCCGATTATGCGGTTGATATTTATCCTCATTACGGAAGTGACGTTGAAGCCACTCTCGGAGCCGGAAACGACCTTAAACACGGACTTATCGGAGCAGGTGTATATGCCTCACACGGATATGAGAGAAGCCACAAAGACGGAGCTGAAAATACGCTCAGACTCCTCCTTGAGTATGCTCTTTAAGGAAAATCACGCATAGAAAAAAGATTGCACTTAAGACTAACTTGTACCGGTACAAAAATACACTTTGAACTAATCAGTACAACTAAAACTAATCTGTGAAACTTTGAAACAGTCGCACTTTTGAAGCAAACTATGAGGATACTTTGGTGGACCGAACTTACATTGCCATAGACCTTAAATCATTCTATGCATCGGTTGAGTGCGTAGACAGAGGTCTTGATCCGCTTACCGACAATCTGGTCGTGGCGGATGAATCGAGAACGGAAAAGACAATATGCCTGGCGGTTTCGCCGGGCTTAAAGTCGTATGGCATCCCCGGCAGGCCCAGGCTGTTTGAAGTGGTTCAGAGAGTAAATGATATAAACGCGGAGAGAAAATATAAGGCTCCGGGCCACACTTTTACCGGTGTGTCCGTGAACTCGGAGAAACTAAAGAATAACAAAACACTCCAAGTAGATTTTGTACGTGCTGTTCCCAGAATGGCTCTTTACATGAAATACAGTACGGATATTTATAAGATATATCTTAAATATGTTGCGCCCGAAGACATACTGGTATATTCATGCGATGAAGTATTTATAGATGTTACGACATATATGTCATTTTACAAGTGTACAGCTCATGAGCTCGCCCTCAAAATAATAAGAGATGTGCTTAATGCTACCGGGATTACCGCAACTGCAGGGATAGGCACCAACCTTTTCCTTTGCAAGATAGCGATGGACATAGTAGCAAAAAAGATGCCTGCAGACAAGGACGGAGTCCGAATAGCTGAGCTCGATGAAAAAAAATACAGACAGGAATTGTGGGATCATAAACCGATAACAGATTTCTGGAGAGTGGGCGGAGGAATTGCCAAAAGGCTTGCCAAGCTGGGGCTTTATACCATGGGTGATGTGGCGAAATACTCGGAGACCTGTGAGAATGTCTTATATGATAATTTCGGAGTAAATGCCGAGCTTTTGATAGACCATGCATGGGGCTGGGAACCTTGCACCATAGAGGATGCCAAAAGCTTCAAGCCCCAGACCAATTCGCTCAGTCAGGGCCAGGTCCTGACAAGACCGTATGAACATGACGAAGGCGGAATTATAGTCAGGGAGATGGCTGAACTTTTAAGCTTAGACCTTGTGAGGGAGAAAAAAGAAACATCGCAGATAATACTAACCATAGGTTATGAATCTGTCAGAGACGGAGAAAAGCTTCAAGGCTATACCGGAGAGGTGACAACCGACAGATATGGAAGAGCTGTTCCCAAGGCGGCACACGGGTCTGTGAACCTCGAATTTAAAACCGCTTCTACGAAGATTATAAGGGAAGCCGCTGCGAAGCTTTATGAGAAAATAACCGACAGAAATCTATGCATGAGAAGGGTCACCATAGCGGCGGCAGACATAGTCCCCGAGGGTAGCACTCCTAAAATAGAAGAGTTTGAACAGCTTGATCTGTTTATCGATTACGAAAAAAGAGACAAGGAAAAGCAGGAAGAGGAGATCTTTCTTGAGAGGGAGAAATCACTTCAAAAAGCTTCTTTGGAAGTAAAGAAAAAGTACGGCAAGAACGCCATCATAAAAGGGACCGATTTGCTTGAAGGAGCGACTACAATTTCCCGGAATGCTCAAATCGGTGGTCACAGAGCATAAAATAAGTCAAATATTGATTATTTTTACACATATATGCGGCAAACAGTGTTTTAAACACAGCATAAAAATGGTATAATGAACTTTACAATTGTTTTAGGTAGAGTTTTTTATGAGGCTATTAGAGAAAAAATCAAAAGCGGAGATTAAAAGACATACAAAAAATCTCGCGCTGGACACAGTTTGCGACATTATAGGAAGTGTGCTTTATGCGATGGGACTTTATACCTTCGCAAAGATGGCCAACTTCTCACCCGGCGGTATTTCAGGTATAGCGCTTATTATGAATTACCTTTGGAATCTTCCGGTGGGTGTTATGACTTTGATAATGAATATCCCCCTTGTTATAGTCAGCTACAAGGTTGTCGGTCCAAAGTTTCTGGTAAAGACGGCAAAGACCATGATAATCACCACGATCTTTTTGGATGTTATCTTTCCGCTTCTTCCGATGTATACCGGAAGCCGCCCGATGGCAGCACTTTATTCGGGACTATGCATGGGAGCCGGAATGGCATTCTTCTATATGAGAGGAAGCAGCTCCGGAGGAATGGATTTCCTTTCCATGATCATTAAGGTCAGACATCCGCATGTTTCACTGGGAATTGTGACAGCAGTGACAGATTTTTTGGTAATACTTATCGGATGGCCCGTGTTTAAGAATGCGGACGCGGTTCTTTACGGCCTTATATGTTCTTTTTCCGCATCAATAGTGATAGACAGAGTGCTTTACGGTATAGGCGCGGGTAAGCTGGTTATAGTCATTACCACCAACAAGGAAGCGCTTATTGAAAAGATCAGTGAACTCACTGACAGAGGCTCAACGGTTATACGAGCTATGGGAAGCTACACAAAAGAAGACAGAGATGTCATATTGTGCGCTTGCTCTAAATCCCAGACCTATATGATCACCAATGCCGCGCATGAAGTAGATCCCGGAGCATTTGTAATGGTTACCGAGACCAGCGAAGTCTTTGGTGAAGGCTTTAAGGAATACAAAAAATAGGCGGATGGGTAAGAGAAATAAAGAGAATAATCATAGAACTTTGAGAAAATAGAAATTAAGAAATTAAGAAATTAAGAAATAAAGAAATTAAAAAATAAAGAAATTAAGAAACAAGCAATATAGTACCTTAAGAGTAATCAATTCAGGAGGAACGAGTATGGAGAAGGAAAAGACAGGCGACAGCCAGGCCGCATTTGAGTACGCTATCTACGTAATTATCGGCAGTTATTTCAAAAAGACATCTTGTATCAGTCCACTGCTTGAGAAAACATTGAAGGTTAAGTTTCTTGAACAAAAACAGGATAAGCAGGCAGCTCTTGAAGAAAACTGCATTAATTACGCTGAGAAAAAGCTCTTAAAAGCTGTTCCCGCCGAAGTGTTTAAGGGAGAGGCAAAGGTACAGCTCGGAGTTAAAAATAACGAAAACAAGCCTGAAGTCAGATTCGTCACGGACAAATATATGCTGCGCATATTCGGTGTCTACAAGGGGAAAGGCACAGAGCTTGAATATAAGCTTTTAAGCAAGAAGGAGAAATAGTCACACATGGAGAAATTTTCTAAGCTTCCTTATGAGAGAGTAGAACTCGAGGAAATGAAAAAAGGTTACGCGGATCTCGTAGCGCGCCTTAAAAATGCAAAGAGTGGAGAGGAACAGTGGGCCGTTCATCAGGATTACTACAAGCTTACAAAACGTATCAGCACTCAAAGCACAATTGCACAGATTAGATACGACATTGATACTACAGACGAGTTCTATGATAAAGAGAACGAGTACTATGACTCATTCGGACCCGAATGGCAGAATTGCTTAAATGAGTATCAGAAAGTACTTTTCAATTCTCCCTACAGAGATTATCTCGAAAAGAAGCTTGGACCGGTTGCTTTTAAAAATATGGAGATTGCAATCAAGTCATTTGATGAAAAGCTCATTCCGCTTTTACAGGAAGAAAATGAGCTTGTAACCAAATACACAAAGCTTATTGCAACTGCCAAGATTGAGTTTGAAGGTGAGACCTATAACTTAAGCCTTATGACAAAGTTCACCACATCACAGGACAGAGATGTGCGTAAGCGTGCCGTAAAGGCGATGAGCGATTACTTCCTCACCGTTACCGATGAGATTGACGATCTTTATGACAAAATGGTAAAGAACCGTACCAAGCAGGCAAGGATGCTTGGATTTGAGAATTACATTCCTCTCGGATACATGCGCATGAACCGCAACAGCTACGGACAGGCTCAGGTTGAGAATTTCCGTAAGCAGGTAAAGGAAGCTTTCGTTCCTTTCGTATCTGAGATTCATGAAAAGAGACGTAAGAGAATCGCTGTAGATAAACTTAAGTTCTACGATAACGGAGTTTATTTCACAAACGGAAACCCTGCTCCCATCGGAACTCCCGAGGAGATTTTAGGCGCAGGAAAGAAAATGTACGAGGAGCTCTCTCCCGAGACTGCTGAGTTTATCGACTTTATGATGGATCACGAGCTCTTTGACGTACTCGGAAGAAAGACCAAGCGCCAGGGCGGATATATGACCTTCCTTCCCGATTACAAAGCTCCTTTTATATTTGCAAACTTCAATGCAACCAGTGGTGATGTAGATGTTATCACCCACGAGTGCGGACATGCGTTCCAGGGCTTTGTCACCAGAAATGACGAGATAACCGAGCACAACGACATTACCATGGAGACCGCTGAGATCCATTCTATGTCCATGGAGTATTTCACCTACGGATGGATGGATAAATTCTTTGGTGACAGAAAAGATGATTATCTCACAATGCATCTTGAGGACTCTATCATTTTTGTTCCTTACGGATGCATGGTAGATGAGTTCCAGCACATTGTGTACGCAAATCCCGATATGACTCCCGCAGAGCGCAAGGAAGTATGGAAAAAGCTCGAGGAAACATATCGCCCTCATATAGATTTTGACGGTGATCCTTTCTTTGGAGAGGGTGGATATTGGCAGCGTCAGAGCCATATCTTCCAGTCACCTTTCTACTATATCGATTATGTACTTGCAAGCGTATGCGCTATGCAGTTTAAGGTGAAAATGGATGAGGATTACAAGGCAGCTTTCAAGGATTACTTAAAGCTTTGCAATCTCTCCGCAAAGGATTTCTACGAGCCTATGCTTTCTCAGGTAGGACTGAACAGCCCGTTCGCAGACGGCTGTATTGAAAGCCTTGTCGGAAAATTAAAGGAAAAGGTTTAACTCGGCCGGGGCATATGCCCCGACCTGTGTATTATCAGATCCGAGATTATTCTTAGATCGGTCAATAAGAGGTGAGATCATGTTTAACATCCACGATATACGGCGAGACGAATTTATGCTTGACGGCAATTTCGCGGAGGAGGGGTATGACTGGTGGTGGCATTCCTTTACCGGAATAAGCGAAAAAACCGGTGAAGAGAGAGCTTTTTTTATAGAGTTTTTTACATGCAATCCTGCTCATGGCTCTGATAAGCCTGTTTTGGGACAGCTCCCTGAAAATGTTTTTGCAGGGAAAAAGCCCTCATATCTTATGGTTAAGGCCGGCTGCTGGGGAAAAGAGGCATGCCAGATTCATAGATTTTTTGGATGGGATAATGTAAAGCTGCAAAGAAAAGCACCTTTTTCCATAGAGGCTGATGACTGCTATCTCTCTGAGACAGAGCTTCGCGGAAGCGTAAGCGTATTCGATGAGGAAGCCGAGGCCCACCCGGAGTATCTGTGCGAAGCCGGTGAGATGACCTGGAACTTAAAGGTTAATAAAAAGGTTGCCTTTAACGTAGGCTACGGTGCAAGTAAGCCCTTCAGAGATTTAAAAGCTTTTGAAATGTACTGGCACGCCGAAGGAATGAAGACCGGTTTTAGCGGTTATGTGTATTTTAACGGCGTCAGATATAACGTGGATGAAGATACCTGCTATGGATATGCGGACAAAAACTGGGGAGCTGATTTCACATCACCCTGGATATGGCTTTCATCAAACTGTATGACCAGCAATATCACCGGCAAAGAGTTAAAAAATTCTGTCTTTGATATAGGTGGAGGCAGACCGAAGGCGTTTGGAATTCCCTTTGATAAAAAGCTTCTCGGAGCACTCTATCTCGAAGGCCTTGAGTATGAATTTAACTTTTCAAAATTCTGGACGCTGCCCAGAACCCGCTTTAAATGCGAGGAAACATGGGACAAGATTATCTGGCATGTAAATATGGACAATGCCACACATCTTATCCGTACAAAATTTACTTGCAAAAAGGAAGATATGCTTCTGATAAATTATGAAGCTCCCAACGGAAGTAAAAAACACAACCGCCTTTGGAACGGAGGAAACGGAGAAGGAAGAATCCTTCTTTACAAGAAAATAGGAGACGATAGACTTTCACTTATCGATGATATCAGTGTTACCCACCTTGGATGTGAGTATGGGGAATACGACAAAACCTCACAGTAATCGCGCACAAATCGGAGAACGCAATGCTTAGAGAAACTGACATAGATTTACGTATTGATTCACTCCTTAAAAATGTTGAAAAAGTTATAATCGGAAAACCGGAAATAACGAGACTAATAATGACAGCTCTTTTAGCCGGCGGACACGTTCTTATAGAGGACGTGCCCGGTGTGGGAAAGACACAGCTTGCCGCAGCGATGGCGGCGTCCTGTGGAGGAGCTTTCGGGCGTATTCAGATGACGCCTGACATTATGCCCTCGGATATTACCGGTTTTTCTTTGTTAAAAACAGGCTCAGGAGAGATGGAATTTAGAAAGGGAGCTGTATTTTGCAACTTTCTTTTGGCAGATGAAATAAACCGTTCATCACCTAAATCGCAGTCCGCGCTTTTGGAAGCGATGGAAGAACTGTCTGTGACTGTAGACGGAAATACCTATGAGCTTCCAAAGCCTTTTATGGTGCTTGCTACGCAAAATCCTGTGGAGACATACGGTACGTATTCCTTGCCCGAAGCGCAGATGGACAGATTTATAATGAAACTAAACATTGGTTATCCCTCTGAAAATGATGAGCTTCTTATTATCAGAAAAGGGCGCGAGGAAGATGCAAAAAGCCTAAATAGCGTAATAACACCGGAAGATGTCATGGAACTTCGCGATAGGGTGGAGGGCGTCACTTGCTCTGAAAACGCGGAAAAGTATATTCTGGCTATCGTGACAGCTACCAGAAAAAATGACGGTATAAAACTTGGCGTAAGCCCCAGAGGCAGTATTGCGATGATTAGGGCAGCCAGAGCATATGCATTTATTTCGGGAAGGGATTATGTGCTTCCCGATGATATAAAATTTTTGGCACCATATGTATTTGGACACAGGCTTATTTTGTCACCACAGGGAAAATCAAGATGGGGAGACGGTTTTAAGGCTGTGAAAGCTGTTGCGGATTCTGTAGAGGTTCCTATTTGATGAGGCGGGATGCGGATAAAAATCAAAAAAGAAAAAAGGCGAAGAAACCTGATATCATAGGTGGCCTTAAAGCGAGAAGACGCGGAGACTATGTCCGTTATTTTGACGGAATTTTCAGCTCCGCTGTTTTCATATTGATTTTTGCGCTTTTTTGTAGTGCCAGAGTAGGATTTTTTCTGCTGATTTCTCTTGTTTTGGCTCCGGCAGTATCTGTTTTGATGGCATTTTTAAGCTCGAAATTTGTAACAGTAAGTGTTAGAAATGAAGGGGGAAATTTATCGTCTGAAAAAGGCGACAAAGTGGCCCTTTGCCTTGATGCTTATAATAAAATGATAATTCCAAGCTGTCTTGTAAGAATAACTCTAAAGGACAGTGCCGGAACAGAAGCAGAAGAAAAAGAAATAAATATATCCGTAAGAGGAAGAGGAACTGTGTCGGTTCCCCTCCTTTTTTATGCCCGCATGGCGGGTGGCGTAAGGATAGGGATAGATGAAATCTGCTGCGAAGATTTTTTCAGAGTGGCAAGGTTTCCGGTAAAAGTGGACGGGACTTCATCGTATAAATGCGGAGTTAATCCGATGATCCCTGAGATAAGCAGCAAAGATCCTGTGCTCGAAGAAACCATGAGGACTGCTTTAATAGATGATAAGAGCGATGACACAATAGAACTGCCCACATACAATTTTTCAGGCTTTCCGGGTTACGATTACAGAGAGTACGAACCCGGGGATCCCTTAAAAAGGATCAATTACAAGCTTTCCGCAAAAGTTGGAGAGCTGATGGTGAGGTTAGATGAACGTCCCATAACATCGGGCGTGGTCATCTTTCTGGATTCTGATAAACCGGAAAATGCAGATGAAAACCCTGTAATACCCGGTGCTGTAGAAAATATGCTTGAGACCGCTATGGGTATGATAAGAACTCTGATTTCAAGGGATTTCGGGGTAACGGTCTATTGGAAGGATGAAGAGGGTAAAGAAAACGAGATATCGGTAAGAACGGAAAAAGAGCTTTCGGACTTACGCAGCATGCTTGGATTTTTCATCCTCTCGGAGCAGGATGAAAGGCTTCCGGATATAGTTACGGAAAACGGATCGGGGCTTATATGCTTTACATGCAAAGCCGACGCTGCGCTTATATCCGGCCTGGAACAAAATTCGAAGGATGCAGGTAGCATATGTATTTTTAATGCAATTACAGGAGAAGGGAGGACTTTATGAAAAAACTCAGAAGTTCTTCCATAGGAAACATAAAAAGATTTATACAAGCTGATGAGATAGCAGCATTCATTCTTGCTATAACGTTATCCGTAACTGCAATGTCACTGTATGAAGAAAACATATTACGGATGGTATTAAAGTGCGCGGTAATGGGACTGTTTACCATTGCAATGTGTATGACGGTAAACAGGAACAGATTTATCGGAGCATTTATTACTATAGGCTATCTGGTTTTGTATTTTATCATCATCGGAAACACGATAACCGTTGGTGAAAGAGATACAGGAGTTTATTTCTGGCAGTGGATGGTCAGCGGGGGCAGTGAATCTACTCTGGAAATTGAAGCCGGAACGGATGCTATGCTCCAAAACGGCATGTATATGGCGGTAACGCTTTTCTTTGTCATAACAATATATTATTTTGCGGGGTCCACGTACAGACTTGGATATTTAACACTCGTTTCACTGTTGCCTTTTGTCCTTTATGCAAAGGTTACGGAACAGGTTGAAAACAAATACCTCGTGGTAGTAGTGTTTGCAAGTATGCTGTTACACTTAGTTTGCGCCGGAAAAGTATCGCCAAGCAGAGCGGAACTAAAGGAGGCAAAAAAAGAAAGCACACTTTTGAAATATAAAGAGCCGATACATGCAAACGACTGGAATATAAAAATACGAGGTAAATGGGCGTATTTAGCAGCTTTTGCGGTTATGAGCGTTGCCATATTGGCAGCCTCGGCAGTAATTCCCAAGCGTTCATCAGCAAGGTATTATGATAAATTTGAAGATCTG
The DNA here is from genome assembly GCA_024684215.1 of Lachnospiraceae bacterium. Taxonomy (GTDB): domain Bacteria; phylum Bacillota; class Clostridia; order Lachnospirales; family Lachnospiraceae; genus AC2028. The sequence goes on from JAIKXH010000071.1 coordinate 42,909, forward strand.
TTTTTAGGAGGAGATACTGACTCTGAGATTGATGAAAACTTTTCCTCACTGGCTGATTTTTCAGGTAATGCAGACAATTTCAGAGAAGGCTCAAACAGAAGGCTTTATACTGTTGTAGGTGAGGGAGGGGCATACCTGAAAAGGCAGGTTTTTGATGCCTACGATTATGAAAAAAACAGATGGTACAGTATAGAAGCAGCGGTGAATGAGACTAATCCGGAGGTTTATCTGCTGCAAAAAAAACTGTTGTCGATATCTAACTTAATGTCGCTGATAAAGTATGTATCAAGCGATAATGACGAGTTTGTACAAAAGTATAACCTGGAAAAAATAGCAGAGAGTGATATTATCCCTGACATAAAAACCAAGTATACGATTACTGCTCAAAACTTCGGCGCAAGTTACTATCTGTCAGCCGACAGATTGTGTGATGCTGATATTGAAGATGCGGATTTTCATATGACGGATGCGGGTACAATGTACAGAACAGGCGGACCGCATGATAATGATTTTTCGTATTCCATAGACGTTTACAATTCTAAAGCAGCTTTGAATAAATTCGCTGAACTCGGAGGTTTAAATATGAGTGCCGATGACAGCGAGAAAATGCTTATAGAGATTAAGGAAATCCTTCTGAATAAAGCACGTGAAGCTAAAAAAAGTGAAAACAAGGATAACAATGAGCAAGAAAACAAGGAAAGTGAAATAGAGTTAAACGATGATGAACTTGCGATGCTGGTATCAAATCTCAAAATAGCATTCGCATTTCTTGATGACATCAGAAGCGCAAGGGATTATAAAAGAATAACCGACGGTGAATACATAACGCTAAAGCAAGGCGGGAAGCCGGCAGAAGCTTTTCAAATTGAGCAAAATGAAATAGAAGCATTGGCTTTTGAAATCACAAAAGATGCCAGCTATGATTGGGAGAAGGCTGCTCTACTGGAAAGGTATTTCAGAGAGAATGATTTTCTTTACGACATAAAATACAGAGCTCCCGATGACAGTCCATATTATTTTTTGTTTGAAGGCAAGACCGGCACCTGTTCGGATTATGCATCGGCGTACGTGCTTATGGCCAGAGCGGCAGGCCTTATAGTCAGATACACTGAAGGCTTCGTCCCCGAGAGCACATATGGCGACTTGTATCATGTGGTAACAGAAGCCGATTCCCACGCATATGCAGAGGTATTTATAGAAAATGTAGGATGGGTAGCTTTTGACCCTACTGCGGGAGTGAGAAATGCAGACAGCGGAAATATATTTGATTTCCTAAAGTCATTACATGTAGATATGGGCCTGCTTAGCGTCCTCGGTATAGCGGCGATCATCATAGCTGCCGTGATTATATTTGTAAGGTTTATTATCCCCTTTGTGTCTGAAGCGGCCTTTAGAGTATGGCTTTATTTTGCTAAACCACAGAAAGCACTTATAGTTTCATATAAGAGATTAATTAAGAAAGCCGGGGGCAAAATAAAAAGTATTACCGAAGATAATAATAGCGGAAAGTCAAAATCTGCGTCTTATATCACCTCTGAGCTTACGCCGGGGGAACTTGCAGATTTCGCAGCAGTCAAAGGAATAGATATATCCGAATATATACTGCTTGTCGAGAACATCAGTTATGGTCATAAGGATAAGGTGACAACCCGAAGCGTTATTCTAAAAGGCTATGCGGACGGATGCAAGGCTTTAAGAGCGAAGAATAAGCGTAAAGCATAAGCGTAAAGAAAAAGCATAAAGAAAAAGCGTAAAGTATAAGCATAGAACAAATAGTCTTTGAGTGATATAATCGTTAGAGCTAGAGTTAACCACAACACGGAGATAAAAATGAAGCAATGTAAAAACTGCGGAGCCGAAGTGCCCGACGATACCATAGTATGCCCATACTGCGAAGCGGAATTCATGGACCTCGCCGCTAAAGAACATGAGTCTATTGTAAAGGACATTAAAGAGAATACTAAAAAAGTATACGCCGATAATGCTAAACGCGCTAAAAGGGCTGATGAGATAGAACAAAAAGGCAACAAGGCATTAGGTCGTCTTGCAAAAATTCTTTTAATTGCCATACCTATCGCTTTGGTAATAGTCGCAATAAGTACTGTCTTAATATCAAAGCATAAATACGCTGTCCGAAATAATTCTATACAAAGGCTGGAGCAGTATTATGCAGAGCGGGATTATGAAGGGATGGATAAGTACATAAAGAAAAATCTTAAAAACAGTTATTCAGCAACCTATTATGTATATAATCATCTTCTTACTTGTAATTTTTATTGTGAGAGATATAAAGAGCAGAAAAAAGAGTCATACGATTATTCTTACTTAGACGCGGATGGTCGCGCTAAGATGCTTAGCTTTGATATATACTATCTCTTTGATGAACTTGAGACGGTAATGGATTATCGGGAACAGGATAAGGCCTATCAAAAGGATGAAGGCTTTTTGGAGTTTGAAAACTTTTACAGAGAAGAAGCTAGGAATACTTTTTGCCTTACAGACGAAGAGATAGAAGAAATCATCGAAGGCGATTTTGAAGTAACCGAGGACTATATCCCGATTGCAGAGAAAGTTATTAAGCGTCTGGGACAGTAAAATTATATTTAACAACAGGAAATATTATGAAGTGTAGAAATTGTAATGCGAATTATCGCGCGTTCAGATTAAAATGTCCATATTGCGGTACCGAGAACAGGCTTGGGCATATTTGGGCTGTTGAAGTAAGCGATGCCGA